>NZ_BLKW01000004.1:1250430-1563038 GCF_010723305.1 Mycobacterium botniense | reverse complement strand
GGCAGTGACGGATCCCACAGGGTGGACGGATACCACAACAGTTGGAAGGTGATCGGCGGAGCGCCGTGGTCACGGGCGCGTTGCGCGATCACCGCGGCGATGGTGCCCCCCGCGGAATCTCCGGCCACGGCCAGCCGGGTCACGTCCGCGCCGATGTCGCTGCCGTGACCGGCCACCCACTGGGTCGCGGCCCAGGCGTCGTCAATGGCCGCGGGATAGGGATGTTCGGGCGCCAGCCGGTAGTCGACGGATACCACCACCGCCTCCGCGCCCACGGCGTGCTGGCGGGCAGTGCCGTCATGGGTATCCAGGTCGCCGACGACGAAACCCCCGCCGTGGAAATACACCACCACCGGCAGATCATCGGAATCGATTGGCGGCCAGTAGATCCGGATACCGATGTGGCCCGCGGGCCCGTCGATGACACGGTTCTCGGCGCGTACCTCCGGGTGCACCGGGCGGCGAGGCAGCTCCCGCAGCCGGCGGCGCGCCGCGTCAACGCCGTCGTCGGCGGATAACCGGAACGGCACCGCATCCAGTACCTTCAGCAGGATGGTGTCGATGCCGGGTTTGTCGTCATCATCAAAGCCGGGCATGCAGACACCGTACGCACCGCGCTGGGCTCTCGGTGGGCAGGTGGCCGCCCGGCCCCCACGCGCGCGAGCGCAGCGCCGTGGGCCCGGACCGGAGCCGGTGAGAGCCTCGGGGCGTTCGCGGTGACACCGCGGGCCGCCGAGCACGAACCGATCGCCCGCGTGCTGCCGCTGCTGCCGGTGCCGCATCTGGACCGCGACTTCGACTACCTGGTCGCCGCCGAGCAATCCGATGACGCGCAGCCCGGAGTGCGGGTCCGGGTGCGTTTTCACGGGCGGCTGGTCGACGGGTTTGTGCTCGAGCGGCGCACCGACACCGATCACGCCGGCAAGTTGGGGTGGCTGGAGCGTGTTGTCTCCGCCGAGCCCGTGCTCACCGCCGAAATCCGGCGTCTGGTCGACGCGGTGGCCGCCCGCTACGCCGGAACCCGGGCCGACGTGCTGCGGCTTGCCGTGCCGGCCCGGCATGCCAAAGTCGAGCGCGAACCCGCACCGGCAGCACTGCCGCTGGTGGTGGCGCCGGTCGATCCGGTCGATCCGGCGGGCTGGCGGATCTATAGCCGCGGCGCTCAGTTCCTGTCTGCCCTGGCCGAGGCGCGGGCGGCCCGCGCGGTGTGGCAGGCGCTGCCCGGCGAGCTGTGGGCCGACAGATTCGCCGAGGCCGCGGCGGAAACGGTGCGGGCTGGGCGCACGGTGCTGGGAATCGTCCCCGACCAACGGGATGTCGAGCTGCTGTGGCGAGCCGTGACGAGCCGGATCGATGAGCGCAGCGTGGTGGCGCTGTCGGCGGGACTCGGGCCGGCCGCGCGCTACCGGCGTTGGCTGGCGGCGCTGCGCGGCAGCGCCCGCGTGGTGATCGGCACCCGCAGTGCGGTGTTCGCACCGGTGACCGACCTGGGTCTGGTGATGGTCTGGGATGACGGCGACGACAGTATGGCCGAGCCCCGGGCACCGTACCCGCATGCCCGGGAGGTGGCGATGCTGCGCGCGCATCAGGTGCGCTGCGCCGCACTGATCGGAGGTTACGCCCGCACCGCGGAAGCCCACGCGCTGGTGTGCAGCGGCTGGGCCCATGACGTGGTCGCTGTCCGTCCGGTGGTGCGCGCCCGCACCCCGCGGGTGGTCGCGCTCGATGACCGCGGCTACGAGGACGAACGCGACCCCGCCGCCCGCTCCGCCCGGCTGCCGTCGGTCGCGATGCGCGCGGCCCGGTCCGCCCTGCAGGCCGGGGCGCCAGTGCTGGTGCAGGTGCCTCGCCGTGGTTATGTGCCCTCGCTGGCCTGCGGCCGCTGCCGCGCGATCGCACGCTGCCGGTACTGCACCGGCCCGCTGTCGCTGCCCGACCGCGCTGACGATCCGAGTCGGCCCGCCCCCCAGCCACGGGGGCCCGGCATGGTCGGCGGGCGGGCGGCGGTCTGTCGCTGGTGCGGGCGAACCGAGGCTGCGCTGCGGTGCTCCCGGTGCGGATCGGAGGCGGTGCGCGCCGTCGTGGTCGGCGCCCGGCGCACTGCCGAAGAGCTGGGCCGGGCATTTCCGGGTACGCCCGTGATCACCTCGGCCGGAGATCGCATCGTGCCGCACATTGCCGGCCATCCCGCCCTGGCGGTGGCCACTCCGGGGGCCGAGCCCCGCGCCTGTGGGGGATACGGGGCGGCGCTGCTCCTGGACAGCTGGGCGCTGCTGGGCCGACAGGATCTCCGCGCCGCCGAAGACACCCTGCGGCGCTGGATGACCGCCTCGGCACTGGTGCGTCCCCGGGGTGACGGCGGTGTGGTGGTTGTGGTCGCCGAATCGTCGATCCCGACGGTGCAGGCGCTGATCCGCTGGGATCCGGTGGGGCACGCGGACGCCGAGTTGGCGGCCCGCACGGAAGTGGGGCTGCCGCCGAGTGTGCACATCGCCGCGGTAGACGGCCCCGCCGACGCGGTGACGGCGCTACTGGCCGAAACTCAACTTCCCGGCGGTGCCGACCTGCTCGGCCCGGTGGACCTGCCCCCCGGCGTGCGCCGCCCGGCGGGGACGCCGCCCGACGTCGCGGTGGTCCGAATGCTGGTGCGGGTTCCCCGCGACCAGGGGCTGGCGCTGGCGGCCAGCCTGCGCCGCGCCGTCGGCGTGCTCAGCGCCCGGCAAACCCACTCGCTGGTCCGGGTGCAGATCGATCCGTTGCACGTCGGCTGACCGTCGTTGGCCACGCCCGGTGATCGCCGGCGGTGTTATTCGGGCAGGGTCGCGCGTCCGGCGCCGGTTTTCAGCGGTGGCGCGGTGGGCCGGCGCACATACCTTGCCCAGGTCAGGACCGCGGCGAAAACGTAGAAGAACAGAAAAATCAGGTAGGCCGACGTCGGGGTGCCGGTGGTCGAATACGACTGTCGCAGCGCCAGATTGATCGCCACACCGCCGAGCGCGCCGAACGCCGCAACGAACCCGATCACGGCCCCGGACGTGGCCTGCGACCAGCGGCGGCGTTCGGCCTCATCGACCGCGAGCAGGTAACTGCGGGCTTCGAAGACCGACGGGATCATCTTGTACACCGATCCGTTGCCCAGTCCGGCCAGGATGAACAACACGATAAAGCTGCCGATGTAGCCGGTCAGGGTGACGGCCGTGGCAGCGCCGGACACCCGGTTGTTCCCCGCGCTGAGGCCGACCAGCAGCCCGGCGGTCAGCACCATGAGGACGAACACCACTAAGGTGACGCGGTTGCCGCCGTGCCGGTCGGCCAGCCGGCCACCGTAAATGCGGGACAGCGACCCCAGCATCGGCCCGACGAACGCGAACTCGGCCGCGTGCAAGGCGGCCTGCCCGTGGCTTTGGCCGGCGGCGATGAAGTTGATCTGCAGCACCTGGCCGAACGCAAAGGAGAATCCGATCCACGATCCGAAGGTGCCGACGTACAGCAGCGCCAGCAGCCAGGCATCGCTTTCGGACAGGCTTAAGCGCAGGTCGCGTACCGCGTAGGTGGCGTGGTCGAGATTGTTCAGGTAACGGGCTGCCCCGATCGTGACGACCGTCAGCAGCACCAGGTAAAGCCCGCACACCCAATACGGCTGATGGGGGCCGGCGACGGCGATCACCACCAGCCCTACCACCTGGATCGTGGGCACCCCGAGATTTCCGACCCCGGCGTTGAACCCCAGCGCCGAACCCTTGAGCCGGTGCGGGTAGAACGCGTTGGTGTTGGTCATCGACGCGGCGTAGTTGGCGCCGCCCAGCCCGGTCAGCGCTGCGCATGCCAGGTAGGGCCACAGCGGCAAGCCGGGATGGGCCATCAACCAGATGGTGGCGGCGGTGGGGACCAACAGCACCGCAGTCGACAGCATTGTCCAGGTGCGCCCGCCGAGTGTGGCGATGCCCAACGAATACGGAATGCGCAGCACGGCGGCGACCAGGGCGGCGGTCGCGCCGAGCAGGAACTTGTCGGCTGCCGAGAAACCGTACACCTGCCTGGGCATAAACAGCGCCATCACCGGCCACAACGTCCAGACGCCGAAGGCCACGTGATCACAGGCCACGATCCAGAGCAGATTACGGCGTGCGACGGCACGGTTGCCGGCCTCCCAGGCTGCACGGTCTTCGGGATCCCAGTCGATGATGCGATGCGAGCGGACCATGCCCCGTCATCTTTCCTCAGGGCTACTCGTGGGGTTCGTCAGGGTTGCCGATGTGGCGAACGTGTCGGGCAATGACCGCCGCACGGTGAAACACCTGCTCGCCGGACCGGTGTGCGAGGGCCCGTCGCCGTCGTGCGCACCCGCGGCGGGCCCTCATTGCGGCCGGGATGGTGTCACGAATCGTTGGGCTTACCGCCTGCGGGCGGTGACCAGCAGGTACTCCCACTCCATCCCGGTAGGTGTCATGTAGCGGTGCGCGAGTTCGGTGAGCTGGGCGTCCAGCGTGGCGGCCAGCAGCGGGTTGTCGCCGATCGTGCGATAAGCGTTGATCGTCGGGCCGTAGTGACGCTTGAAATAGGCGTGGACTTCCCCGGCGGTATCGAATCGGTGAACGTGCAGCATGCCCCGGACCGCGCGGATATCGCCGGCCCTCTCGCCCAGCAGTCCACGCACATAGTCTGCGCGCCCCCACAGCGCCGCCGGGGGCACACCGGGCGTCAGGGTCGGCCGATACGGCCGGAGCGTGGCGAGCATCTGGCCGAAGAAACCCTCCGGTGTCCAGCTGATCACACCGATCGTGCCGCCGGGCCGACAGACCCGCAGCAGCTCGCCGGCTGCGCGCTGATGGTCTGGCGCGAACATCACCCCGATCGCCGACAGCACGGCGTCGAACTCGCCGTCGGCGAACGGCAAAGCCTGGGCATCAGCGGTCCGGCACTGCAGCGTCACCCCGCGCTGTTCGGCTCTGTGGTGTGCGCGGCGCAGTAGTTCGGGTGTCAGATCGGTGCACACAACCGTCGCGCCCGTCAGGGCGGCAGGGATGGAGATATTGCCGGATCCCGCGGCCACGTCGAGCACCCGCTGGCCCGGGCCGATGCCGGTGGCACTGACCAGTACCGGTCCCAGGGGGGCCATCACGTCCTCGGCCATGCGGGCGTAATCGCCCAGGGCCCACATCGCCTGGTGTGTGGTGGCCGCTGCGCTGGTCATCGAGGTGTTGCTGTTCATCACAACCTTTCAGAGGGTCTTTCTGAGGGGGGCTACTCCGGCACCGCCGTCGGCCGCAGGATATACACCCCGACAAATCATGCTATATGCAATAGTATTATCAAGCAATCGTTTGTGTCGACGATGATGGTCGGTTGCTAAAATCCTGGCCGGCAAGCCCGGGCGACGATGACCGCCCCGACTGTTGGGAGCACGATGCCCGCCGATGACGTGACGGCCGTTGATGAGTCTGTCGATGCGATCACCGACGCGCTGCTGACAGCATCGCGGCTGCTGGTGGCCATCTCGGCCCGCTCGATCGCACTGGTCGACGAGACCATCACCATCCCGCAATTCCGGACCTTGGTGATCTTGTCGAATCGAGGCCCGGTCAATTTGGCCACGCTGGCCGGTCTGCTGGACGTCCAGCCCTCGGCCACCGGCCGGATGGTGGACCGGCTCGTCAGCGCCGGACTGATCGACCGGCGGCCCCACCCGAGATCACGGCGCGAGCTGCTGGCGGCGCTGACCCCGCGGGGACGAGAGGTCGTCCGCCAGGTCACCGCCCACCGCCGTGCCGAAATCGCCCGCATTGTGCAGAAGATGCCGCCGGCGGAACGCCACGGGCTGGTGCGCGCGCTGATGGCGTTTACCGCCGCCGGCGGCGAGCCGGCCGCGCAGCTCGAGGTCTTCTAGCCCGGCGGCGCGGCATGGTCTTCCTAGACTGTGCCCGTGCGCCTCGTCTTCGCCGGCACGCCCGAACCCGCGCTGCCCGCGTTGCGCTGCCTCATCGGCTCGGAGCGCCATGAGGTGATCGCGGTGCTCACGCGACCGGATGCCGCCTCGGGCCGCCGCGGCAGACCGCAGCCTTCGCCGGTGGCGCGGCTGGCGCTCGAGCACGGTATTCCGCTGCTGCGGCCGTCGCAACCCAACTCGGCACAGTTCGTCGCGGAACTCGCGCAGCTGGCACCGGATTGCTGCGCGGTGGTGGCCTATGGCGCGCTGCTTGGCGACGAGTTACTGGCGGTACCCCGACACGGCTGGATCAATCTGCATTTCTCCGTGCTGCCGGCCTGGCGGGGCGCCGCTCCCGTGCAGGCGGCGATAGCCGCGGGCGATACCGTGACCGGGGCGACCACGTTTCAGATCGACTCGGGTCTGGATTCCGGACCGGTCTACGGTGTCGTCACCGAGCCGATCGGTCCCACCGACACGGCGGGCGATCTGCTGCAGCGGCTCGCGGTTTCAGGGGCCAGGCTGCTGGTCGCCACCCTCGACGGCATCGCTGACGGGACACTCACACCGGTGCCCCAACCCGCCGAGGGGATCAGCTTCGCGCCCAAGATCACCGTGGAACAGGCCCGCGTCCGCTGGGACCTGCCCGCCCAGGTCGTCGAGCGGCGAATCCGCGCCGTCACGCCCAGCCCCGGCGCCTGGACACTGATCGGCGGCCTGCGGATCAAGCTTGGGCCGGTGTGCATCGACACGCACACGCCAACACCATTGTCACCCGGTGAGATCTCTGTCGGGCGGCACGCTGTGTGGATCGGCACCGGCTCAGATCCGGTGCGGCTGGGCCAAGTTCAGCCACCCGGAAAGAAGTTCATGAACGCCGTCGACTGGGCCCGCGGCGCCCGGCTGGCCTCGACCGACCGGGCGTCGTGACGGCGTCCGGTAAGCCCCCGGGCGCCCGGTCACCCCGCCGCGCCACACTCCGGCGCCGCCCACTGGATCCGGCGCGGCGCGCCGCGTTCGACGTGCTGCGGGCGGTCACGGAACGCGACGCGTACCCGAACCTGGCGCTGCCGGCGCTGCTGCGCGAGCGCGGCATCACCGGCCGTGACGCCGCCTTCGCCACTGAGCTGACCTACGGCACCTGCCGTACCCGCGGCCTGCTCGACGCGATCATCGCGGCCGCGGCCGGCCGGACACCGCAAGCTATCGACCCCGTGCTGCTGGACCTGCTGCGGCTGGGCGCCTACCAGCTGCTGCGCACCCGCGTGGACGCGCATGCCGCGGTGTCGACCACCGTCGAACAGGCTGCACTCGAGTTTGATTCGGCCAGAGCTGGTTTTGTGAACGCTGTATTGCGCAGTATCAGCACCCGAGACGAGAGCTCATGGGTAGCCCAGTTAGCGCCCGACCCGGTGAGTGACCCGATCGGGCACACCGCCTTCGTTCATGCCCACCCCCGCTGGATCGCCCAGGCGTTCGCGGACGCGTTGGGCGCGGCCGCCGGCGAGCTCGACGCCGTGCTGGCCAGCGACGACGAGCGGCCGCAGGTGCATTTGGCGGCCCGTCCCGGAGCGTTGACCGCGGCCGAATTGGCCGATGCGGTGCACGGCACGCTCGGCCGCTACTCGCCGTTTGCGGTGTACCTGCAGGCCGGCGATCCCGGGCAACTGGCGCCGGTGCGCGACGGGCGCGCCCTGGTTCAAGACGAGGGCAGCCAGCTGGTAGCCCGGGCGCTGACGTTGGCGCCGGTAACCGGCGACACCGGACGCTGGCTCGATCTCTGCGCCGGGCCGGGCGGCAAAACCGCTCTGGTGGCGGCGCTGGGCGCCGCCGCCGGAGCGCACGTCACCGCGGTCGAACCCTCACCCACACGGGCCGCACTGGTGCGGCAGAACACCCGCGGGCTGCCGGTCGAGGTGGTGCAGGCCGACGGGCGGCACACCGGTCTGCAGCCCGGATTCGACCGGGTGCTGGTCGACGTGCCGTGCACGGGGCTGGGGGCGTTGCGCCGCCGTCCCGAAGCCCGCTGGCGACGGCAGCCGGCGGACCTGCCGGCGCTGGTCGGATTGCAGCGGGAACTGCTCGCCGCCGCGATCGCGCTGACCCGTCCCGGCGGTGTTGTGCTGTACGCGACCTGCTCGCCGCACCTGGCCGAGACTATCGGCGTGGTTGCCGACGCACTGCGCCGGCACCCGGTGTGCGCGGTGGACGCCCGGCCGTTATTCGAGCCCGTCGGTGAGCTCGGTGCGGGCCCCTTCGTGCAGCTGTGGCCGCACCGGCACGGGACCGACGCGATGTTCGCCGCCGTGCTGCGGCGTCGAGGTGCCCGCGATTCTTCAGCGGGGTAAGCGCTTCTGCGCCGCGCGGCATCGCTCAGTAGGCTCAGACGCATGCCAGGCAACACCAGCGGGCCCTTGATCGCCCCGTCGATCCTGTCGGCTGATTTCGCTCGGCTGGCCGACGCCGCCGCCGCCGTCAACGGCGCCGACTGGCTGCATGTCGACGTGATGGACGGTCATTTCGTCCCGAACCTCACGATCGGTCTGCCGGTGGTGGAGAGCCTGCGCGCCCACACTGCCCTGCCGATGGACTGTCATCTGATGATCGAAAACCCGGGCCGGTGGGCGCCCGGGTATGCCGAAGCCGGTGCCTACAACGTGACTTTCCACGCCGAGGCCACCGACGACCCGGTAGCCGTGGCCCGCGATATCCGCGCCGCGGGCGCCCGGGCGGGGCTGGGCATCAAACCCCAGACACCGCTCGAGCGCTACCTGGAGATCCTCCGCGAATTCGACACCTTGCTGATCATGTCGGTCGACCCCGGGTTCGGCGGCCAGGCGTTTATCGCTGAGGTGCTCACGAAGGTGCGCACCGCCCGCCGGTTCATTGACGCCACCGGGCTGACCATTCTGGTGGAGATCGATGGCGGTATCAACGAGGACACCATCGAGCAAGCGGCCGAGGCCGGGGTCGACTGCTTTGTCGCGGGCACGGCCGTCTACCACACCGACGACCCGGCGGCCGCGGTGGAAAGGCTGCGCCGGCGCGCCGCCGCCGCGTCAGCGCATCTGCATCGATGACTAGCCGGGCGGCTATCGGCCACGACGCCGCCATGCGTCTCGCCGTCGAGCAGGCGAACCTGGTCAAGGGCGGCACCTATCCCAACCCGCCGGTCGGGGCGGTCATCATCGACCGCGGCGGCCGCGTGGTGGGCGTCGGCGGCACCGGTCCGCCCGGCAGCGCGCATGCCGAGGTGGTGGCGCTGCGCCGGGCCGGTGCTTCGGCCGCCGGCGGTACTGCGGTGGTCACCCTCGAGCCGTGCAACCATCACGGGAGAACGCCGCCCTGCGTGGATGCTTTGCTGGCTGCCGAGGTCGCGTGCGTGGTCTACGCCGTCGCCGATCCCAACCCGATCGCCGCCGGTGGTGCGGCGCGGTTGGCGGCCGCGGGCGTGCAGGTGGTCGCCGGCGTGCAGGCGGACCTGGTGGCGGCGGGCCCGCTGCGGGAGTGGCTGCACAAACAAAAGACCGGGCTGCCGCACGTGACCTGGAAGTATGCCACCAGCATCGATGGACGCAGTGCCGCCGCCGACGGGTCCAGCCAGTGGATCACCAGCGAGGCCGCCCGCGCGGACCTGCATCGGCGCCGCGCTGCTGCCGACGCGATCGTGGTCGGTACCGGCACAGTGCTCGCCGATGACCCGGCGCTGACCGCGCGGCTGCCCGACGGCTCGCTGGCGGAACGGCAACCGCTGCGCGTGGTGGTGGGAAAGCGGGACATACCGGCCGAGGCGCAGGTGCTCAACGACGATTCGCGCACCATGCTGATCCGCACCCACGATCCGCACGAAGTCCTCAAAGCCCTGTCGGACCGCACCGATGTGCTGCTGGAGGGCGGTCCCACCCTCGCGGGGGCGTTTCTGCGCGCCGGGGCCATCGATCGCATCCTGGCCTATGTGGCGCCGATTCTTTTGGGTGGGCCCATCACCGCGGTCGACGACGTCGGGGTGCCGAGTATTGCGCGGGCGCTGCGCTGGCGGTTCGACGGGGTGGAACGGGTCGGCCCGGATCTGCTGCTGAGCCTGGTGCCGCGGTAGCTCGCCTGCCCGCGGCGCGAGCGTGCGTGTGTGCACACCGACACGCCGCACACAGCGGCATTGTGTGCACGCTCGCGACGGCGGCGCTACGCAGACGGCGCGGCGCTACGCAGACGGCCCGACGGCCTGCAGCTCGTCCACCGAAGGTTCCGCGGCGTGTACGCGGCGGCTGGCGACCAGCAGTCCCAACAGCGCCCCCGCCACGCAGACCAGGGCGGTGACCGTGAAGATCTCGCCGTACATGTCCGCGAACGCCTGCCGGTACAAGCGAGCCTGGATGGCTATCCGCACCGCCAGGCTGGCGTTAGGCGGCACTGACGCGGTCAGGCCCGCCACGATCTGGGTGAACCGGTAGAAACCCCACGCACTCAACGCGGCCACTCCGACCAGCATGCCGGTCATCCGCGCCACCACCACCAGCGCGGCCGCGATACCGTGCTGCGCCGACGGCACCACCCGCAGACTTGCCGACGACAACGGGCCGATCACCAGACCCAACCCGAGCCCGGCGATCACCAGGTCGGTATCCATCGCCGGCAGCGAAACCACGCCGAACACGTCGTGGCGGTAGGACAGCAGGTCGACCGGCCACTTCGAGATCAGCCAATAGCCGCCGGCCGCGATCAGAAGCCCGGCGAACGTCATCGCCCGATCACCGACCCGGATGGCGATCCATCCGCCCAGCAGCGCCCCGACCGGCAACGCGATGAGAAAACGCAGCAGCAGGATGGCCGCCTCGTCCTGGTCCATGCCCAGCACGCCCTGACCGAACAGTTCCACATCGACCAGCGTCACCATCAGAGCCGCACCGGCTGCGATCGAGGCACCCAATGCAGCCAGGAACGGTCGGAAGTGCACCCCGGCCGGTTCGATGAGCCGGGTGCGTGCGAAACGTTCCCACAGCGCGAACACTACGGCCGCGGCGAGCGCGCCGATCACCAGCGGCAACCCGTAACTGGGCAACGCCTGCCGGCCGTTGGGGTTGGGGTTGTAGAGCCCGATGACCGCCAAGCCCAGCGTGACCGCCAGCAACACCCCACCGACCAGGTCGATCCGCTCCGGTTCGGTGCTGCGGTCCCGCGATGGCAGGCTGAACTGGATCATCACCATCGCGGCCAGCGCCAGCGGCACGTTGATCCAGAACACGTCCTGCCAGCGGTGCAGCAGCCAGACGATAAAAATCCCGTACAGCGGGCCCAGCACGCTGCCCAGTTCCTGGGCGGCGCCGATACCACCGAGCACCCCGGCGCGGTTGCGGGCCGCCCACAAGTCGGCGCCCAGCGCCAGGGTCACCGGCAGCAGCGCGCCGGCGGCCAGACCCTGAAGGGTGCGCCCCACCACCAGGATGTGCAGATCGGTGGCCAGAGCGGTGATCACCGAGCCGACGGCGAACATGGCCAGGCTGGTCTGCAACAGCAGTTTGCGGCCGAACCGGTCCGACGCCCGGCCCAGCAGTGGCATGGCGGCGATGTAGCCCAGCAGATACCAGGTGACGATCGGGGTGATCCGCTGCAGCTGGTTGATCGGGATGCCCACGGTGGTGATGATGTCGCGCATGATGGTGACCACGACATAGGTGTCGAGGGCACCGAGCAGCACAGCGAGGCTGCCCGCGCTGATCGCGACTCTGCGGCCTGCTCGCATTGGCCTAGCTCGCCGGAGGTTTCGTCACCTGCACGGGCTCCCCCCAGTTGGACAGGGTGATCTGGATGGAATTACCCGCACTTTGATCCAGCTTCGCCTGAACCAGCTGGTGGTCGCCGTTCTCCTGGATCCAGACGGTGGCAGGCAGCGGCTGGTTCACCTTCAATTGCGGCGCAAGGGCGTTCACGGCTTCTGCGGGAACGCTGCCGCTGATGCGCACGGTGTCTTGCCCGTTGATGATGTCGCGGCCTTCGGCCTTGGCATCGGCGAAGTTGGCCAGGATGTTGGCCAGCCCGGTGTTGGGGTTCAAGATCGTGGAGACGTCGTAGATATCGGCGGCGGGACCGAGATCAGTCCATTTGTTCGGGGTTAAGGTGGCATACAGGTCCGAGTCGTACACCACGAAGTCGGCGTCGAGATCAGAACCGCCGACCACGACCTTGGCGTTGCCCTTGGCGGCGGTGCTGGGCGCGGTGGTGAGGTCGCCGGTGAGCATTTTGACGGGCAGCCCCTGAACCTTGCCGGTCGTCGACAGCACCACGTGCACGCTCTGGACGCCCTTGGTGGTCTGGCTGGATTCCCTCAGCAGTGTCGCCGCATCGGGGAGCGGCTGCTTGCTGGTCGGCTTGGACGACGAGCAGCCGGCGAGGAGCGCGGCGGTGGCGCTCAGGACGGCCAAAGCGACAAGGACGACGGCACGTCGGCGGGGCGTGTGCATACCTGGCATCGTAGAGGGTGCCGGTGACCCGACCGGAAAACGTGCGGTGTGTGTCCGGCGTCCGGCTGGGCCTGATCGGGGCGAGGTTTCCGGCCAGCCGGAGACTAGCCTGGTGCGGTGTTCACCGGAATCGTCGAAGAATTGGGTGAGGTGACCGGCCGGGATGACGTGGCCGACTGCGCCCGCCTGACCATCCGCGGTCCCGCGGTCACCGCCGATGCCGGTCACGGTGATTCGATCGCGGTCAACGGTGTGTGCCTGACCGTTGTCGAGGTACTGCCCGGAGGGCAATTCACCGCCGACGTGATGGCCGAAACGCTGCACCGGTCCAACCTACGTGACATCCGGGTCGGCAGCCGGGTGAACCTGGAGCGCGCGGTCGCGCTGAACAGCCGCCTGGGCGGGCACATCGTGCAGGGCCACATCGACGGCACCGGCACGATCCTGGCCCGCACCCCGTCCCCGGAGTGGGAAGTGGTGCGCATCGAGCTGCCGCCCGCGCTGGCGCGATACGTCGTCGAAAAAGGGTCGATCACCGTCGACGGCATCTCGCTGACCGTGTCCGGGTTGGGCCCAGACTGGTTCGAGGTCTCGCTGATCCCCACCACCCGGCAGCTGACCACCCTGGGCCGCGCCCCGGTGGGAACGCCGGTGAATCTCGAGGTCGACGTCATCGCCAAATACGTGGAACGGCTGATGGGGCGGTCCGCCCGGTAAGCCGCGGCACCGGCGGCGCGCGGTGGTTCATACTGGTGACAGCAAGGTGGGCTCGTGGCGCGAGCCCTTCCGGGAGCGTGTCCCGCTTCGGGCGGGCGCGGGCGAGGTGGCAGAGATGACGAGGCTGGATTCCGTCGAACGGGCGGTTGCCGATATCGCGGCGGGCAAAGCCGTGATCGTCATCGACGACGAGGACCGCGAAAACGAAGGTGACCTCGTCTTCGCCGCCGAGAAAGCGACGCCGGAGCTGGTGGCGTTCATGGTGCGCTACACCTCGGGCTATCTGTGTGTGCCGCTGGACGGCGCGATTTGCGACCGGCTGGGCCTGCTGCCCATGTATGCGCTGAACCAGGATAAGCACGGCACCGCCTACACGGTCACGGTGGACGCGAAAAATGGTGTGGGCACCGGGATTTCAGCTTCCGACCGGGCTACGACGATGCGGCTACTGGCCGATCCCGCCAGCGTCGCCGACGATTTCACCAGGCCCGGACACGTGGTCCCGCTGCGCGCCAAGGACGGTGGGGTGTTGCGCCGTCCCGGCCACACCGAGGCTGCCGTCGATCTGGCGCGGATGGCAGGGCTGCAGCCCGCCGGCGCGATTTGCGAGATCGTGAGCCAGAAGGACGAGGGCGCGATGGCGCAGACCGATGAGCTGCGGGTGTTCGCCGACGAGCATGGTCTCGCGCTGATCACCATCGCCGACTTGATCGCCTGGCGACGCAAACACGAAAAGCATGTCGAGCGGGTCGCTGAGGCGCGTATCCCGACCCGGCACGGGGAGTTTCGCGCAATCGGCTACACCAGCATCTACGAGGACGTCGAACATGTCGCGCTGGTTCGCGGCGAAATCGCAGGACCGCACAACGACGGCGACGACGTGCTGGTGCGGGTGCACTCGGAGTGCCTGACCGGAGATGTGTTCGGCTCGCGGCGCTGTGACTGCGGGCCGCAGTTGGACGCGGCGATGGCGATGGTGGCGCGGGAAGGGCGCGGGGTGGTGCTCTACATGCGCGGGCATGAGGGCCGAGGCATCGGCCTGATGCACAAACTGCAGGCCTACCAGTTGCAGGACGCCGGCGCCGACACCGTGGAAGCTAACCTAAGGCTCGGGTTGCCAGCCGACGCAAGGGATTACGGGATTGGCGCGCAGATCCTCGTCGATCTCGGGGTGCGCTCGATGCGGCTGCTGACCAACAACCCTGCCAAACGTGTCGGGCTCGACGGCTACGGACTGCACATCATCGAACGGGTGCCGCTGCCGGTGCGGGCCAACGCCGAAAATATCCGTTATCTGATGACCAAGCGCGATCGGATGGGTCATGACCTGGCCGGGTTGGACGATTTCCACGAATCCGCCCATCTGCCAGGTGAGTTCGGTGGTGCGTTATGAAACAGGGAGCCGGTTGGTGAGCGGTGGCGCCGGTGTACCGGAGATGCCTCCGCTCGACGCGTCCGGGCTGCAGCTTGCCATTGTCGCCAGCACGTGGCACCGCACGATCTGCGACGCGCTGCTGGAAGGAGCCCGCAAAACCGCTGCCGAGTGGGGTATCGACAACCCGACGGTAGTCCGGGTGCTGGGAGCGATCGAGATCCCGGTGGTGGCCCAGGCACTGGCCCGCGACCATGACGCTGTTGTCGCGCTAGGTGTCGTGATCCGCGGTGCAACACCACATTTCGACTATGTTTGCGATGCAGTGACTCAGGGTCTGACCCGGGTGTCGCTGGACGCCTCCACACCGGTAGCCAACGGTGTGCTGACCACCAACACCGAGCAGCAAGCGCTGGAGCGGGCCGGGCTGCCGACCTCCACCGAGGACAAGGGTGCGCAGGCGACGGCGGCGGCGCTGTCCACCGCGCTCGCGCTGCGCGAGCTGCGCCCAAAACCGTGAACGCCACCTCCGGACACGACTGGGACGCCGAAATTCGGCCCTATCTGACACCCTATTTCGCCTATGGGGCGGCTTTTGTGATCGCGGCGGCACATATCGCGGTGGGTGCGCTGCTCAAGGCCAAGTCCACCGGGGTGGTCTTCCAAACGGCCGACCAGGTGGCGATCGGCGCGTTGGGGATAGTGATCGCCGGGCTCGTGTTGCTGCTCGCCCGTCCGCGGCTTCGGGTGGGCCCTGCCGGGCTATCAGTGCGCAATCTCGTTGGCTACCGCCTCATCCCGTGGTCCGCTGTGGTCGATGTGTCATTTCCCGACGGTGCCCGCTGGGCACGAATCGACTTGCCCGGGGACGAGTACATCCCGGTATTGGCGATCCAGGCCGTCGACAAAAACCGCGCCGTCGACGCCATGAACACGGTGCGTGCCTCGCTGCTGCGCTACCGGCCCGACCTGAGATCCGCCGCCGATGACACGTCCTCGGCGTAGTGTGCGCCGGGCGGCACGTCGCCCGAACCCGGCGGACACCAGGCGGTCACTATCCCCGCCGAGCCGCCCGGCTGCGCCGGTTCACCCCGCGGGGGTACACAGCCCCGGCCCGGTCCGCAGGCCCGACCGTCGTTCTCGGCCCCCTTCCGGCGGCCACTAGCCTAGAAAGAGTGCCTGATCCCGCGACGTACCGCCCCGCGCCCGGATCCATCCCGGCGGAGCCGGGTGTCTACCGGTTCCGGGATCAGCATGGGCGAGTCATCTACGTCGGTAAGGCCAAAAGTCTGCGTAGCCGGCTGACCTCATATTTCACTGACGTCGCCAGCCTGAACCCGCGCACCCGCCAGATGGTGACCACCGCGGCCAAGGTGGAGTGGACGGTGGTCAGCACCGAGGTCGAGGCACTGCAGCTGGAATACAACTGGATCAAGGAGTTCGACCCGCGGTTCAACGTCCGCTACCGCGACGACAAGTCCTATCCGGTGCTGGCGGTCACCCTCAATGAAGAATTTCCCCGGTTGATGGTCTACCGCGGCCCCCGGCGCAAGGGGGTGCGCTATTTCGGCCCGTACTCGCACGCCTGGGCGATCCGGGAGACGCTCGATTTGCTCACCCGGGTATTTCCGGCTCGCACCTGCTCGACGGGAGTGTTCAAGCGTCACAGGCAGATCGGGCGGCCATGCCTGCTCGGCTACATCGACAAATGTTCGGCGCCATGCATCGGCCTGGTCAGCGCCGAGCAGCACCGCCAGATCGTGAACGATTTCTGCGATTTTCTGTCGGGCAAAACCGAGCGGTTCGCTCGCGACCTCGAGCAGCAGATGAACGCCGCAGCCGAACAACTGGATTTCGAACGCGCTGCCCGGCTGCGTGACGACCTGTCGGCGCTCAGGCGAGCCCTGGAGAAGCAGACCGTGGTGCTCAGTGACGGGACCGACGCCGATGTGGTCGCGTTCGCCGACGACGAGCTCGAAGCCGCCGTCCAGGTATTTCACGTGCGTGGCGGCCGGGTTCGCGGCCAGCGTGGCTGGGTCGTCGAAAAACCCGGTGACCCTGGCGATTCCGGCGAAGCACAGCTGGTCGAACAGTTTTTGACCCAGTTCTACGGTGAGCAGGCGGAGCTGGGCGATGCTGCCGACGAGTCCGCCAACCCGGTGCCGCGTGAGGTGCTGGTGCCGTGCCTGCCGCCCAATGCCGACGAGCTGGCGAGCTGGCTCTCAGGTCTGCGCGGCACACGGGTTATGCTGCGGGTGCCGCGACGCGGCGACAAACGGGTGCTGGCCGAAACCGTCCAGAGAAACGCGAAAGAGGCCCTGCAGCAACATAAGCTGAAACGAGCCGGAGATTTCAACGCCAGATCCGCTGCGCTGCAGAACATCCAGGATGCGTTGGGACTGGCCGACGCACCGCTGCGAATCGAATGCGTCGACGTCAGTCACGTCCAGGGCACCGATGTGGTCGGCTCGCTGGTGGTTTTCGAGGACGGGCTGCCACGCAAGTCCGACTATCGTCACTTCGCCATCCGGGAGGCCGCCGGGCAGGGCCGCTCCGACGACGTCGCTTCCATCGCCGAAGTCACCCGGCGCCGGTTCCTGCGTCACCTTCAGGACTCAGATGTGCCTGCCCCCGAAGGAAAGTCGCGTCGTTTCGCCTATCCGCCCAACGTCTACGTCGTCGACGGCGGTGCTCCGCAGGTCAACGCGGCGGCAGCGGTTCTCGACGAACTCGGCATCACCGATATCGCGGTCATCGGCCTCGCGAAGCGGCTCGAAGAGGTGTGGGTGCCTTCGGAACCCGAGCCGATCATCTTGCCGCGCAATTCCGAGGGATTGTATCTGTTGCAGCGGATTCGCGATGAGGCGCACCGCTTCGCCATCAGCTATCACCGCAGCAAGCGCTCCAAGCGCATGACGGCGTCGGCGCTGGACGCGGTGCCGGGACTGGGTGAGCACCGGCGCAAAGCACTGGTCAGTCATTTCGGATCGGTGTCCCGCCTCCGGGAGGCCACCGTTGAGGAGATCACCGCTGTGCCGGGCATCGGTGTCGCGACAGCGACGGCGGTGCTCGAAGCGTTGCGGCCGGGCCGACCCGGTTCGAAAACGGAAGCCCCGACGTATGATCAGCACACGGCCGGACAGGGGACCGGATGATGGGCCGGATCATAGATGACGAGAAACGGGTGGGCGGGGTGAAAGCCGAACCGCCAAACAAGCAGGCCGGCCAACCCGTCGGTGCACCGCAGTCGGGTATCGATGTGGTTTTGGTGACCGGGCTGTCCGGCGCCGGGCGCGGTACCGCGGCCAAGGTGCTCGAGGACCTCGGTTGGTATGTCGCCGACAATCTGCCTCCGCAACTGATCACCCGCATGGTGGACTTCGGGCTGGCGGCCGGATCGCGGATCACCCAGCTTGCGGTGGTGATGGATGTGCGCTCGCGTGGGTTCACCGGGGACCTGGACTGGGTGCGCAACGACCTGGCGACCCGCAACATCACCCCGCGGGTGCTGTTTATGGAAGCCTCCGACGACACGCTGGTGCGCCGTTACGAGCAGAATCGCCGCAGCCATCCGCTCCAAGGCGAGCAGACGCTGGTGGAAGGGATCGCCGCGGAGCGTGAGATGCTGTCGCCGGTGCGTGCCACCGCCGACCTGATCATCGACACGTCGACCCTGTCGGTGCGAGCCTTACGCGAAAGCATCGAACGCGCATTCGGCGGCGAGACCGTCGCGCACACCAGCGTGACGGTCGAGTCGTTCGGCTTCAAATACGGTCTGCCGATGGACGCGGACATGGTGATGGACGTGCGCTTCTTGCCTAATCCGCACTGGGTCGACGAGTTGCGGCCCCACACCGGTCAGCATCCGGCGGTGCGCGACTACGTGCTGGGCCAGAACGGCGCGGCAGAGTTCCTCGACACCTACCATCGATTGCTATCCCTGGTTGTCGACGGCTACCGCAAGGAGGGGAAGCGCTACATGACTGTTGCCATCGGCTGCACCGGCGGCAAGCATCGCAGTGTCGTCATCGCCGAGGCGTTGGCGCAGCTGCTGGGACGCAATGCGCAGCTATCCGTGCGGGTGCTGCACCGGGACCTGGGTCGCGAATGAGCCTGGAAAAAAGCCACAGCATCGTCGCTCTAGGCGGCGGACATGGTCTGTATGCGACGCTGTCGGCCGCCCGCCGGTTGACCCCGCACGTCACCGCCGTGGTCACGGTGGCCGACGACGGCGGCTCGTCGGGTCGGCTGCGCAGCGAATTGGACGTAGTGCCACCGGGTGATCTGCGAATGGCGTTGGCGGCGTTGGCATCTGACAGCCCGTACGGACGGCTGTGGGCCACTATCCTGCAGCACCGATTCGGCGGCAGCGGGGCGCTGGCCGGACACCCGATCGGCAACCTGTTGCTCGCCGGCCTCAACGAGGTGCTGGGCGACCCGGTCGCGGCCCTCGACGAGCTCGGGCGCATCCTCGGTGTCAAGGGCAGAGTACTGCCGATGTGCCCGATCGCCCTGCAGATTGAAGCCGACGTGGCTGGTTTAGAGGCCGACCCGCGGATATTTCGGGTGATCCGTGGCCAGGTGGCGATAGCCACCACACCGGGAAAGGTGCGGCGGGTGCGGTTGTTGCCCCCCGACCCGCCGGCCACCCGGCAAGCCGTCGACGCGATCATGGCGGCCGACCTGGTCGTGCTGGGCCCTGGTTCGTGGTTCACCAGCGTGATCCCGCACGTGCTGGTGCCCGGGCTGGCGGCGGCGCTGCGGGCGACCACGGCACGCCGCGCCCTGGTGCTCAACCTGGTGGCGGAGCCGGGGGAAACTGCCGGGTTCTCGGTCGAGCGCCATTTGCACGTGCTGGCTCAGCATGCGCCCGGTTTTACCGTGCACGACGTCATCATCGACGCCGAGCGGGTGCCCAGCGAGCGGGAGCGAGACCAACTGCGCCGCACCGCAACACTACTCGAAGCTGAGGTCCGCTTCGCTGACGTGTCCAGACCTGGTACACCATTACACGACCCGGACAAACTGGCGGCGGCGCTGGACGGGGTGCGGATGCGTGACACTGGACCGGGGCCGTCGCCGGTGACCGCCCCGGTGCCGATCGAAGCTGAACGGCAACAGGCCGGCGCACACGGACCGGGAGGTAACGGACCGAGGGGTGACGACGCGTGGCAATGACAGCCGAAGTCAAAGACGAGCTGAGCCGGCTGGTGATCAACTCGGTCAGTGCTCGGCGCGCCGAAGTCACGTCATTATTGCGGTTTGCCGGGGGGCTGCACATCGTCGGCGGCCGCGTGGTTGTGGAGGCGGAGCTGGATTCGGGCAGCGTAGCACGCCGGCTGCGCCGAGAGATCTTCGAGCTATACGGTTACAACGCGGCAGTACACATGTTGTCAGCCAGCGGGATTCGCAAGCAGACCCGTTATGTGGTGCGGGTCGCCAACGACGGTGAGGCGCTGGCCCGCCAGACCGGACTGCTCGACCAGCGCGGGCGCCCGGTGCGTGGCCTGCCGGCCCAGGTCGTCGGCGGCAGTATCGCTGACGCCGAAGCAGCTTGGCGGGGCGCCTTTTTGGCGCACGGATCGCTGACCGAGCCGGGGCGCTCGTCGGCGTTGGAGGTCAGCTGCCCGGGTCCGGAGGCCGCGCTGGCGTTGGTGGGCGCGGCGCGGCGGCTTGGGGTCAGCGCCAAAGCCCGTGAAGTGCGCGGCGCCGACCGCGTGGTGGTGCGCGACGGCGAGGCGATCGGTGCGTTGCTGACGCGGATGGGCGCCAACGACACTCGGCTGATTTGGGAGGAGCGCCGGATGCGCCGGGAGGTGCGCGCGACCGCCAACCGGCTGGCCAACTTCGATGACGCTAACCTGCGCCGCTCCGCGCGGGCGGCGGTGGCGGCGGCAGCCCGGGTGGAGCGGGCGTTGGAGATACTCGGCGACAGTGTGCCCGATCATCTGGCCGCCGCCGGCAAGCTGCGTATCGAGCACCGGCAGGCTTCGCTGGAGGAACTGGGCCGGCTTGCCGATCCTCCGATGACCAAAGATGCGGTGGCCGGTCGGATCCGGCGGCTGCTGTCGATGGCGGATCGCAAGGCGAAACAGGAGGGCATCCCGGACACCGAATCGGCGGTGACCCCGGATCTGCTGGAGGATGTGTAACGTTCAGCTGGCGCTCGTGGCCGTCGCCACGGCAACCGAAGTTCATGCGCAGAACACCGATGCGCCTGTGGCCGGCGTCCGGAGCGCATATGCCGGCACGCAGACAACGGCCCATGACGACGTGGCCGCCGCCGGCCGGTCCTGCGCGGAGAGGCAGCCATGGGATTCATGACACCGGATCTCCCCGACGTTGACCGGGAGACGTGGCGCACCCTGCCACGGGCCGCCCGGCTGCAAGTGGTGACCCGCCACTGGGTGGAACACGGTTTCGGCACGCCCTCGGTAGCGTACCTGGTGTACGTGATCAAGATCGCGGTGTACGTTGCTGCGCCCGCCGCGATCATCTCGTTGACACCGGGCCTGGGCGGACTCGGTCAGATCGGCCACTGGTGGACGCAGCCGATCGTGTACCAGAAGGTCGTCGTCTTCACGCTGCTGTTCGAGGTGCTGGGTCTGGGCTGTGGTTCCGGCCCGCTGACCGGCCGGTTCTGGCCACCGATCGGCGGGTTTCTTTATTGGTTGCGGCCCAACACGATTCGTCTGCCACCGTGGCCGGGCAAGGTGCCGTTCACCAGCGGGGACACCCGCACTGTCGTCGACGTCGTGCTCTATGCGATCGTGGTGGTCTCGGGGGCGTGGGCCTTGGTGTCACCCGGATACGGTGGCCCGGTCACCGGTAGCGGTGACGTGGGGCTGATCAACCCGGCCCGGGTGGCGCCGGTCATCGTCGCGCTGGCTGTGCTGGGTCTGCGCGACAAAACGATCTTTTTGGCCGCCCGCGCCGAACACTACTGGCTGAAACTGTTCGTGTTCTTCTTCCCGTTCACCGACCAGATCGCGGCGTTCAAGATCATCATGCTGGCGCTGTGGTGGGGAGCCGCGACCTCCAAGCTCAACCACCACTTCCCCTACGTGGTAGCAGCGATGATCAGCAACAATGCGCTGCTGCGCAGCAGGATATTCGACCGGTTCAAGCACATGCTGTACCGCGACCCCCTCAACGACCTGCGCCCATCCTGGCTGCCCACCTTCCTGGCGCATGTCGGCGGTACCACAGCGGAATTCCTGGTCCCGGGGCTGCTGGTGTTCGTCGCCGACGGTCAAGCGTGGTCGTGGCCGCTCATCGGTTTCATGGTGCTGTTCCACCTCAACATCATTTCCAACTTCCCGATGGGAGTTCCGTTGGAGTGGAACGTTTTTTTCATCTTTTCGCTGTTCTACCTGTTCGGCCACTACGGCAGCATCCACGCCACCGATCTGCAGTCACCGCTGCTACTGGCTATCCTGGTGTTCGCGCTGGCCGTGGTGCCGATCGTGGGAAACATTTTCCCCCAACAGGTTTCATTTCTTCCGGCGATGCGCTACTACGCCGGCAACTGGGCCACCAGCGTGTGGTGTTTCCGCGCGAACGCCGAGGACACAATCGAGGCCAACGTCGTCAAGAGCTCTGCGCTGACCGTCAAACAACTGGCCAGGCTTTACGATCCGGCGACCGCTGAGATGACCACCGACATGGGCGCCGCGTTTCGGTCCATGCACACCCACGGCCGGGCGCTCAACGGGTTGTTGCCGCGCGCTGTGGAAAACGAAACCTGCTACAGCGTGCGGGAGGGCGAACTGGTGGCCGGGTCACTTGTCGGCTGGAACTTCGGCGAAGGTCACTTGCACAACGAGCAGCTTCTCGCGGCGGTGCAGCGGCGCTGCCATTTCGGCGAGGGCGATGTTCGCATCATCGTCGTGGAGGGTCAGCCGATCCATACGCAACGGCAGTGGTATCGCATTGTCGACGCCAAGACCGGCCTGATCGAACAAGGCTATGTCAAGGTCGCCGACATGCTGAGTCGCCAGCCCTGGCCCGAACCCGGGGACCAGTTCCCGGTCTACCTCACAGCCCATCACACCCGCACCGCGCCACGATGACCACCGCGGTCGTCGTCGGCGCCGGGCCCAACGGCCTGGCTGCCGCAATTCACCTGGCGCGCAATGGTATCGACGTCCACGTGCTGGAGGCCCGCGACACGGCGGGCGGGGGTGCACGCTCGGGTGAGCTGATGGTCCCCGGTGTCATCCACGACCACTGCTCGGCATTTCACCCGATGGGGGTGGGCTCTCCGCTGTGGCAGCAGATCGGCCTGGACCGCTATGGACTGCGCTGGAAATGGCCGGAGGTCGACTGCGCGCACCCGCTCGACGACGGCAGCGCCGGCGTGCTGTATCAGTCCATCGATGACACCGCCGCGGGCCTTGGCCGCGACGGGCCGCGGTGGCGGCACGTGCTGGGTGACCTGGTGGCCGGTTTCGACGACCTGGCCCAGGATCTGCTGCGGCCGGTGCTGCATATTCCGCGTCACCCGATCCGGCTGGCCACATTCGGGCCGCGGGCGGTGCTGCCGGCCACGGTGCTGGCCCGCTGGTTTCGCACCGAACAGGCTCGCGCGTTATTCGCCGGCACGGCCGCGCACATCTACACCCGGTTGGACCGGCCGCTGACCTCAGCGCTGGGGTTGGTGATGTTGGCCAGTGGCCACCGGTATGGGTGGCCGGTGGCCGAAGGCGGCTCCGGGTCGATCGTGGACGCCCTGGTCGCTGCGCTGCGCGAGCGCGGCGGCACGATCACCACCGGTGTCCGTATCACCGACCGCCATGACATTCCGGCTGCTGACCTGGTGATGCTCGACCTGAGCCCGGCCGCGGTGTGCGAGCTCTACGGCGATCTCCTGCCCCCCCGGATCAGGCGCTCCTTTCAGCGCTATCGGCAAGGCTCCTCGGCGTTCAAGGTCGACTTCGCGATCGAGGGTGATATCCCGTGGACCAATCCGGCGTGTGCGCGTGCGGGCACGGTCCATCTCGGCGGCAGCGTCGCCGAGATCGCGGACAGCGAACGCCAGCGCGCCCAGGGACGTATGCCGCAGCGGCCCTTCGTGCTCGTCGGGCAGCAGTATCTGGCTGACCGGTCGCGCTCGGCCGGCCCGATCAATCCGATCTGGGCGTACGCCCACGTGCCGTTCGGTTACACCGGTGACGCCACCGCCGCCGTCATCGACCAGATCGAGCGGTTCGCGCCCGGATTCCGTGAGCGCATCACCGCGACGGTCAGCACGTCGACCGCCGAACTGGCGGCCTACAACCCCAACTTCATCGGCGGTGACATCATCGGCGGCGCCAACGACCGTTTGCAGGTTCTGTTCCGCCCCCGCATCGCCCGTGACCCCTATTTCACTGGGGTGCCCGGTGTCTACCTGTGCTCGCAATCCACCCCGCCCGGCGGCGGCATCCACGGCCTGTGCGGCTACCACGCGGCCGAATCGGCGCTGCGCCGGCTGCGTGCGCACTAGGAACTGGGCACGAAGGTGGTGCTCTCAATGTTCCGGATAGCCGGCAGGTTCCCACAGGTGCCGCATGGTGCGGGATCCGGGTGTGCCGATGTGGCGCGTCACCCGGGTTGGCCGGTGAAGTCGTGGCCGGGGTGTGACTGATGTCGCACCGGGACCGGCGACGGGCCCGCGGCCGCGAGCGCATCGTGGTGGTCGCCCCATTAGGCTGACGGGCGGATCACACCAGCGGACTAAGGAGACAGACGTGACGGTCCGAGTGGGCATCAACGGCTTCGGCCGGATCGGACGCAACTTCTATCGGGCGCTGCTGGCGCAGCAGGCCCAGGGTGCGGGCACCGACATCCAGGTGGTGGCCGTCAACGACATCACCGATAACGCCACCCTGGCGCATCTGCTCAAATTCGACTCGATTCTGGGGCGGCTGCCCTGCGACGTCGGCCTGGACGGCGAGGACACCATCGTCGTGGGCACCGCCAAGATCAAGGCTCTTGAAGTCCGTGAAGGCCCGGCAGCTATGCCGTGGGCTGACCTGGGTGTCGATGTGGTCGTCGAATCCACCGGGCTTTTCACCCACGCCGCCAAGGCTCGAGGCCACCTGCAGGCGGGCGCGAAGAAAGTCATCATTTCCGCGCCGGCCACCGACCCGGACATCACCATCTGTCTGGGCGTCAACGACGACAAGTACGACGGCAGCCAAAACGTCATCTCCAACGCCTCGTGCACGACCAACTGCCTGGCGCCGCTGGCCAAGGTGCTCAACGACGAGTTCGGCATCGTCAAGGGTCTGATGACAACGATTCACGCCTACACCCAGGACCAGAACCTGCAGGACGGTCCGCACAAGGATCTGCGCCGCGCCCGGGCCGCCGCGCTGAACATCGTGCCGACCTCCACCGGGGCGGCCAAGGCGATCGGACTGGTGTTACCCGAGCTCAACGGCAAACTCGACGGGTACGCGCTGCGGGTTCCGGTGCCCACCGGCTCGGTCACCGACCTGACCGCCGAGTTGTCCAGGCCGGCCGGCGTCGACGAGGTCAACGCCGCGTTCAGGGCGGCCGCCGAGGGTGCGCTCAAGGGCATCCTCAAGTACTACGACGCGCCAATTGTCTCCTCCGATATCGTCACCGATCCCCACAGCTCGATCTTCGACGCCGGCCTGACCAAGGTGATCGACAACCAAACCAAGGTGGTGTCCTGGTACGACAACGAGTGGGGCTACTCCAACCGCCTGGTCGACCTGGTCGCCCTGGTGGGCAAGTCACTCTAGCCGTGAGCATCAAAACGCTGGACGATCTTCTCGCCGAGGGAGTTTCGGGTCGAGGAGTGCTGGTGCGCTGCGATCTCAATGTTCCGTTAGCCGAGGACGGCACGGTCACCGACGCGGGCCGTATCACGGCTTCGGTGCCGACGCTGCGGGCGCTGCTCGACGCGGGCGCCAAGGTCGTGGTGGCCGCTCACCTGGGCCGGCCCGACAGCGGGCCCGATCCCAAGCTGTCGCTGGCGCCGGTCGCGACGGTGCTGGGGCAGCAGCTGGGTGGGGATATCCAGCTGTCCCGCGACGTCACCGGTCCCGACGCCCGGGCGCGGGCACAGCAGTTGGCCGGCGGGAAAGCCCTCCTGTTGGAGAACGTCCGCTTCGATCCGCGTGAAACCAGCAAAAAAGACGCCGAACGCTTGGCATTAGCCACGCAGCTGGCCGAACTCGTCGGGGACAAAGGCGCTTTCGTCTCCGACGGGTTCGGTGTCGTGCACCGCAAACAGGCCTCGGTCTACGATGTGGCAACCTTGCTGCCCTCCTATGCGGGCAAGCTGGTAGCCGCCGAGACTCGTGTGCTGCAACGCTTGACCAAATCACAGCAGCGTCCGTACGCGGTGGTCCTGGGCGGATCGAAGGTGTCCGACAAGCTGGGCGTGATCGAATCGCTGGCGACCCAAGCTGACAGCATCGTGATCGGCGGTGGTATGTGCTTCACATTTCTTGCAGCGCAGGGTTTCTCAGTAGGTAAATCGCTGCTGGAGGCGGATATGATCGACACCTGCCAGAGGTTGCTCGACGCGTACTGCGATGTGCTGCGGCTGCCTGTCGATTTCGCGGTGGCCGGGACTTTCGCACCCGATGCTCCATCGGAAATAGCCGCAGCAGAACAGATTCCAGCAGACAAGATGGGCCTGGACATCGGGCCGGGATCAGTCCAGCGTTTCGCCGCGCTGCTGTCCAACGCCAAAACCATCTTCTGGAACGGCCCGATGGGGGTGTTCGAGTTCCCGGCGTTCGCCGCGGGTACCCGAGGCGTCGCCGAGGCGATCGTGACGGCCACCGCCAAAGGCGCGTTCAGCGTGGTCGGCGGCGGCGACTCGGCCGCTGCGGTGCGCACACTGGGCCTGCCCGAAGACGGCTTTTCGCACATTTCCACCGGCGGCGGCGCGTCACTGGAATACCTTGAGGGCAAAGCGCTCCCCGGCCTCGAGGTGCTGAACACCTGACGCGAAGGATGCTGATGAGCCGTAAACCGCTGATCGCGGGCAACTGGAAGATGAACCTCAACCACTTCGAAGCGATCGCGCTGGTGCAGAAGATCGCGTTCGCACTACCGGACAAGTACTACGACAAGGTCGACGCCGCGGTGCTCCCGCCGTTCACCGACCTGCGCAGCGTGCAGACTTTGGTCGACGGTGACAAACTGCGACTGACCTATGGGGCCCAGGACCTTTCGCCGCACGACGCCGGTGCTTACACCGGTGACATCAGCGGCGCTTTCCTCGCCAAGCTGGGGTGCACGTACGTCGTCGTCGGCCACTCCGAGCGGCGCACCTACCACGCCGAGGATGACGCGCTGGTGGCGGCCAAGGCCGCTGCAGCACTGCGGCACGGACTGACCCCGATCGTGTGTATCGGTGAGCATCTCGAGGTCCGCGAGGCCGGGGATCATGTGGCCCACAACATCGGGCAACTGCGCGGATCGCTGGCAGGGCTCTCGGCAGAGCAGATCGGAGGCGTGGTCATCGCCTACGAGCCGGTCTGGGCCATCGGCACCGGGCGGGTGGCCGGCGCCGCCGATGCCCAAGAGGTGTGCGCGGCGATCCGCACGGAGCTGGGTGCGCTGGCGTCACCGCAGGTTGCCGGGGGGGTGCGGGTGCTGTACGGGGGCTCGGTGAACGCGAAGAATATCGGCGACATCATCGCGGCAGACGACGTCGACGGGGCGCTGGTCGGGGGGGCGTCGCTGGACGGGGAGCAGTTCGCCACCATGTGCGCCATCGCCGCCGGCGGGCCGCTGCCGTGACCGGATGCTGATACCGCTAGGGTAGCTGATATGGAGTTGGCCCTGCAGATCATCCTGGTCATCACCAGCGTGCTCGTGGTGCTGCTGGTGCTGCTGCACCGCGCCAAGGGCGGGGGCTTGTCGACACTGTTCGGCGGCGGTGTGCAGTCCGCGCTGTCGGGGTCGACGGTCGTGGAAAAAAATCTCGACCGGTTAACACTGTTCATCACCGGGATCTGGCTGGTGGCCATTATCGGCATGGCGCTGCTGATCAAATACCGCTGAGAAATACCCGGCACCATAACAGGTTTCGTCGGCTTATCGGCACGGCGGCGGTGGCCGTGAGCTTAACGCGCGGCCCGGTTGCGCAGAGCGCTGAGCACACCGCGCACCGCCTGTTCGGTCGCCGAAAGGGGCGCGGTCACCGCCTCGGCCAGATCGACGATGTGCTCGACTCGCCCAACGATGACCTCCATCCGGTCGACCACAGCGCTGAGCCTCGGCGCCAGTTCGTCAAGTTTGCCCAGGGTGGTGTTGAGATGTCCCAGGCTGTCTTCGAAGGTGTCCAACGCACCGTTAAGGCCTGACAGCGACGTGGTCATGTCGGCGAGCACCGCGTCCAACTGCTGCACCGTGAGATCGGCATTCAACGCGGCCTGCGCCAGTGTCCTGAGCCGCTGGCGCTCCGAGCCGGCGCGGGCGGTTTTGTCGGCCATGACCGCCATTATGACCGTCGCGGGAACCGCCGAAACGTGCTTTACCATCTCACCGGTGTGCGGCGACGACACTGCAACCGAAGCTGGCGGCGATACCGTGCGCACAGCGCCGCGGGAACATCCGAGGTCACGCGGCGGCTCGATGAGTACACCACCGGATATGCCGACGCGCGTGTCGAGCGGGGCCGCGGCTCTGAGCGGGCCGCACCTCCGGTGCCGCGTCCTCGCCGCCGGGCTTAAGCCAGCCGCCGCTGGCCGGGGAGTTTGGCCGCTGCCGCGCTGTCCAGCAGCCAGAGGGTCTTCTCGCGGCCGACCGCCCCGGCGGCCGGCACCGCCACCGGATCAGCGCCGGCGACTGCGGCGGCCACCGCCTCGGCCTTCTCGGCTCCCGACACCAGCATCCAGACCTCGCGGGAGCGCCGGATCGCGGGCAGTGTCAGGGTGAGTCGTCGCGGCGGTGGTTTGGGAGAGTCGTCGACCCCCACCACCATGCGGCTGCCCTCATGCACCGCCGCGCTGTGGGGGAACAATGAATTGACATGTCCCTCCGGCCCGACGCCGAGCAGATGGACGTCGAAGTTCGGTGCCGGATCGCCCGGCTCGGCGTTGGCCGCCAGCACCTGTTCGTAAGCCAGTGCCGCCGCCTCCAGATCATTGCCGAATTCGCCGTCACTGGCGGGCATCGCATGGACGTTGCGGGCCGGGATGGCGATACGATCCAGTAAGGCAACACGGGCCTGCTTATCGTTGCGCTCGGCGTCGTTTTCGGGAACGTAGCGTTCGTCACCCCAGAACAGGTGTATGTGTGACCAGTCGAGCTGCTGGGCGTGGTCACCGAGGCGGCGCAGCAGCGCGGTGCCGTTCCCGCCCCCGGTCAGCACGATCAGCGCACGTCCTCTGGCCGCCATCGCGGCTTCAATGACGCCCACCAGTCGTTGAGCTGCGGCCGCGACGAGAGCTTCGCTGTCGGGATAGATTTCGGTGATCGTGCTCATATGTACTGCACCTTGTTGATGCCGCCGAGCGCAGCGAAGTAGATGTCATCAGGGTCCAGGCGCCGCAGATCCTCGGCGAGGCACTCGCGAGTTTCCCTGCGCGGCAAGGGAACCAAGGCATCGGGTCGGCCTGTCCGGCTTAATGTGGCCGTCACCCCGTCCTGGGGTCTGCTCAACGTCACCGTCTCGGTGCAGCGCACCAGCTCGACTTTGAGCTCACCGACGGCGCGTCGCACCGGCCCGTCGATCCGGCTGGCCAGCCAGCCGGCCAGGATGTCAAGTGCTGGCTCGGTCTTGAGGCCGGACACCAGTGCCGAGGTGATCGGCTCGTACGGTGGCTGGTCGACCGTCGCAGTGAGCAACGCCCGCCAGTGAGTGATCCGGCTCCACGCCAGGTCCGTGTCGCCGGGGGTGTAGCCCGACAACCGGCTTTTGATCGCAGACAATGGGTCCTCGCTGTTCGTCGCGTCCGTAATGCGGCGAATCGCCAACTTCCCCAGCGGGTCTTGAGCCGGTACCGGGGGAGCAGTGTCGGGCCACCACGCCACTATCGGGGTGTCGGGCAACATAAACGGCATGACCACGCTGTCGGCGTGCATGGAAAGCGGGCCGGAAAGCCGCAGCACCACAACCTCTCCGGCGCCGGTGTCACCGCCGGTGCGTAACTGTGCGTCAAGTCGCGCCTCAGCGCCCCCCGAAGCCTCGGTCATCACGACGATTATCCGGCTGGGATGCTCGTGGCTTGCGAAATTGGCTGCGTCGATGGACTCGTCCAACCGGGCATCGCTGTCCGGCGCGATGATGAGCGTCATCACCCGGCCCCTGGTGACTGCGCCGACCCGCCGGCGTAACTCGTTCAGCTTGTCGTTGATTGCGGTGGTGCTGGTGTCCAGCATGTCGACGATCATCTGCGCCGCTTCTCCTCATCGCCTCGTTCTGCATCGCCGCCGGCGCGGATCACGGCCGCCGCCATTCCCGGCCGGCGCGGCGAAGCATCTCCAACGACGACGCGGGACCCCAGGTGCCGGCCTCGTAGGGATCGGGTTTCCCATGCGCAGCCCAGTTCTCAAGGACGGGATCGAGGATCTCCCAAGCTAATTCAACTTCCGCGTTGACCGGAAACAGGGACGGCTCACCGAGCAGCACATCGAGGATGAGCCGTTCGTAGGCCTCCGGCGAATCCTCAGCGAACGCCGAGCCGTAGGAGAAGTCCATATTGACGTCACGGACTTCCATAGCGGTGCCGGGAACTTTGGACCCGAACCGCAGCGTGATCCCCTCATCAGGCTGCACCCGGATAACCAGTGCGTTAGTACCCAGCTCGCCGGTCATGGTTTCGTCGAACGGCAGATGCGGCGCACGTTTGAACACCAGTGCGATCTCGGTCACCCGGCGCGCCAGCCGCTTGCCCGTCCGCAGATAAAACGGCACACCGGCCCACCGACGGGTGTCGACTTCCAGTGTGATGGCGGCGAACGTCTCGGTGATCGAATCTTTAGCGAACCCTTCCTCGTCGAGCAACCCGATTACTTTCTGCCCGCCCTGCCAACCGGCCGTGTACTGCCCACGACTGGTGGTTTGGTCCAACGGCTGAGCGAGCCGAGTCGCCGAGAGCACTTTGATTTTCTCGGCCTGTAACTGCGAGGGCTGGAAGCTGACTGGCTCTTCCATGGCCGTCAACGCCAGCAGCTGCATGAGGTGGTTCTGGATCACGTCGCGGGCTGCGCCGATGCCGTCGTAGTAGCCGGCCCGGCCCCCGAGTCCGATATCTTCGGCCATGGTGATCTGCACGTGATCGACGTAATTCGCGTTCCAGATCGGGTCGAAGAGCTGGTTGGCGAACCTCAGCGCCAGGATGTTCTGCACCGTCTCCTTACCCAGATAGTGGTCGATACGGAACACCGACTCCTCGGGAAAGACCGCATTGACCACCTGGTTCAGTGCGCGTGCGCTGCGCTGGTCATGACCGAACGGTTTCTCGATGACCACCCGGCTCCACCGCCCGTCTTGCGGGCAGGCCAGCCCGGACTTCTGCAGCTGTTGACACGCCAGCGGGAAGAGCTTCGGGGGGATGGCCAGGTAGAAGGCATGGTTGCCGCGAGTGCCGCGCTCGGCTTCGAGTTTGTCCAGGGTTTCGGCGAGGCGGGCGAACGCCGCGTCGTCGTCGAACGTCCCCGGCACGAAACGAAACCCCTCCGCCAGCCGGTCCCATGTCACCTGCCGAAACGGGGTACGGCTGTGGTCTTTCACAGCCTGGTAGACGACCTGCCCGAAATCCTCGTGGTCCCAGTCCCTGCGGGCAAACCCCACCAGGGCGAAACGCGGGTGCAGCAGACCGCGGTTGGCCAGGTCGTAGATGGCGGGCATCAGCTTTTTGCGGGCAAGGTCGCCGGTGACGCCGAAAATCACCATGCCGCACGGACCGGCGATCCTGGGCAGCCGCTTGTCTCGCTTGTCCCGCAGCGGGTTACGCCACTGATCAGCAGCAGTCGCTGCGCGGCCCCGGATGCTCTCAGAGCTCATTTGGTGGCGGAGCTCAGCTGAGCCTGGGTTTCCCGCAACAGTTCGTTCCAGGACGCAACGAACTTCTGCACGCCGTCATCCTCTAAGACCGCGAACACGTCGCTCAGGTCGATGCCGATCGCCGCCAGCTTGTCGAACACCTGCTGTGCCGCCGGGGCGGTGCCGCTGACCGTGTCACCCTTGATGACACCGTGGTCGGCAACAGCGTTGATTGTCTGCTCCGGCATGGTGTTCACGGTGTTGGGAGCGACGAGTTCGGTGACATACATGGTGTCGGGGTAAGCGGGGTTTTTCACCCCGGTCGATGCCCACAGCGGCCGTTGCACGCGGGCACCGTCGGCTTTGAGCGCTTGATAGCGTTCGCCGCTGAACACCTCCTGGTAGGCTGCATACGCCAGGCGCGCATTGGCGATACCGGCCTGGCCGCGCAACGCGAGTGCTTCTTCCGAGCCGATCTTCTCCAGCCGGTTGTCGACTTCGGTGTCCACCCGGGAGACGAAAAACGATGCCACCGAATGGATTTTCGACACGTCGTGTCCGGCTTCGCGGGCACGTTCCAGCCCGGTCAGGTACGCGTCCATAACCTCGCGGTGCCGCTCGACAGAGAAGATCAGCGTCACATTGACCGAAACCCCTTGCGCCAGCGCCGTGGTGATGGCCGGCAGACCGGCCTTGGTGGCCGGGATCTTGATGAACAAATTGGGGCGGTCGACCATCTTCCACAGCATGACCGCCTGCTCGACGGTCTTGTCGGTCTCGTTGGCCAGCCGCGGGTCGACTTCCAGCGACACCCGGCCGTCGACACCGCCGGTCGCCTGATATACCGATGCCATCACGTCACAGGCGGCGCGCACGTCGTCGGTCACGATAGTGCGCACCGCCGTGTCGACATCGACACCGCGAGTAGCCAGTTCAGCGATCTGGTCGGCATAGACATCCCCGTGCGAGAGCGCCTTCTGGAAGATGGTCGGGTTGCTGGTGATCCCGACGACGCATTTGGTGTCGATGAGTTCCTGCAGATTTCCGGATGTGATCCGGTCACGGGAAAGGTCGTCCAGCCACACGGACACGCCTGCGGCACTCAGAGCGGCGAGGTTGGGGTTCTGAGCCGGTGAGGTCATCTGCGTTGCCCTTCTTCTCGAGATTTCCGGTGCTGGTTTCTTCAGTTATCCAGTGCCCGCTCGGCCGCGGCGACAACGGCTTGCGGAGTGAAACCGAACTCGCGGAACAAGGTTTTGTAGTCCGCTGATTCGCCGTAGCGTTCGATCGACACGATCTGCCCGGTGTCGCCCACCCACCTGTGCCAGCATTGCGCGATACCGGCCTCGACGGCGACCCGGGCCGACACCGCGGGCGGTAGCACGCTGTCCTGATAGTCGTAGGGTTGGGCCTCGAACCATTCCACGCACGGCATCGAGACCACTCGCGCGGTAATACCCTTGTCCGCCAAAAGTTTTTTAGCCTCGACACACAACTGAAGCTCTGAGCCGGTGCCGATCAGCACGACGTCGGGCTGCTCGTCGCCGGCGCCGCCGAGCACGTAACCGCCCCGGGCGACACCGTCGGCGCTGGTGCCCTCCAGGACCGGAACACCTTGGCGGGTCAGGATCAGCCCGGTCGGACCGGCGACCCGGCTTCCCTGCCCGACGCCGGCACCTCGGGCCAGGATGGTACGCCAGGCGTAGGCGGTTTCGTTGGCGTCGGCGGGACGTACCACCGACAAATGCGGGATGGCGCGCAACGCCGCCAGGTGCTCGATCGGCTGGTGCGTCGGCCCGTCCTCGCCCAATCCGATCGAGTCGTGTGTCCACACGTAGATGGTGTCGATCTGCATCAACGCGGCCAGCCGCACCGCGGGCCGCATATAGTCGGAAAACGTCAGGAACGTGCCGCCGTAGGCACGGGTGGGCCCGTGCAGCACGATGCCGGACAGAATCGCGCCCATCGCGTGCTCCCGGATCCCGAAATGCAGAGTGCGCCCATACCAGTCCGCGGTGAACTCCTTGGTAGAGATCGACGGCGGCCCAAAGGATTTCACACCCTTGATGGTGGTGTTATTACTGCCGGCCAGGTCGGCCGAACCGCCCCACAACTCGGGCAGTTTCGGGCCCAGGGCCGCCAGCACCTCCCCGGACGCCTTGCGGGTGGCGACGTGCCCCGAACCCGGCTCCCACTGCGGCAGCTCGGCATCCCAGCCGTCCGGCAGCTGTTGCGCCAGCAACCGGTCCAATAACGCCTTGCGCTCCGGTTCGCGTTGCGCCCATGCGTCGAACTCGGGCTGCCACCGTTGGTGCGCCTGCCTGCCGCGGTCCACCAGCTTGCGGGTGTGCGCCAGCACCTCGTCGCTGACCTGGAAACTTTTGTCCGGATCGAACCCGAGGACCTTTTTGACCGCGGCCACCTCGTCCTCGCCGAGCGCGGCGCCGTGAGCTTTGCCGGTGTTCATCAGGTGTGGCGCGGGATAGCCGATGACGGTGCGCACCGAGATGAACGAGGGCCGATCGGTCACCGCCTTGGCTTCGGCGATGGCAGCCAAGATCCCGACCACATTCTCGCCGCCCTCCACCTCCTGCACATGCCAGCCGTAGGCCCGGTAGCGGGCCGCGGTGTCCTCGCACAGCGCGATCGTGGTGTCATCTTCGATGGAGATCTGGTTGTGGTCGTAGAACACGATGAGGTTGCCCAGCTGTTGCACCGCGGCCAGCGACGACGCTTCCGACGTCACACCCTCCTCGATGTCGCCGTCGGAGGCGATCACATAGATGTAGTGGTCGAACGGGCTTGTTCCCGGAGGGGCGTCCGGGTCAAACAGGCCACGTTCATAGCGCGACGCCATCGCCATGCCCACCGCCGACGCCAAGCCCTGCCCGAGCGGGCCGGTGGTGATCTCCACACCGGGCGTGTGCCGGTACTCGGGATGTCCCGGGGTTTTGGATCCCCAGGTGCGATAGGCCTCGATATCAGACAGTTCCAGACCGAAGCCGCCCAGGTAGAGCTGAATATAGAGGGTGAGGCTGCTGTGCCCGCAGGACAGCACGAAGCGGTCGCGGCCGATCCAGGCGGGGTCGCTGGGGTCGTGACGCATCACCCGCTGAAATAACGTGTAGGCCAGCGGAGCCAGACTCATCGCCGTACCCGGGTGACCATTGCCCACCTTCTGGACCGCGTCGGCGGCCAGCACCCGGATAGTGTCCACCGCGGCCGAGTCGATGTCGGTCCAGTCATCGGGGTACCGGGGCCGGGTTAGCGCAGAAAAGTCTTCCACCGTCGTCATCAACGTCATCCTCAAGTCGACTCACTGGTTCCCGCCTAACACTAGTGCGGGCTTGCTGCGAGCTGCAGGCTGCCATCTGGGCGTACCCGCTCGACCAGTGACGAAAACCACGGGCGAAAACCACGGGTAGGCCACGGCGCCGTGGCCTCACCGCAGATGAGCCCCGGCAGGCGACCCTGCGGTTCGGCGGCCAGCGCCCGGCCGTCTACCATCGTCTGTAGTAGAAGCCGCGCGCTGGTGCGACCCGAGGAGTACCCGAGGAGTAATTGCGTGAGCGTTCGCGGGCACGTCGCGCTGAACCGGCGCTGGGGCACGGCGCTGGCCTACCTGGCGCTGACCAAGCCCCGGGTCATTGAACTGCTGCTGGTCACCGCGATACCAGCGATGCTGCTCGCCCACCGCGGCACTGTTCACCCGCTGGTGATCCTCAACACCCTCATCGGCGGAATGCTGGCAGCGGCGGGAGCCAACACGCTCAACTGCGTGGCCGACGCCGATATCGACAAGGTCATGACGCGGACTGCCCGGCGGCCGCTGGCACGGGCGGCGGTGCCGATGACAAACGCCCTGGTGTTCGGGCTGACGTTGAGTGTCGCCTCGTTTTTCTGGCTGTGGTGGACGACCAACCTGTTGTCGGGGCTGCTGGCGGTCGCCACCATCGCGTTCTATGTCTTCGTCTACACGCTGTTGCTGAAGCGGCGCACGTGGCAAAACGTGGTGTGGGGCGGGGCGGCCGGGTGCATGCCGGTGATGATCGGCTGGTCGGCGGTCACCGGAACCATCGGCTGGCCGGCGCTGGTGATGTTCGCGATCATCTTCTTTTGGACGCCCCCGCACACCTGGGCATTGGCCATGCGCTACAAGGACGACTACAAGGCGGCCGGTGTGCCGATGCTGCCGGCCGTCGCCACCGAACGCCGGGTCGTGCGGCACATCGTGGTCTACACCTGGCTGACGGTGCTGGCGACACTGGTGCTGGCGCTGGCCGCCGGCTGGCTGTACGCGGCGGTCGCCGTGCTGGCGGGGACGTGGTTTGTGACCATGGCGCACCAGCTGTATGCCGGGGTACGCCGCGGCGCGCCGATCCAGCCGCTGCGGCTGTTTTTGCAGTCGAATAACTACCTCGCGGTGGTGTTCTGCGCGTTGGCGCTGGACTCTGCGATCGCATTGCCGACCCTGGTGTGAGCCTGCTCCGGCCCGCGTCGGCAAGGGCGGGCCGCTCCCACCGGGATACGCGAGGATGCAGACTGTGATATGTGGATTGCGATGTCGCGCGTGAGGCCCTTTCCGCGCGGCTGGACGGTGAGCGCGAGCCGGTGCCGCCGGCCCGCGTCGATGAGCATCTGGCGTCGTGCCCGCACTGCCGGGCGTGGTTTGCCGATGTCCGTGACCAGTCCCTTGTGCTTCGCCGCATGACCGGCAGGCCGAAACTGGCCCCCGCCGTACCCGACACGTCATTGCCGCGGCGGGCTGAGCGCGCGATGACATGGCGACTGCGGTATTGGGCCCGCGCCGCGCTGGCGTTCGCCGGTCTCGTCCACATCATGCTGGCCATTGCGCAAAGCGCCGGTGTCGACTTCGGTATGGTGGCCGGCCGCCACGGTACGATGACCGGCGCGCATCTGCTCAACGAATCCACTGCCTGGTCATTCGCTGTCGGCGCGGGCATGCTTGTCGCGGCGGCCTGGCCGCGGGCGGCGCCCGGCCTGTCGTGCGTGCTGGCGGTTTTCGCCGTGGTCTTGGTCGGCTACGTCATCAGCGACGACCTTTCCGGCCAGGTCACCACCGTTCGCGTGCTGAGCCATCTTCCGGTGTGGGCCGCAACGGTATTGGCGTTTTTGGTGTGGTTTTTCGACAGCCCCGACCGGGTGCCCGGGCGGGCCCGGGCTGACGAGGAAGGCGGTATCACCCTGCCGGACCGGGCTGCTCGGGGCCGGCGGCGAGGACATCTGCGGCCGACCGACGATTCGGCGGCGTGATCGGCTGCGCACTACGGCGCGGCGGATGCGTCGACGACACGCAGCCCGAGGCTGTCAAGCCGCCGCAACAGGTTTCGCCGCTGGCGTGATGTTTGCGGGCGCTGGCTGCGATGCGCACCGTGTCATGCGGCAGCGATCGAGAGATCGATCGAGAGATTATGCGGCTCTTCGCAGTTGAGGGTGTAGAGGTGGTCGGCGCGTCGCTGCCGGGATAGGGGTCGAGGTCTTCTGATGATGGGAGTTTCCATACTGCCTATCAGAAGACCTCGACGTGCCTGACGCTACCTTCGCTTGCCCCGATCTGACCATGTTCTGCCGCCTTGATGAGCTCGGGCTGGAGGTGACCGGCCAACGCCTGCAGGCTGATCGGGCGGTGCTGGCGTGCCGGATCGTCGATGACGACTCGTGGTGTCGCCGCTGCGGGGAACAGGGCACCCCGCGACACCGTCACTCGGGAATTGGCGCATGAGCCGTTCGGGTGGCGGCCGACGACCTTGCTGGTCACCGTGCGCCGTTACCGGTGTGCCGGCTGTGCGCATGTGTGGCGCCAAGACAGCAGTGCTGCGGCCGAGCCGCGGGCCAAGCTGTCGCGACGGGCTCTGCGTTGGGCCTTGGAAGCCCTGGTGTGTCAACACCTGAGCGTGGCACGAGTCGCTGAAGGCCTCGGGTGTCGTGGAACACCGCCAACAGCGCGGTGCTGGCCGAAGGCCGGCGCGTGCTCATCGACGATCCCGGCCGGTTCGACGGTGTGCGCGTCATCGGCGTCGACGAGCACGTGTGGCGCCACACCCGCAAAGGCGACAAGCACGTCACGGTGATCATCGATCTGACCGCGGTGCGCGACGGAACCGGTCCTGCTCGGCTGCTCGACATGGTCGAAGGACGCTCCAAACAGGCCTTCAAGACCTGGCTAGCTGAGCGGCCCAAATCCTGGCGTGACGGCGTGCAAGTCGTTGCGATGGACGGATTCACCGGGTTCAAGACCGCCACCAGCGACGAACTGCCCGAAGCGGTCGCGGTGATGGACCCTTCCATGTGGTCCGGCTCGCCGGTGACGCCCTCGATGAGTGCCGACGCCGCGTCCAGCTGGACACCTGCGGGCACCGTGGCCGCAAAACCGATCCGCTCTACGCCTGCCGGCACACCCTACACACCGGCGCCGACCTGCTCACCGACAAACAGAAGATCCGGCTGCACGCCCTGTTCGCCGCCGACGCCCATGTCGAGGTTGAAGCCACCTGGACGATCTATCAGCGCACCGTCGCTGCCTACCGCGAACCCAACCGGGCCAAGGGCCGCGCGATGATGCAGGCCGTGATCGACACCCTCAGCCGTGGCGTCCCCAAAGCCCTGCGCGAGCTCATCACACTGGGCCGCACGTTGAAGAAACGGGCCGGCGACATCCTGGCCTACTTCGACCGGCCTGGAACCAGCAACGGCCCAACCGAAGCCATCAACGGCCGACTCGAACACCTGCGCGGCTCCGCCCTCGGATTTCGCAACCTCACCAACTACATCGCCCGATCACTACTAGAAACCGGCGGATTCAGACCCCAACTACACCCTCAATCATGAAGAGCCGATTATGCGCACGAATGGCGGTGTTCGCGACCACCCTGACGTAACCGAAGACTATTGGACACCACGAAGAACGACGACAACGCCATCGCGGCGCCCGCAATGAGCGGATTCAGCAGACCCGCGGCGGCGATCGGAATCGCGGCGATGTTGTAGCCGAACGCCCAGAACATATTCACCCAGATGGTGCGGACGGTCGCGTGGGCCAAGTCGAGAGCCTGTGGGACCAACTCCAGGCTGTCGCGAACCAGGATCACATCGGCCGCGCCGAGGGCGACATCGGCGCCGCGGCCAATGGCAAGTCCCAGATCTGCGCACGCCAGCGCCGGTCCGTCATTAATGCCGTCGCCGACCATGGCGACGACATGGCCACGGTCGCGGAGCTGTTCGACGATGTCGACTTTGCCCTCCGGGCGCAGTTCGGCAATCACTTCGCCGATACCCACCTGCTCAGCGATCGCCTGCCCGGTAGCGGCGTTGTCACCGGTCAACAGGATCGTGCGCAGGCCGCGGCGGCGCAGCGCCGTCACCGCGGGCGCGGCGGACTCCTTCACCACGTCGGCAAGCGTGATCGCACCGCACACCTGATTGTCCACCGCGACGAAAACCACGGTCTCCCCGCGGGATTCGTGGGCACGCCGCGCTGCCACCAGGGTTGCGTCAACAGCACCGGGCCGAGCCACCCACGCCGGTCGTCCTACTGTGACGCAGCGGCCGCTCACCGTTGCCACGGCACCGCACCCCGGGACAGCGTGGAAGTCTTCAGCCGGCGGTGCCGGCCGATCGCTGGCAGCCACGATGGCCACCCCGACGGGGTGTTCTGAAGCGGCCTCCACCGCTGACGCCAGGGCGAGCACCTCAGCGCCCTCCCAGCCCGGCGCGGCGGTGACCGAGGTCAGGGTGAGACGGCCGACCGTCAGGGTGCCGGTTTTGTCGAAGGCGACGGTGTCGATGCGGCGGGTGGCTTCCAGCGCGCGATGGCCCTTGAGGAAGATGCCCAGCTGCGCGCCCCGTCCGCAGGCCACCAGCAACGCGGTGGGCGTCGCCAGGCCCAAGGCGCACGGGCAGGCGATCACCAGAACGGACAGCGCGGCAGACACCGCGTGCTCGGGACTGCCGGCGACAAGCAGCCACACCGCCGCCGTCAGCACCGAAATGACCAGCACTCCGGGCACGAAAACCCCGGCGACACAGTCGGCGAGGCGCTGCGCATTGGCCTTGCCGGCCTGGGCCTCGTGCACCACGCGCAGCATGGCGGCGACGTGGGTGTCGGCACCGACGGCGCCCGCCTCGACCACCAGGCGCCCGTTGAGCGCGACCGTACCGCCGATGACGCTGGCGCCGGGGCGGGCATACACCGGACGGGTTTCGCCGGTCAGCGGGCTCATGTCGATCGCCGACTCGCCCTCGACCACCAGGCCGTCGGCGGCGATCCGCTCGCCCGGACGCACCACAAATTTCTGTTGCTCTTTGAGTTCGCCGGCCGGTAACAGCATCTCGGTGCCGTCGGATAGCAGCACCGACACCTCTTTGGCACTCAGCGCCGCCAGGGCCCGCAATGCCCCGCCGGCCGTCGATCCGGCACGCGCCTCGACGTATCTGCCGGCGAGCACGAAAACCGTCACGCCGGCGGCCACCTCCAGGTAGCCGGAGTGGGCACCCGTGATCGCCGGCCAGATACCCGCGGGGGCACGTATGTGGTGATGAACGACGATCGTGGACAGCGACCACACGCTGGCGGCGGTGATCCCGGTGGAGATCAAGGTCTCCATGCTGGTGTTGCCGTGACGCAGGTTCGCGGCGGCCACCCGGTGAAACGGCCATGCCGCCCAGGTGACGATCGGCGCGGCGAGCACGACGAGCGACCATTGCCATCCGGTGAAGCGGGTGCCGGGCGCCATCGCGAACAGCACTGACAGCGCGGCCAGCGGCACAAACAACACCACGGCGATGACAAGCCGGCGCAGCAGGTCGCGGGCGCGCGCGGTATGCGGATCGTCGGCTGAAGCCAGCAGCGGCCGCCGCGGCCGCGCCCGATAGCCGCTTTGGTGTACGACCTCATACAGCGCGTCAGCGCTGACGCTGCCCAGGACATCGATGGTGGCGATCCCGGTCGCGACGTTCACCGATGCCCGCACACCATCAACCTTGTTGAGCCGGCGTTCCACCCGGTCGGCGCATCCGGCGCAGGTCATTCCGAAGATCTCCAGTTCGATGCGCTGTACCTGCGGGCTGTCCGGGTCGTGCGCGAGGGCGGTGGTCATGCGTCGTCTTCCTCACCACGCGGTAGGTCCGCCGATGCGTCCCGGGGGACCGGATAAGGTCGGGACTCGTGGACGTCCACGGCGGCAATGACGAACTTACCTCGCTGGCCCTGGCCGCCGGGCGTGGTGATGCAGAGGCGCTTCAGCGGTTCATCGAGGCGACCCACCAGGACGTGTGGCGGGCCGTGGCGTATCTGGCCGATGTTGACAGCGCAGACGATCTCACTCAGGAGACATTCCTGCGCGCGATCGGCTCGCTGCCCCGCTTCGCCGGTCGATCGTCGGCCCGCACCTGGCTGTTGAGCATTGCGCGGCGGGTGGTGATCGATCACATCCGCGGCAGGCGAAGGCGACCGCGCCCAGCCGTCCGGTCTGATCTCGACGCTATCGTGCCCATCGAGCACCCGCGCCACGGTTTCGAGGACATCGTGGAAGTCCGGCTGCTGCTGAACGGTCTTGACCCCGACCGCCGCCACGCCCTGCTGTTGACCCAGGTGCTGGGACTTTCCTACGCCGAGGCAGCGGCGGTGTGCGGCTGCCCGGTCGGAACCATCCGATCACGAGTTGCCCGGGCACGCGACGACCTGCGCACCAGCCTGCAGCGTGACAACCTGACCGGCTAAAAATCACCGCCCCGGTGGCTCGGCCGTGGCCACGGTCGACAGTGGCTGTCCCGTGCGGGAACTTTGGCGCTTCTGCACCGACTATTGCTGACGATCCGGTATTCGGCGTGATGGCTGGGAGCTGAGGAGATGAGGTTGCGCTGCCGGGGTGCTGGCCGATGATGCCGGTTCCGGTCTGGATGGCATTGCCGCCAGAGGTGCATTCGGCGCTGTTGAGCGCCGGTCCGGGTGCGGGTCCTTTATTGGCTGCCGCCGCGGCGTGGAATTCGTTGAGTGCTGAATACGCTTCAGCAGCAGATGAACTCAGTGCGGTGTTGGCGGCGGTGCAGGCGCGGGTGTGGGAGGGCCCCAGCGCGGAGTCGTATGTGGCCGCGCACGGTCCGTACCTGATGTGGTTGCTGCGGGCCAGCGCCATCAGCGCGGCGGCGGCCGCGCAGCACGAGACGGTAGCCGGCGCCTATACCACGGCGGTGGCGACCATGCCGAGCCTGGCCGAGCTGGCGGCCAACCATGCCGCCCATGCGGTGCTGGTGGCGACGAATTTCTTTGGGATCAACACGATTCCGATCGCGTTAAACGAGGCAGACTATGCGCGGATGTGGGTGCAGGCCGCCACCACCATGAGCACCTATCACGCCGTGTCCAGCACCGCGGTGGCGTCGACGCCGCACACCGGTGCGGCGCCGCAGATCCAAAATTCCGGATACGGTCATGGGGTCCAGACCGGCCCCGGCACAACCGGTGCCGAATTCGGTGGTAAGGGCAACCCCACCGACGGGATACTGCCCATTATCGACAATGACGCCGGTGACCCGTACGACTTGAGTTGGTGGATCAATCGATTACTCGAGGTTCCTGAGACCCTGGTGCGGGACATTCAGTTGATCGAGCACAACCCGGCCCAGGGGCTCACGCAACTTTCGTACGATATCCCGGGACTGGTCTCAGACGAGTTCGGCCACGCGCTCCAAGCCGTTCAGTACTTTCCGGAAACGACGGCACTTCCGTTCACCGTGCCGGCCGGATCGGGCGGAGGCTTCGCGGGGATGGTCCCCAGCGCGCTGGCCGGTGTTCAGCCCGAAGCGATCACGGCTCCCGCCGCGGCGGCCGCACCCGCGGCATCCGGTGTGCCGACGGTCGCGAGTAGCGTCGCGAGTAGCATTGCCGCACCGGGGATTACAGTGCCCGCCTCAACGCCGGCAGCTGCGCCGGCGGCCACAGCGAGCACCGTCGTTGGTGCTGCGCCGGTGCCCCCGACTGCGGCGACTGGGGCGGGTTTTGTGCCGCCTTATGTGGTGGGCCCTCCGGGTATCGGGTTTGGCTCGGGAATGCGCGCGAGCGCCGGCGCCAGTGCCAACCGCAAGGCGCCGCAGCCTGACCCGGTTGCGGCCGTCACCCGGGAACAGGGGCGGGCGTTACGGCCCCGGCGGGCTAAGCGGCGCGGGCGCGGGGCGGAGGTCATGGCGATGAATATCGCGGTTGACCCGGACTGGGGCGGGCCGCTGGATGAGGAGCCGCTCACCTCGACGGCGGAGTCGGGCGCGGGTGCCGCACGGATGGGGTTCGCCGGCGTGGCGGGTCAGGGCACCCCACGGCAGGCGGCCGGCCTGATCACGCTCGCCGGCGGCGAATTCGGCGGCCCCGCGGTGCCGATAGTGCCGGGCACGTGGGATCCCGACGGTGCAGGGGAAACACAGCGCTAGCCGGGCAGGAGGACAATCGCACCAATAGTGTTGCGCTCGTGTAGGTCTCGGTGCACCTGGGCGGCTTGCCGGAGCGGATAGCTGGCCCCGACGGTGACGGTCAGGGCTCCGGAGTTAATCACATCCATTAATTCCTGGGCGCGCCAACGAAATTCCTGTCCTGTCCGGGTGAAATCGGCGAGCTTTGGCCGGGTCAGGTATACCGAGCCGGCGGCGTTGAGCCGTTGCGGGTCGACCGGCGGGACCGGGCCGCTGGCAGCGCCGAACAGGGCCAGGGTGCCGCGGACAGCCAGGCTGGCCAGGCTGGCGTCGAACGTGGTGGCGCCGACCCCGTCGTACACCACCTGCACACCCTGGCCGTCGGTGAGCTCTCGCACCCGGGCGCCGAACTCGCCGGGCTTGGCCGGGTCCGGATAGGACAGCACCGCACTGGCACCGGCCTGCCGGGATACTTCGGCTTTCGCGTCGGTGGACACGGTGGTGATCACCGTGGCGCCCAGGTGCGCGGCCCACCGGGTCAGGATCAGCCCCATACCGCCGGCGCCGGCGTGCACCAGCACGGTGTCGCCCCACTGCACCTGGTAGACCGACTTCAGCAGATAATGCGCGGTCAGCCCCTTCAGCAGCACTGAGGCCGCTTCGGAGGGGCTGACGTCCTCGGGAACTTTGGCTGTGAACTCCGCTGGTGCGGTGGACAGTTCGGCGTATGCGCCGGACGCGTTGGCAGTCACGACCCGCTCCCCGGGAGAAAAACCCGTCACGCCCGCGCCCAGTCCGGCGACCGTGCCACAGACTTCCATACCGGGGATGAACGGCGTGTCACGCGGATATTGCCCGGAACGAAAATAGGTGTCGATGAAGTTGACACCGATCGCCTCGGCCTTGATCAGCAGTTCGCCGGGGCCGGGAGAGGGGTCGGGTTTTTCGACGTAGCGCAAAACGTCGGGCCCACCGTGTTCAGCGACTTCGATGGCATGCATCTGACTATCATGCCCGCACATGAAGCGCGCCCGGCCCGACCTATTCCACCCGCGCATTGTGCTGGCAGGCCCCGGTGACGACGCGGGCCTGATTGCCGCGTTGCGCCGGCGCGGGCTGCATGCGCGGTGGAGGTCCTGGCAGGACCCGGCCACTGTGCATGCCGATCTGGTGATCCTGCGGGCAGCCACGGATTACCGCGGGCGGCTGCGCGATTTCCTCGCGTGGACGAAACGGGTGCCGAACCTGCTCAATGCGCCTGATGTGCTCGCCTGGAACGTCGACCGGCAATACCTGCGCGACCTGAGACGTGCCGGAGTGCCGACGGCTTACGTGCCGGTACCGGGAGACCAGACGGCGCTGGTCTTTCTCGGTGGGGAGCAATCCCACGCGTTTGCCGACAAGTCGGCGGTCGAGGTCGATGACGAGCTGTGGGACGTCGGCCGGGCCGCGTTGCAGGCGGCAGCCGACCGGGTCGGCGTGCGCGCCGTCGAGATGCTCTACGCCCGGGCCGATGTGACCGGCACGCGAAGCGGGGCAAGGCTGGTGAGCCTGGATCTGGTGGCACCGTCGTTGGGTTGGCGGTCGCTGACCGACACAGCACGCGCCAACGGCCAGCGGCGCTTCGCGGTGTGCGTTTCGGCGGCCCTACAGCGGCTGGGGCTGGGCCCGTTCGCGCATCGACGCCCATAACGCTGCCGTGGCCGCGGTGCACAACACCGCGCCCCCCACGTGCAGGGCAACCAGCGCTGCCGGCACGCCGGTGAAGAATTGCACGGTCCCGATTACCGCTTGCCCACAGACCAGAAGCAGCAGCACCCCCAGCCTCGCCAACACCGGCCGGGGGGCGCGCACCGCCAATAACCCGAAGCCCAGCCCCACCAGCAGCGCCAGGTAGGCCACCAGCAGTGACGAGTGGAGGTGTACCAGCGTGGTGATCTCGAGCCTGAGTCGCGGCACCGGCCGGGTGGCGCTGCGATCGCCCGCGTGCGGGCCCGCCCCGGTCACCAGCGTGCCGGTGATGAGCACCGCGGCCAGGGTCAGCGCGCTGAGCGCTGTGAGCCCCCGCAGCGGTGTGACGACGCGGGAGCGGATGACCCCATCATCGGGCTCGCCGATCTTGACGTAGAGCAGCACCGCCAGCCACACCATCGTCATCGAGGCCAACAGGTGAACGGCCACTGTCCACCACAGCAGGCCGGTGAGCACGGTGACACCGCCGATCACCGCCTGCACGAGGGTGAACACCGGCATCAGCCACGCGTAGATGAGCACCTCGGCGCGCCGGCGTGCCCGGGTGACGGCCAGCACGGCCAGCGCCGCGGCGACTGCCACGCCGACGGTGATCATCCGGTTGCCGAACTCGACCGCCTGGTGCACCCGGGGCACTTCCGCGACCGCCACCGGGGTGAAGCTGCCCGGAAAACATTGCGGCCACGTCGGGCAGCCCAATCCGGACGCGGTGACGCGGACGATCGCCCCGGTGACGGTGATACCGCCCTGGGTCAGGATGACAGTCGCGGCGATGGCCCGCTGGGCGCGCGGGCTGGGGTTGGGCAGCAGGTCAACCAGCCGCAGCAGCAACCGTGCACCGGGTACCGCCCGATCGTGCGTCACCACGAACGACACACTGTAGTAGAGTTTGCGGCAATCGGCACTTCACCCACCGACTTCACCAGCCTCACCTGTGACGCCACGCCGGCAGAGCATGCTGCCGGAAAATGGCATATGCGATACCACGCTTCCTGCGGTGCGTGTGTCATTGCTTGTCGAGGCGCCTCTGTAGGCCTGTATGGGCCTCCCGTTGCCGCTGAGCTCGCCCTGCGGCGGCCCGGTTGGGTCCAGGCCCACGACGGGATATCGCATACGACATCGGGTGAAAACAGGTAGCCATACCGGGTCGAGCGACACAAGAGGCAGCTGTGCTTCGTGAGATCTCAGTGAGGTGTCAGTCCTCGGCTAGGTTAAACCGAAGTTGCGGCGGGTTCTGATCGGGGATTAGCCGTTTGAGCTGACATTTTGGGCATGGACCTGGCCTGAATTTGTAGTCACGAATTTATGTGTGTTGTTCCGAGTATTCTGGTGTAAAGCGTCTATACTTGTGGCTATGCCGCGTAGCCCGATGAAGGCCCACGTAGTCAGAGTGAGGAAGACTCACGTGGATAAGCAGGGCAGCGAACGGATCTATGAGTCGGTGCTGCTGCGCCGCACCTACCGTGATGGGCCCACGGTGCGTAACGAGACGGTGGCCAACCTGTCCACGCTGCCCCCGGCGGCGATCGCCGCGCTGGAGGCGACGTTGAAGGGGCATACCCTGGTGCCCGCCGACGATGAATTCACGGTGACGCGGGCGCTGCCGCACGGGCATGTGGCCGCCGTGGCGGCGATGGCCCGCCAGCTTGGCTTGCCGGCGCTTTTGGGACCGCCCTGCCGGTCCCGCGATCTCGTGCTGGGATTGATCATCTCCCGGGTGATTCACCCGGGCTCTAAGCTGGCGACGCTGTCGCGCTGGGCCGACACCACGCTGGGAGCCGACCTGGCCATCGCCGGCGCATCCACCGACGAGGTGTATGCCGCGATGGACTGGCTGCTGGCCCGCCAAGACGTGATCGAAAAAAAGCTTGTTGCCAAACACCTTGGTCGCGATGTGAACCCGTCGCGTATGGCGTTGTTTGACCTGACCAGCTCGTGGGTGACCGGGCGCTGCTGCGAGCTGGCCGCCCGCGGGTATTCCCGCGACCGCAAAAAGGGACTTCCCCAGATCACCTACGGGGTGCTCACCGATGCGGCCGGGCGCCCGGTGGCGGTGCGGGTGTTTCCCGGCGACACCGCCGACCCGCTCGCCTTCACCGAGATCGTCGACGTCATCCGAACCAGGTTTGGGCTGACCCAGCTGGTGCTGGTGGGTGATCGCGGGATGATCACCCGCGCGCGCATCGAGGCGATCAAAAAACTCAACGACACCGGCGCCGGGTTCGGGTGGATCACCGCGCTGCGCGCCCCCGGCGATCACCAAACTCGCCGCCGACGACGGGCCGCTGCAGATGAGCCTGTTCGACATCCAAGACCTCGCCGAGATCACCCACCCCGACTACCCGGGCGAGCGGCTGATCGCCTGCCGCAACCCCGCCCTGGCCGCCGAGCGCGCCCGCAAACGCGCCGAACTGTTGGCCGCGACCCAGGCGCTGCTGGCCCGTATCGCCGAGCGGGTCGATCGCGGAACCCTCACCGGTGCGGCCCGCATCGGAGAAGCCGTCGGGAAAGTCATCAATAAATACAAGGTGGGCAAGCATTTTCGCTACCAGATCACCGACACCGGCTTCACCTACGGGCGCGATGAGGCCGCCATCGCCGCCGAAGCCGCCCTCGATGGCATCTACGTGCTGCGCACTTGCGTGCCCGCCGCCGACCTCGACGCCCCGCCGTGGTGCAAAGCTACAAGAACCTCGCCCACCTCGAACGCGACTTCCGCAGCATCAAAACCGACGACCTCGACCTGCGGCCCATCCACCACCGGCTGTCCGACCGTGTCAAAGCCCACGTGCTGATCTGCCTGCTGGCCTGCTATCTGACCTGGCACTTGCGTAAAACCTGGGCACCGCTGACCTACACCGACGAACACCCACCAGCTCGCGACAACCCCGTCGCGCCCGCCCAACGCTCACCAGCCGCGAAAGCCAAAGCCTCCCGCCAACAAACCCCCACGGCACCCGCGGAGCTTTCGCGCCCTGCTCGACCACCTGGCCACCCTGACCCGCAACCAAATCCGCTACCACCACACCAACATCGAAATCGACACACTCACCCAGCCAACACCCGAACAACGCCGCGCCTTCGACCTCATCGGGGTCACCATACCCCTCACCATCGCCGCGTAGTCAGACCCAACCCACCAAAAACCACCAAATCCCCACCCCAAAGCCCAGATCAGCCACCCAAACAGTCGCAACTTCGGGTTAAACGAACCGGAACCAGCGCAGAGCAGCCAGTGCCGCCGATACTCCCCACACGGCCAGGACGGTGACACCCACCCAGTCCACCGACAGCGCCATCGCCTGCGACAGCGCCTCGCAGAGCGCTCCCGAGGGGGTCAGCCGCGCGACCCACGTGACCGCAGGGGGGACCATGGCCGTCTCCAGGGTCAGGGCACCGAAACCGGCGAAAACGAACCACAGCAAGTTGGCGATCGCCAGCACGATCTCGGCCCGCAGTGTGCCGCCCAGCAGCAGCCCCAGGGCGGCAAAGGCCGCGGTGCCCAGCGCGATGATCAGCGCACCCAACCCCAGAGCCGCCACACCGGGCCGCCAGCCCAGCGCAACGCCGATGACGCCCAACAAGAGTGCCTGTAAGAACACGACCGCGACCACCGCCAGCGACTTGCCGGCGACGATTCCCCAGACCGGCAGCGCGGTGGCCCCCAGCCGTTTGAGGGCGCCGTAGCGCCGGTCGAACGCGACCGCGATGGCCTGGCCGGTGAATGCGGTGGAGATCACCGCCAGTGCCATGATCACCGGCACAAATGTCGCAGCGCGGTGGTGACCGAACGAGCCGAGCGGCAGGGTCGTCAGCCCCACCAGCAGCGTGACCGGGATGAACATGGTCAGCAAGAGTTGCTCACCGTTGCGCAACAACAGCTTCAACTCCAGCGCGGACTGCGCGGCCAGCATCCGGGGCACCGTGTTCGGGCGCGGATTGGGGGTGAACGTGCCTGCGGGAAACCGGATGTCTGTCATGGCCGCAATTCTCTGCCGGTCAGGTCGAGGAAAACATCTTCAAGGCTGCGTTGCTCTACCCGCATGTCGGTGGCCAGCACATCGATCTGTGCACACCATGCGGTGACCGTCGCCAGCACCTGCGGGTCGATCGGGCCCTCGACCACGTAGTCGCCGGGAGTCACTTCGGCGGCTTTGTAGTGTTCAGGCAGGGCCGCGACCAGCAGTGACAAGTCCAGCCGCGGTGGTGCGGTGAACCGCAGCTGGTCTTTGGCGCCGGTGCGCATCAGTTCAGCGGGTGTTCCGGAGGCCACCGCCACCCCGTGATCGATGATGACAAGCCGGTCGGCGAGTTCCTCAGCCTCGCGGAGATGGTGGGTGGTCAGCACCACGGTCACCCCGTCACGGCGCAGCGCGTCAATCAGCTCCCACACCACAAGGCGGGCATGGGCGTCCATTCCGGCCGTGGGTTCGTCGAGAAACACCAGTTCAGGGCGGCCGACCAGGGCACAGGCCAGCGCCAGGCGCTGCTGCTGTCCGCCGGACAGGCGCCGGTAAGTGGTGCGCGCCGCCTCGGTGAGACCCAGGATTTCCATCAGCCAACGCGGATCCAGCGGATCGGCGGCGTAGGCAGCCACCAGGTTGAGCATCTCGCCGGCGCGGGCGGCCGGGTAGCCCCCTCCGCCTTGCAGCATCACTCCGATTCGGGCGCGCAGCCGCGCGTTGTCGGCGATCGGATCCAAGCCCAGCACCTCGATGGTGCCGGCGTCGGGGCGCAGAAAGCCCTCGCACATTTCGACCGTTGTCGTCTTACCCGCACCGTTAGGGCCCAGCAGCGCGAACACCTCGGCGGTGTGCACGTCGAGATCGAGGCCGGCGACTGCCGTGGCGGACCCGTACCGCTTGCACACCCCACGCAGTCGCACCGGGACTGTGGAGTCCGAGCTCACGTGATATCAGCCTAGGCGCCGGGCACCGTACTGGGTTGCCGGGTCTGCGTGGCGGGTGCCGCATCGCCGAGCGTGTCGCCCAGCATGTCGCTGTCCTCGCTCGGTAGGCGCCGCCACGGCAACCACGTCGAGGTCAGCGCGATCAGCACCACCACGATGAGGGTGCTCGCCACGGTGGCGTCCAGGATCTGAAACAGCGCGAAGCGGTCGCCGTTGGCGGTCGGGCCGAACACGCCGACCACGAATGTGACGGCGATTGCCGCGATTCGGAAGCCCGGACGGGTGGCCCAGGCGGCCAGCGGGATCACCGCCCAGAGCACGTACCAGGGCTGCACCACGGGGAACAACAACACCGTCACCCCCAACGCGACACCGAGACCCCCCACCGGATGCAGCCGCCCGCGGAGCACTAACCACAGCAGCCAGCCCACCATCACCGCGATGATCAGCACTCCGATGCTGCGGGTCAGCGACAACACAGCCGTCGTGTGATCACCCAGCCCGAGCAGGATTCCGGCCTGGCCGGTCGCGAGCGCCAGCAGGGTCGGCGGTGACATCCAGCTGCGCACCACGTTGGCCGTGCCCAGCGTGTAAATCCAGCCAAAACCGAGACCGCTGGCCCACCCCACGATCGCCATGACCGCAAAGGACAACCCCGCCATCGTGATGCTGACCACCACAAACGCCGGCAGTCCGCCGCCCTGGCGATGAGCCAGGGCCATCGCGACAAATCCCAGCGCCAATAACGAGGGCAGTTTCACTTGTGACGACAGCGTGATCAGCACCACACCGAAGACCAGCATGCCCAGCGGCGCCCAATCCGATCGCCGGGTGTGCCGCCACCGCGCCGGCACCCGCAGGGGAGCATCCACGCCGCGCAACGCGAATTCGGTGCCGGTGAGCATCAGCCCAAGCATCAGCGCCTCATTGTGAATACCGGCGACCAGATGCATGATCAGCAGCGGATTGGCGGCGCCCAGCCACAGCGCGCTGACCTCGGCGACCCCGCACCGCCGGGCCAGCCGCGGTGTGGCCCACACGATCAGGCCCACCCCGGCCAACACCACCAGCCGGTGACATAGCACCGCCGCGACGATGTTTTCCCCGGTCAGCGCCGAGATTCCGCGTCCTATCCACAGAAACAGCGGACCATAGGGTGCGGGGGTCTCGCGCCACAGGCTGGGCACCGAGAGCGTGAACACGTGGCCGAGGCCCAGGCCCGACGCCGGGCCGACCCGGTAGGGGTCGAGTCCCTCGCGGGAGATCTGGCTCTGCGCCAGGTAAGAGTAGACATCCTTGCTGTACATGGGCGGCGCCACCAGCAGGGGCATTGCCCACAACAGAAGCGTGCGGTCCAGCTCGCCGCGGGACATCCGCCGGTGGCCCAGCGCGAACCGGCCCAGCATCAGCCACGCCAGCGCCATCATGGCCGCGCCGGTCGTGGTCATCGTCAGCGACACGGTCTGGATTCGCGACGACAGGTTGAGCAGCCGGACCCCGAAGGTGGGATCCTGGATCACCGGTCGCGCCCCGGCACCCAGCGCGCCGATTGCCATCAATACGGTCCCGGTGGCGCCGAACAAGCGGGTGCGTTGCAGGGCGACCAGCTCGCTGTCGTTCAGCGGCGAGCCCACGGCCTGCTCGTCTCCGTGCCAGCGGGCGATCGATGAGCTCAGCGTCTGATGGCGCGCTGCCATCACAGCAGCGTAACCGGGGCCGACGGGGCTGTGACCGGCGTAACCCTCGATGAGGCTGACCTTGCTAGACCCACCGCGGGAATTTTGTCACACTTGTGTTGTGAAATTCGCGCCGGACGTCACGAGCGGGGGAACGCCGTCCGCCGCCGTGACAGCCGTGCCGAACGACGGGCACACCCGCCGTGCTGTCGTGGGCTTGCTGCTGGAGGCCGGACCGGTCACCGCCGGGGAGATCGGCGACCGGCTCGGTCTATCGGCAGCTGGGGTGCGGCGCCATCTCGACGCGCTGATCGAGGCCGGTGAGGCCGAATCCATCGGTGCGGCGGCCTGGCAGCAGACAGGGCGCGGGCGCCCGGCGAAACGCTATCGGCTGACGGCGGCCGGCCGGGCCAAACTCGGCCACGCCTACGATGACTTAGCCTCGGCGGCTATGCGTCAACTCCGGGAGATCGGCGGCGAAGACGCGGTGCGCAGTTTCGCCCGGCGACGCATTGACAGCATCTTGGCCGATGTCGGGGCTGCGGAAAGCAACGCCGACGCCGATGTCGAGGCGGCCGCCCAGCGGATCGCCGCCGCGCTCACGAAGGCCGGGTATGTGGCCACCACCGCGCGGGTCGGGCCACCGATTCACGGTGTGCAGATCTGCCAGCATCACTGCCCGGTCTCCCATGTCGCCGAGGAATTCCCCGAGCTCTGTGAAACCGAGCAGCAGGCCATGGCCGAGGTGCTGGGCACCCACGTGCAGCGGCTGGCGACCATCATCAACGGCGACTGCGCCTGCACCACCCATGTGCCGCTCACCCCGGCACTGGGCACCCGTAGGACTGACCGCATCGCGGCGCCCAGCCCGCGCCGCACCACCACGAGCGTTGAAGGAGCCTCGATATGACCGTTGGTACCCCGGAGGTCACCGCACCCGTCGCCGAGCCGTTGACCCAGGATCAGACGATCGCCGCGCTGAGCCGGTACGGCTACGGCTGGGCGGATTCTGATGTCGCGGGCGCCAGCGCGCGGCGTGGGCTCTCCGAAGAGGTGGTCCGCGACATTTCGGCGAAGAAGAACGAGCCGGAGTGGATGCTGGAGAACCGGCTGAAGGCGCTGCGTATCTTTGAGCGCAAACCGATGCCCGGGTGGGGCGCCAACCTGGAAAACATCGACTTCGACAACATCAAATACTTCGTGCGCTCCACCGAAAAGCAGGCCGCAACCTGGGATGACCTCCCCGCCGATATCCGCAACACCTACGACAAGCTGGGCATCCCGGAAGCCGAGAAGCAGCGGCTGATCGCCGGTGTGGCGGCTCAGTATGAGTCCGAGGTGGTGTATCACAAAATCCGGGAAGACCTTGAAGCTCAAGGCGTTATCTTTTTGGACACCGACACCGGGCTGCGCGAGCACGAGAGCTTGTTCAAGCAGTACTTCGGCACCGTGATCCCCGCCGGGGACAACAAATTCTCCGCGCTGAACACTGCGGTGTGGAGTGGCGGCAGTTTTATCTACGTCCCGCCCGGCGTGCACGTCGAGATCCCGCTGCAGGCCTACTTCCGGATCAACACGGAGAACATGGGCCAGTTCGAGCGGACACTGATCATCGTCGACGAAGGTGCGTATGTCCACTATGTGGAAGGCTGCACAGCTCCCATTTACAAGTCGGATTCGCTGCACTCGGCGGTGGTGGAGATCATCGTCAAACCGCACGCCCGCTGCCGTTACACCACCATCCAGAACTGGTCGAACAACGTCTACAACCTGGTGACCAAGCGGGCCCGCGCCGAAGAGGGTGCCACCATGGAATGGATCGACGGCAACATCGGCTCCAAAGTCACCATGAAGTACCCGTCGGTGTGGATGACCGGTGAGCACGCCAAGGGCGAGGTGCTCTCGCTGGCGTTCGCCGGTGAGGGCCAGCATCAGGACGCCGGCGCCAAGATGCTGCACCTGGCGCCCAACACCTCGAGCACGATCGTCTCCAAGTCGGTGGCCCGCGGCGGCGGCCGCACTTCCTACCGCGGCCTGGTGCAGGTGAACAAGGGTGCGCACGGTTCGCGCTCGAGTGTGAAATGCGATGCGCTGCTGGTCGATACGATCAGCCGCAGCGACACCTACCCCTATGTCGACATCCGCGAGGACGACGTCACCATGGGGCATGAGGCCACGGTGTCCAAGGTCAGCGAAAGCCAGCTGTTCTACCTGATGAGCCGCGGGCTGACCGAGGACGAGGCGATGGCGATGATCGTGCGCGGTTTCGTCGAGCCGATCGCCAAAGAGCTGCCCATGGAATATGCGCTGGAGCTCAACCGGCTGATCGAACTGCAGATGGAGGGCGCAGTCGGATGACGGCCCAGAATCTGGCCGAGACCTCAGCGCAATCACCGGAGAGGTCCCGGCTCACCGCATTGAACAAGGGTGAGCAGTTCACCTCGTTCGACGTCGACGCCTTCGAGGTTCCCGGTGGCCGCGACGAGATCTGGCGTTTCACCCCGCTGCGGCGGCTGCGCGGCCTGCATGACGGGTCTGCGCCGGCGACCGGGAGCGCCCAGATCACCGTGACAGAGCAGGCCGGTGCGCGGGTGGAGCGGGTGCACCGCGGCGACCAGCGGCTCGGGCAGGGCGGTGTTCCCGCGGACCGTGTTGCAGCCCAGGCGTTTTCGTCGTTCAACTCAGCGACGATCGTCACCGTGGAGGCTGATACGCGAACCACCGACCCGGTGGACGTTCGAGTCACCGGGCCGGGGGAGGGGGCGACGGCCTACGGCCATCTGCAGGTGCGCGTCGGGGAGCTGGCGGATGCGGTTGTGGTGATTGACCAGCAGGGCAGCGGAACCTACGCCGACAACGTCGAATTCGTCGTGGCCGACGCCGCCCGGCTCACCGTGGTGTGCATCGCCGACTGGGCCGATGACGCCGTGCACGTGAGCATGCACCACGCCGCACTGGGCAAGGACGCGGTGCTGCGCCACGTCGCGGTCACCCTCGGCGGGGAGCTGGTGCGGCTGACGGGTCGGGTGCGGTTCGACGGCCCGGGCGGCGACGCGGAGCTGCTGGGCCTGTACTTCGCTGACGACGGCCAGCATCTGGAGTCGCGGTTGCTGATCGACCACGCACAGCCCGACTGCACATCGAATGTGTTGTATAAGGGTGCGCTGCAAGGGGATCCAACATCGCCGCGGCCGGATGCGCATACCGTGTGGGTGGGCGACGTGCTGATCCGTCCCCAAGCGGCCGGCACCGACACCTTCGAGGTGAACCGCAACCTGGTGCTCACCGACGGCGCGCGCGCCGACTCGGTGCCCAACCTGGAGATCGAGACCGGCGAGATCGTCCGCGCCGGACACGCCAGTGCGACCGGACGATTCGATGACGAGCAACTGTTTTACCTGCGCTCGCGCGGTATTCCCGAAGAGCTGGCCCGCCGGCTGGTGGTGCGTGGCTTCTTCGGCGAGATCATCTCCAAGATCTCAGTGCCCGACGTCCGCGAGCGCCTGACCGCCGCCATCGAACACGAACTGGCCATCACGGAGAAGACAACAGTCTCATGACGACCCTGGAAATCAAAGATCTGCACGTCAGCGTTGACAATCCCAACACGTCGGACGGCCAGCGCGAAATCCCGATCCTCACCGGTGTCAACCTGACCGTGCGCTCCGACGAGACGCACGCATTGATGGGACCCAACGGGTCGGGCAAGTCCACGCTGTCCTATGCCATCGCCGGTCACCCCAAATACCGGGTGACGTCCGGGTCGGTCACACTGGACGGCGAAAACGTCTTGGACATGAGCGTCGACGAGCGTGCACGGGCCGGGTTGTTTTTGGCGATGCAGTATCCCGTGGAAGTGCCGGGTGTGTCGATGTCGAACTTTTTGCGTTCGGCCGCCACCGCGGTTCGCGGCGAAGCCCCCAAACTGCGGCACTGGGTCAAAGAGGTCCGCTCCGCGATGGACTCCCTCGGCATCGACCCGGCGTTCGCCGAACGCAATGTCAACGAGGGGTTTTCCGGCGGGGAGAAAAAACGTCACGAAATCCTGCAGCTGATGCTGCTGAAACCCAAGATCGCCATCCTCGACGAGACCGACTCCGGCTTAGATGTCGACGCGTTGCGGGTGGTCAGCACCGGGGTGAACCGCTACGCCGAAACCGAGCACGGCGGCATCCTGCTGATCACGCACTACACCCGCATCCTGCGGTATATCCACCCGCAGTTCGTGCACGTGTTCATCGGTGGCCGCATCGTTGAATCCGGCGGGCCGGAACTGGCCGACGAGCTTGACCAGAACGGATACGTGCGCTTCACGCAAACAGCAGCCGCGGGGGCTTGAGATGACGACCTCGGTGGCGCCGCTCGACCTCGCTGCGCTTCGCGCTGACTTTCCCATTCTGCAGCGCGTGATGCGCGGCGGGAAGCCGTTGGCGTACCTGGATTCCGGGGCGACGGCCCAACGTCCGGTGCAGGTGCTCGACGCCGAGCGGGAATTTCTCACCACCTCCTACGGGGCAGTGCACCGTGGTGCACACCAGTTGATGGAGGAATCCACCGACGCCTACGAGCAGGGGCGCGCCGACATCGCGGCATTCGCCGGCGCCGACGCCGACGAGGTGGTGTTCACCAAAAACGCCACCGAGGCACTAAACTTGGTGTCATATGCGTTCGGCGACAACCGCTTCGAGCATTCCGTCGGGCCCGGCGATATCATCGTCACCACTGAGCTGGAGCACCATGCCAATCTCGTCCCGTGGCAGGAGCTCGCCCGGCGCACCGGAGCCACCCTGCGCTGGTACGGCATCACCGACGATGGCCGCATCGACCTGGATTCGCTGGAACTCGACGAGCGTGTCAAAGTCGTTGCATTCACCCATCATTCGAATGTGACCGGCGCACTGGCCCCGGTCGGCGAACTGGTCGCCCGCGCCAAAGCCGTCGGCGCGTTGACCGTGCTCGACGCTTGCCAGTCGGTGCCGCACCAGCCGGTCGACTTCCATGCGCTCGACGTCGACTTCGCTGCATTTTCGGGCCATAAAATGCTGGGCCCCAACGGTATCGGCGTCCTCTACGGCCGCCGCGAGCTTCTCGCCGCGATGCCACCGTTCCTCACCGGCGGCTCGATGATCGAAACGGTGAGTATGCAGGCGAGCACCTACGCACCGGCGCCGCAACGGTTCGAGGCCGGCACGCCGATGACATCGCAGGTGGTCGGTCTGGCCGCGGCGGCACGGTATCTGGGTGGCATCGGTATGGATACCGTCGAAGCCCACGAACGCCGGCTGGTCGCGGCTGCGCTCGAAGGGTTGTCGGGTATCACGGGGGTGCGGATCGTCGGACCAGTGTCGACGGAAAACCGCGGATCGCCGGTGTCGTTCGTCGTCGACGGTGTGCATGCGCACGACGTCGGTCAGGTGCTCGACGACGACGGTGTCGCGGTGCGCGTCGGGCACCATTGTGCATTGCCGCTGCACCACAGATTGGGCCTGGCGGCCACGGTGCGAGCGTCGTTCGCGGTCTATAACACCTTCGAGGAGGTGGAACGCCTGGTCGCTGGCGTACGGCGGGCAGTGGACTTTTTCGGCGGAGCGTGAACCGTGCGGTTGGAGCAGATCTATCAGGACGTGATCCTCGATCACTACAAGCATCCGCAACACCGCGGTCTTCGTGAGCCGTTCGATGCGCAGGTGTACCACGTCAACCCGCTCTGCGGCGACGAGGTCACCCTGCGGGTCACGTTATCCGGCGGCGAGCACATCGCTGATGTCTCCTATGACGGGCAGGGGTGTTCGATCAGCCAGGCGTCCACCTCGGTGCTCACCGAGCAGGTGATTGGCCGAAGCGTGGGTGAGGCGCTGAAGACCGTCGACGCGTTCACCGAAATGGTGTCCTCGCGTGGCACCGTGGCGGGTGATCCGGATGTCCTGGGTGACGGGATCGCATTCGCCGGGGTGGCCCGATATCCGGCGCGGGTGAAATGCGCGCTACTCGGATGGATGGCCTTCAAAGACGCGCTCATGCAGGCGACTGGCGACTTCAAGGAGGTTGACGATGAGCGACATTGCAGCAGCGGATAACGACTTGCTCGCCGAGGTCGAGGAGGCGATGCGTGATGTCGTCGACCCCGAATTAGGCATCAACGTCGTCGATTTGGGACTGGTCTACGGCCTGAACGTGGAGCACAGCGGGGAGGGAACCGTCGCGCTCATCGACATGACACTGACCTCGCCGGCCTGCCCGCTGACCGATATCATCGAAGACCAGTCGCGGACCGCGCTGATCGGCAGCGGACTGGTCGACGATTTGCGCATCAACTGGGTGTGGAACCCCCCGTGGGGGCCGGACAAAATCACCGACGAGGGCCGCGAGCAGTTGCGTGCTCTCGGGTTCACCGTGTGATCATCTTCCGAGCGAAGCCGTCCGGCAGGGTTTGTCCGGGCCGGAGGTGCTGACGCCGGCAAGGCCCGCGACGGGCGCGCCGGTCACCTTAGCCGCCGTGGCCGTGATGCTGTTCGCCCGGCTGCGGGCAGCCGCCGTCAGTGGCCTGGCGCACCGTGACGGTCGTCGCCTGCAGCGCGCCGCCGGCTCCTGCGGTTCCCCGCGCGACGATGCACGTGCCCTGCGCGATCGCTTGCGCGGTGGCCGTTATCTGCTTGGTGTATGTCGTTGCGTCGGTGACGGTCACGGTGGTCTGCGAGGCGTCGGGGCCGGTGACGGTGATGGTGTTTCCGCTGACCGAGGCGACAGTGCCCTGGACGGCCGGATGCCTGGCGGGTGCTCTCGACGACGGAGCCGACGGCGTGGTAGCCGACCGTGCCGGCGGTTGTTTCGGCTGCCGGCACTGGCCGTCGGCAGCCGGGCTCACCTGCACGGATTGTGCGGTGATCGCGGTGCTGTCGTGGGTGCTCTCCCGGGTGGGCCGCACCTTGACGCAGCTGCCGGCGGTGACGTCGGTCAGCTGCGCCGGGGTGATCTCGGTGACCGTGGTCGACGGGGTCAGATCGACGGTGGCGGACCCGCTCTGTTGCCGGATCTGGATGGTGCTGCCGGACACCGCCGCGACCAGGCCCGCGACCTGCTGCCGTCCCCGCGCCGGGGAGCTCGCCGGGCTTGCTGACGGGGCAGGTTTATTCGATGTACCGCACCCGGCCAGAGACAGGGCGATCGCCGCAGCGATCGTGAGACTGGTGAGTCGAGCGGGTCGGCGGGTGCGGCACATCGTGGGCATCAATTCTCCGATCGTGGGGTTGGCCGGTGCGGATGCCGGCAGTAGGGCGGGTTTCACCCTCGGTGGTGAAGCTATCAGCCGCTGTTAAGCTGTGAAAGCGCTGTGTATGCGCCCGGGTGCGCTGAGAAGGCGCTCTCCGGAACACACATGATCTGCTCGTCGCCGGTGTCGATGGTGCGGGCGATCTGCGACGTCACCTGCTCCACCGCCTGGCCGCGGTCGCGGACGATCTTGCGGAAAAACTTGCGGAAAAACTTGCGGAAAAAGAAGTCCAGCGCCTGGATGGCGGTGGTGCCCTCGTAGAGCGAATCGATCGTGGAATCGCGGATGTACTGTTCGATCGGGTAATCGGCCACATAGCCCGACCCGCCCAGTGTTTGCAGCGACTCGGTCAACATTTCCTAAGCCCGTTCTGAGCCCGCCCCCTTGACCGCCGGGAACAGCAAATCGGCCATGCTGCGCGCCATGTCCGGATCTGTCCCCGAAACATCAGGCTGCGACGCGCATCCGGGTGGGCGATGATCGCCACGCGCGGTGCGGTGCTGCACGACGAGCGAGTGGATCCCGATGCGCGGTTAGGCGGTGGCGTCGCGGGCGCCCAGGCGCAGGTGCTCGATGTGATAGACGGCTTCATCGAGCAGCGCGGCAACGTGGTTGTCGTAGAGACGGTAAACGATGTTGCGGCCGTTGCGGTCTCCGCACACCAGGCCGAGGTTGCGCAGCAGCCGAAGCTGGTGTGAGACGGCGGGCTGTTCCATCCCGACCGCGGCGGACAAGTCGGTGACCGAACACGGCGATTGCCGCAACCGGGTCAAGATGAGCAAACGGGTGGGGGAGGCCAGGGCCTGCAATGTCTCGGCGACCGGGCCCGCCGCGGCGGCGTCGAGGATGGCCGGCGGGGTGTGTCCTTGCACACCATGTCCCATACGCCAATTCAAGCACAGGAGCGCAAATAGATACATGCATGTAGATCTCGACATGTATACACTTATGAGCTGATTTCGCCATCTGTGACGAGGCTGCCGGCATGACCTTGACTACCGTCGACCAGACGCGGCATGATCGCCGGCCGGCCGGCTGGTGGGGTGCGGTGCGCGGAGTGGGCTCGGTGCGCTGGGCGGTGACCGCGCTGGTGCTGTTCGCGGCCGGCCTGGCCGCCCAGTTGGGTGGTACCCCCGCGACGGTGTGGTGGGTGCTGTATGTGTCCTGCTCTGTCACCGGTGGTTGGGGACCGGCACGGGCAGGTGTGCGCGCGTTGCGCGACAAGACGTTAGACGTCGATCTGCTGATGGTCGTCGCAGCGGTCGGCGCCGCCGCGATCGGTCAGATTTTCGAGGCTGCTCTGCTGATCGTCATCTTCGCCACGTCGGGTGCGCTCGAAGACGTCGCCACCAAACGCACCGAGGAGTCGGTTAAGGGCCTGCTCGACCTCGCGCCGGACCGCGCCGTGGTGCTCGACGACGGCGGCCGTGGGCGGGTGGTGCCCGTGGCCACACTGACAGTGGGCGACCGGGTGCTGGTGCGCCCCGGAGAGCGCATCTCCGCGGATGGCGTCGTGGTCTCCGGCTCCTCGGACGTCGACCAGTCCTCGATCACCGGTGAGGCGCTGCCGGTGCCCAAGGCCGGGGGTGACGAGGTGTTCGCCGGCACCCTCAACGGGTCGGGGGCGCTGCAGGTCGTGGTCACCCGGGACCCGTCGCACACCGTTGTTGCCCGCATCGTGGAGCTGGTGGCCGAAGCCTCGGCGACCAAGGCCAAAACCCAGCTGTTCATCGAGAAGGTCGAGCAGCGCTACTCCGTCGCCATGGTGACGGCCGCAGTCGCCCTGTTCGCTATTCCGCTGCTGCAGGGTGTGCCGTTGCAGCCGGCGTTGTTGCGGGCCATGACGTTTATGATCGTGGCCTCCCCGTGCGCGGTCGTTCTGGCCACCATGCCGCCCCTGCTGTCGGCGATCGCCAACGCCGGCCGTCATGGTGTGCTGATCAAATCCGCGGTTGTCGTCGAGCACCTCGCCGACACCTGCATGGTGGCGTTGGACAAGACAGGAACCCTGACCTGCGGCGTGCCGCGGCTGTGCGCCGCCGAACCGCTGGATCCTGATCGCGTTGACGGGCACCGTCTGCTGCAACTGGCTGCCGCCGCAGAGCAATCCAGCGAACATCCGCTCGGGCGGGCCATTGTGGAGGCGGCCCGGGAGCGGGGGATCAGCGTGCCGGCCGCCGACGACTTCCGCGCGTTGCCGGGCTGCGGGGTCCGCGCCGTGGTGCAGGGCCACCAGGTCGAGGTCTGCAGTCCACGCTTTGGCCCGCGAATAGCGGCTCGCCAGCTGGCGCAGATTCACGACAGCGGGGCCACCGCCGCGCTCGTCCTGCTGGATGGCCTCCCGGTCGGTGTGCTCGGACTCACCGACCAGATCCGCCCCGACGCCGCCCGCGCGGTCACCACACTGACCACGCTGAGCTGTGCGCCGCCGGTGTTGCTGACCGGTGACCATGCCCGTGCCGCCACGCACGTTGCCCACCACACCGGCATCAGCGATGTCCGCGCCGCATTGCTGCCTGAGCAGAAAGTCGACGCCGTGCGCGGCATGCAGGACGGCGGTCACCGGGTGCTCGTGGTCGGTGACGGCGTCAACGACGCCCCGGCCATGGCCGCGGCCCGCACCTCGGTGGCGATGGGCGCCGCCGGCGCCGACCTCGCCCTGCAGACGGCCGACGGCGTCACCGTCCGTGACGAACTGCATACCATTCCGACGATCATCGCGCTGGCCCGCCGGGCGCGGCGGTTGGTGATCGCCAACCTCGTCATCGCGGCCACGTTCATCGTGGTCCTGGTGACCTGGGATCTGGTCGGGAACCTGCCGCTGCCGCTCGGAGTGGCCGGTCACGAGAGTTCCACCGTGATCGTTGCCCTCAACGGCATGCGGATGTTGACCAACCGCGCCTGGCGGCGCGCGTCGACTGCGCGCTAAGCGGCTGACGGCGGGAATTCAACCGCGGCTTTCCGGGCCGCGCCGAACTACGGGAACAAGTGTGGTGCCCGAAGGCGTTGGGCTGAGGATGACTACCCGAGATCTCACTGCCGCAGAGTTCGCTGACACCATCCACAACAACGACATCGTCCTCGTCGACTTTTGGGCGTCCTGGTGCGGGCCGTGCCGCGCGTTCGCGCCCACGTTTCAGGCCTCGTCGGAGAAGCACCCTGATGTCGTGCACGCCAAGGTCGACACCGAAGCCGAACAGCAATTGGCTGCGGATGCCGAGATCCGGGCAATCCCCACGCTGATGGCATTCAAAAAGGGCAGGCTGGTGTACAACCAGGCCGGCGCATTGCCACCGGCCGCGTTGGAGGATTTGGTGCAGCAGGTCAAAGCCTTTGACGTCGATGCTGCCATCGCTGCCGAGGAGGATCAGGTCTGATCCGCCCGGGCCCGGTGCACAGCCCGGTCCCGGCGGCGGTCGGTCGGTTACCGTTCAACGGTGAACTTCGTCCTCGTTGAACACCCCCGGCCCGCGGTCGCGCTGATCACCCTCAATCGGCCCGAGCGGATGAACTCGATGGCGTTCGATGTGATGGTGCCGCTCAAACAGGCACTGCAGGCGGTCACCTACGACAATTCCGTGCGAGTGGTCGTGCTGACCGGAGCGGGCAGCGGGTTCTCGTCCGGCGCCGATCACAAATCCGCCGGGGTGGTGCCGCACGTGGAGGGACTGACCCAGCCGACTTATGCGCTGCGCTCCATGGAGTTGCTCGACGACGTCATCCTGGCGTTGCGCCGGTTGCATCAACCGGTGATCGCCGCGGTCAACGGCCCGGCTATCGGTGGCGGGCTGTGTTTGGCGCTGGCATGTGATATCCGAATCGCCTCAACGAAAGCCTATTTCCGGGCCGCCGGCATCAACAACGGGCTGACAGCCAGCGAACTGGGGCTAAGTTATTTGCTGCCCAGGGCGATCGGATCCTCACGGGCGTTCGAGATCATGCTGACCGGACGCGACGTTGACGCCGACGAAGCCGAGCGGATCGGGCTGGTGTCGTGCCGGGTGCCGCCGGAGCAGCTGCTGGACACCTGCTATGCGATGGCCGCGCGTATCGCCGCGTTCTCGCGGCCCGGGGTCGAGTTGACCAAACGCACACTGTGGAGTGGGCTGGACGCCGCTAGTCTGGAGGCACACATGCAGGCCGAAGGCCTCGGGCAGTTGTTCATCCGCTTGCTCACCGGCAACTTCGAGGAAGCAGTTGCTGCACGTGCCGAGAAGCGGCCACCGATATTCACCGACGACAAGTAACAGGAGATAACGCGTGTGATCACCGCAACGGACCTCGAGGTCCGCGCCGGCGCACGCATCCTGCTCTCGTTTAGCGGTGCGGCACTGCGGGTCCAGCCCGGTGACCGCATCGGGCTGGTGGGACGCAACGGGGCCGGCAAGACCACCACGTTGCGCATCCTGGCGGGAGAGACCGAGCCGTATGCGGGGTCGGTGACGCGCAGCAGCGAAATCGGTTATTTGCCACAAGATCCCAAAGAAGGCGATCTGGAAGTCCTGGCCCGTGACCGGGTGCTGTCAGCGCGCGGTTTGGACACTCTGCTCACCGAGATGGAAAAACAACAGGTGCTGATGGCCGAGGTTGCCGACGATGGCGACCGCGACCGTGCGATTCAGCGCTACGGCGAACTCGAGCAGCGATTCGCGGCCTTGGGCGGCTACCGCGCGGAAAGCGAAGCGAGCCGAATCTGCGCGAACCTCGGGCTGCCCGAACGGGTCCTGACCCAGCCACTGTGCACGCTGTCGGGTGGGCAACGCCGCCGGGTGGAACTGGCACGCATTCTGTTCGCCGCCACGGACACCGGCTCGAACATGGCGTTGCTGCTCGACGAGCCGACCAACCACCTCGACGCCGACTCACTGAGCTGGCTGCGAGATTTCCTGCGCGCACACACCGGCGGACTGGTGGTGGTCAGCCACAATGTCGATCTGCTCGCCGACGTCGTCAACCGGGTCTGGTTCCTAGACGCGGTGCGCGCCGAGGTGGACGTGTACAACATGGGCTGGCAGACATACCTCGATGCGCGCGCGACCGATGAACAACGCAGACGGCGGGAGCGCGCCAATGCCGAACGCAAAGCTGCGGCGCTGCGCACCCAGGCCGCGAAGTTGGGCGCTAAGGCCACCAAAGCCACTGCAGCCCAGAATATGTTGCGGCGTGCCAGCCGGATGATCGCCGCACTCGACGACGAGCAGGTCGGCGAAAAAGTAGCCCGGATCACATTCCCCACACCGGCCGCCTGCGGACGGACGCCGCTGATCGCCGAGGGCCTGACGAAGACCTACGGGTCGCTCGAAGTGTTCAGCGGTGTCGATCTGGCGATCGAGCGCGGCTCACGGGTAGTGGTGTTGGGGCTTAACGGGGCAGGCAAGACGACACTGCTGCGGCTGCTGGCCGGTGTCGAGAAACCTGACACGGGGGTGCTGCAAGCCGGCCACGGTTTGAAGATCGGTTATTTCGCGCAGGAGCACGACACGATCGACGGCGATGCGACGGTATGGCAGAACATCGTCCACGCCGCCCCGGACTCCGGCGAGCAGGATTTGCGCGGCCTGTTGGGGGCCTTCATGTTCAGCGGTCTGCAGCTCGACCAGTTGGCCCGCACCCTTTCCGGCGGGGAGAAAACCCGGCTGGCGCTGGCGGGGCTGGTGGCATCGACCGCCAACGTGTTGTTACTTGACGAGCCGACGAACAATCTCGACCCCGCCTCCCGCGAGCAGGTGCTTGACGCGTTGCGCAGCTATACCGGCGCAGTGGTGCTGGTGACGCATGACCCGGCGGCGGCCGAGGCCCTCGATCCGCAACGCGTCGTGTTGCTGCCCGACGGCACCGAAGACTACTGGTCGGACGAGTACCACGATTTGATCCAGCTGGCCTGAGAGCTGCCGCAAGCGTTTTCGGTCAAACGGCCCCGCCGTCGACGATGGCTTCCTACGCTATGTGACTTGGGTCCTGTTGAACGGGGAGGCGGAAGTTCAATGAGGAAGTCGAAAAAGACCCGTGAGCAGTTGGTTGCCGAGTTGCGCCATGCCTACGAGGGCGGCGCCAGTATCCGCAAGCTGGTGGCCTCGACCGGCAGATCATACGGTGCCATTCACAGCATGCTGCGCGAATCCGGTGTCACCATGCGCAGCCGCGGCGGCCCCAACCACCGGACCCGATCCCGGTAGACCGCAGTCAGTCCCGGCGAGCGTGCGCGTCTGCACACGACACGCCGGGGCAGGGTGGCGTTCTGTGCACTCTGGGCGGCAGACCTAAACCCGCCGTAGCGAGTTTTCCACCAGATCAAGGACAGTGGCCAGGCGCTGCGGGTCCTCACCGGAAGCCAACCGGGCCACCAGTCCATCCAGGACGAGCTCCAGGTAGCACTGCAACACCTCGCTGGAGATGTCGTCGCGCAGTCGGCCGGCCCGCTTCTGGCGACGCAATCGCTCGGTCGTCGCCGCCGCCAGCCCGGCCGAGCGCTCGGCCCATCCGCGGCTGAATGCCGGGTCGTTGCGGAGTTTTCGGGCGATCTCCAGCCGGGTGGCAAGCCAGTCGAACTCCTCGGGTGCGGCGAGCATGTCGCGCATGACCTGGATGAGACCTTCGCGGGAGGCGACATCGGCCATCCGCTGGGCATCCTCGCGGGCCAGCTCGAAAAACAGCGTGTCCTTATCGCGGAAATGGTGGAAAATTGCGCCGCGCGACAAACCGATCGCCTGCTCCAGGCGGCGCACCGTGGCCCGGTCGTAGCCGTATTCGGCGAAACAGCGGCGCGCGCCGTCGAGGATCTGCCGTCGGCGTGCCGCCAGGTGGTCCTCGCTGACCCTGGGCACGGGGCCGTGCTAACCCGTCTTCAGCATGGTGCGCAGCACGTACTGCAAGATGCCGCCGTTGCGGTAGTAATCGGCCTCGCCGGGGGTGTCGATGCGCACCACCGCATCGAACTCGACCGGGCTGGCGCCGTCTTTACTGGCCTTGACGTGCACGGTCTTCGGCGTCTGGCCGCGGTTGAGCGCCTCGATGCCGGTGATGTCGAACACCTCGGTGCCGTCGAGTCCCAGTGAGGCGGCGGACTTGCCGTCAGGGAACTGCAGGGGGATCACGCCCATGCCGATCAGATTGGAGCGGTGGATGCGCTCGAAGGATTCGGCGATCACCGCCCGCACACCCAATAGCAGCGTCCCCTTGGCCGCCCAGTCCCGTGACGAGCCCGACCCGTACTCTTTGCCGCCCAGGACCACTAGTGGAATCTTCTTGGCCGCATAGTTTTGCGCGGCGTCGTAGATGAACGCCTGCGGACCGCCCGGTTGGGTGAAGTCCCGGGTATACCCACCGGTGACTCCCTCCGCTATCGCGTCGAGCAGCAGATTGCGCAACCGGATGTTGCCGAAGGTCCCGCGGATCATCACCTCGTGATTACCGCGCCGCGATCCATAGGAGTTGTAGTCGCGGCGTGCCACCCCATGCTCGTCGAGATACTGCGCGGCCGGAGTGCCCGGTTTGATGCTGCCCGCCGGGGAAATGTGGTCGGTGGTCACCGAATCACCCAACAGGACCAGCACCCGGGCCCCAGTGATGTCGTGCACCGGCTGCGGCTCGGCGGCCATCCCGTCGAAATAGGGAGGTTTGCGCACATACGTCGAATTCGGATCCCAGGCAAAGGTGTTGCCGCTCGGGGTGGGCAGGTTGCGCCAGCGCTCGTCACCCCTGAACACATCGGCGTAATTCTTGGCGAACATCTCGGAGTTGATCGCCGAGGCGATGGTGTCGGAGACGTCCTTTTGCGAGGGCCAGATGTCCCGCAGATAGACGTCTTTACCGTCCTTGTCGCGGCCCAGTGGCTCGGTCTCGAAGTCGAAGTCCATGGTTCCGGCCAGCGCGTAGGCGATCACCAGCGGCGGCGACGCGAGATAGTTCATCTTCACATCGGGGTTGATCCGGCCCTCGAAGTTGCGGTTGCCCGACAACACGGCGGCCACCGCAAGGTCGTTGTCGTTGATGGCCTTCGAGATCTCTTCGGGCAGCGGACCGGAGTTGCCGATGCACGTCGTGCAGCCGTAGCCAACGAGGTAGAACCCCAGCTTCTCCAGATACGGCCACAGCCCGGCCTTTTCGTAGTAGTCGCTGACCACCTGCGAACCGGGTGCGATCGAGGTCTTCACCCACGGCTTGGAGGTCAGGCCCTTTTCGACGGCGTTGCGGGCCAGCAGTGCCGCACCCAGCATCACCTCCGGGTTGGAGGTGTTGGTGCACGAAGTGACAGCAGCGATCACCACCGCGCCGTGGTCGAGCACGAACTCGCCCCGCTCGGCAGAGCGGACCGGCACCGGGTTGGTGGGGCGGCCGTTCGCATTGGCGGCCGCCGATTGCACCGCGGCTCCGTCGTCGTCAGCGAACGACAGCTGGCCGGGGTCACTGGCCGGGAAGGTCTCCTCGACAACCTCGTCGAGTTTGGAATGGGGCCCCGGCTGGGGTTGGCCGCCGATGTAACCGCGAATCTGCTTGCGAAATGTCGATTTCGCCTCTGACAGGGCGATCCGGTCCTGTGGGCGCTTGGGTCCCGCGATCGAGGGCACGACATCGGACAGATTGAGCTCCAGATATTCGGAGAATGCCGGCTCATGGGCAGGGTCGTGCCACATGCCCTGTTCCTTGGCGTAGGCTTCCACCAGCGCCACCTGCTTAGGGTCGCGCCCAGTGAACCGCAGATAGTCGAGGGTTTCCTGATCGATCGGGAAAATTGCTGCGGTGGAACCGAATTCGGGGCTCATGTTGCCGAGGGTCGCGCGGTTAGCGAGCGGCACTTCGGCCACGCCCTCACCGTAGAACTCGACGAACTTACCGACCACGCCATGTTTTCGCAACATCTCGGTCACCGTCAGCACGACATCGGTGGCCGTCACGCCCGGCCGGATCTCGCCGGTCAGCTTGAAACCGACCACCCGCGGGATCAGCATCGAAACCGGCTGACCGAGCATCGCGGCCTCGGCCTCGATACCGCCCACTCCCCAGCCGAGCACACCCAGGCCGTTGACCATCGTGGTGTGCGAGTCGGTGCCCACACAGGTGTCGGGATACGCCACGCCGTCGCGCTCCATCACGACCCGCGCCAGATATTCGATGTTGACCTGGTGCACAATCCCGGTGCCCGGCGGTACCACTTTGAAATTGCGGAAAGCGCCCTGACCCCAACGCAAAAACTGATAGCGCTCACCATTGCGCTGGTATTCGAGCTCCACATTGCGTTCGAAAGCGTCTGGGCGGCCGAATAAGTCGGCGATCACCGAGTGGTCTATGACCAGGTCGGCCGGGGCCAGCGGGTTGACCTTCTCGGGATCCCCGCCAAGGTCCGCGATGGCCTCGCGCATGGTGGCCAAGTCGACGACACACGGCACGCCGGTGAAATCCTGCATGACGACACGCGCAGGCGTGTACTGGATTTCGACGCTGGGTTCGGCCCGGGGATCCCAGTGTGCGATCGCCTCGACATGGTCCTTGGTGATGTTGCTGCCATCCTCGTTACGCAGCAGGTTCTCGGCGAGCACTTTGAGGCTGTAGGGCAGCTTTTCGATGCCGGAGACCGCGTCGAGCCGATAGATCTGATAGCTGGTGTCCCCGACGTCAAGGGTGCTGCGCGCTCCAAATGAGTTCACCGAATCTTTGCTGATCACATCAACTCCCGGGGGTCGAGGTCTCATCGTCGACGGGTTCTGCCGACGATCCCGTGCCACTTTAACAGTACGCCCGTACTGCATTGCGTGCGGCACCGTTCACGACACGTGTACCCAGTCTTGTCGGGCCCGGGCGGGGTTTCCAGCCGCGCGGTGACGGGCACAGGGCCGACCTGGTGGGCTGCCGATCTCGCCCGCACCGCCGGGCGGTCGCGTACGGTGCTTGCAGACACGTGAGCTCCGCAGGGAAGGATGCGATGACCGAGCATGCTTCGTTTGTCCCGGTACCGGGACCACAGACCATCCCGTTTCTGCCGGCCTATATCCCGCAAGACATCGACATGACGGCGATCAAGGCCCAAGTGGCCGCGGAGGGTGTGAGTGCACCACCGGCCGTCGTGCCTGAGTTGCTTCAGGTGGTCAACGAAGCCCGCGACGATGGCATCAACCTCAAAATCGTGGTCATCGACCACAACCCGCCAATTGATACGCCACTGCGCGATATCGCCACCGTGGTGGGCGCCGACTACAAAGACGCGACCGTTTTGGTGCTCAGTCCGTCCTACGTCGGCACCTACAGCACGCAGTTTCCCAGGGTGACGCTGGAAGCCGGCGAAGATATTTCCAAGACCGGCAACCCGGTGCTCTCGGCGCACAACTTTCTGAACGAGCTGAACGCTCCGGAGTTTCCCTGGAGCGCATTGACCATCGTGTTGCTGGTCGTGGTGCTCGCGGCCGCGGTAGGCACCCGGATCATGCAGGTGCGAAGCGCACGCTCGCCCCTGGCCGCCGACGGCAGTGTGCCGGGAGCCGACGACCCCGCGCGCACCGGGTAATCGGCGGCCCACCGCGCTGGTCGCGTTCACCTCGCAGCCCGCCGAGCAATCGGCGAGGTCACTTTTCGGTCACAGGCGCTTAAATACCCGCGCGCAAGGTGTGACTAATGTTTCTTCCGGGTCAGATGTGACGTACGGTGCAGTTGATGCCTGTGTAATAAGTCGCGCTTCCAGTGACTGTTGGGGCAGTACCGTCCGTCCGCGCTGAGCCAGAGGAGACCCGAGTCGAATGAGACGCCCGCGCCGCGGCTCCCGTGTCCGGCTGGCGGTTGGGTTCGTGCGCGCTGCCACGTCGCTGGCATTGGCCGTGGCGCTGCTGGCGTGCACGCCCGGATTGGCCGCGGCTGATCCGGGTCCGGACACGGTGGCGGCCCTGGTGGCCGACGTGGCTCGGGCCAACCAGCGCTTGCACGAGCTGGCCGCGGCGATCGAAACGGAACAGGAAGCCGTCAACAAGGCGCTCGTCGACGTGCAAACTGCCCGGGATAACGCCGCGGCCGCGCAGCACGACGTCGAGGTCAGGCAACAAGAAGTCCACGACGCTAACACCGCCATTGCCGCCGCCCAGCGCCGGTTGAACTCGTTCGCGGCGGCCACCTATGTCAACGGCCCGCCCAGCAGCTACCTGACCGCCAGCGGCCCCGACGACATCATCGCCACCGCGGCCGCGGGACGGACCCTGGCCGCCACCTCCCAGCAGGTGCTCACGGCTCTGCAGCGGGCACGGACCGAGCAGGTCAACAGGGAATCCGCAGCCCGGCTGGCTAAGCAGAAAGCCGACAAGGCCGTCGCCGACGCACAGGCCAGCCAGGAGGCTGCGGTCGCGGCACTCACGGACACCCAGCGAAAATTCGGCGAACAGCAAAAAGAGGTCGAGCGCCTGGCCGCCGAACGCGATGCGGCGCAGGCCAGGCTCGACGCGGTACGCAACGCGTCGGCACGCAGTGCAGGGGGTGCGCCGCCCCCGGCTGACCGCTGGGATTCGCCGGGCGCGGCAGGCCCGCCGGGACACCGCGCCGGCCAGTGGGACGGTGAGTGGGATCCCACCCTGCCGATGGTTCCCAGCGCCAACGTCCCGGACAACCCCATCGAAATCGTCAACGGGGTACTGCGGATGTCGGCGACATCGGCGCAGGTCACCGCCGACATGGGTCGCAAGTTCCTGCAAAACGTGGGCATCCTTCGGCCCGACGACACCGGCATCACCAATGGCCGTATCCCGCGGGTGTACGGCCGGCAGGCCTCCGAGTACGTCATCCGCCGGGGGCTCTCCCAGGTGGGAGTGCCGTACTCGTGGGGCGGCGGTAACGCTGCAGGTCCGAGCCGGGGGATCGGTTCCGGTGCCGACACGGTCGGCTTCGACTGCTCGGGCTTGATCCTGTACTCGTTCGCCGGCGTGGGCATCAAACTGCCGCACTACTCGGGATCGCAGTACAACCTCGGCCGCAAGATCCCATCGGCACAAATGCGTCGCGGTGACGTGATCTTCTACGGCCCCGGTGGCAGCCAGCACGTGACCCTCTATCTCGGCAACGGCCAGATGCTCGAAGCGCCCGACGTCGGATTGCGGGTCAGGGTTGCGCCCGTGCGCACCGGCGGGATGACACCCTACGTAGTTCGCTACATCGAGTTTTGACGGTGAATGCCTATGCGCTGCAGACAGTTTCGCCTGGTCACGCTGATCTTGGCCGCCCTGGCGGCGATCGCTGTGCTGATCGGGCCGGCGGGTCCGGCGGCTGGTGACGATGCCGCGTGGGATCCCACATTGCCCGCGGTGCCCAGCGCGGGTGCGCCCGGAGATCCCGTCGCCATCGCCAACGCCTCGATGGCGGCCACCGCTCAGGCCACCCAGACCACCTTGGAGCTGGGCCGGAAGTTCCTGGGCAGTCTCGGAATCAACCTCGGCGGCAGCCCCGTCAACAACAACAACAACACCAGCCCGAGCCGCATCCCAAGGGTCTACGGGCGGCAGGCAGTCGAATACGTCATTCGCCGCGGAACATCACAGCTGGGGGTCCCCTATTCGTGGGGCGGCGGCACGCTCAACGGTCCCAGCCGGGGTGTGGATTCCGGCGCTGACACCGTCGGGTTCGACTGCTCGGGGCTGACCCGATACGCGTTCGCCGGGGTTGGTGTGCTGATCCCGAGGTACTCCGGTGACCAGTACAACGCCGGCCGGCATGTTCCGCCGGCACAGGCCAAGCGCGGCGACCTGATCTTCTACGGCCCCGGCGGCAGCCAGCATGTCACGCTCTACCTGGGCAATGGCCAGATGCTGGAGGCGTCCAGCATCGCCGGCAAAGTCATCGTCAGCCCGGTGCGCACGGAGGGGATGACGCCCTATGTCACCCGGATCATCGAATATTGAGCCGCCGGTGACGTACGGTGCCCACCCCGGCCGGGAGATGGGCTTTCTCACGACGCGTGTCGTCGCTCCGCGGTGCCACGTCGACGGAATCGCAGCGGCCTGGAATAGTTGAACCGAGGCATGTCGCTGCCCCGGACACCGGCCGGTGTCCGATAGGACTGTGGAGGATTGTCGATGACATCAGCAGGTGGGCTGCCCCAGGGCGCCAGTGGTTTTTCCAGCCCGAGTGGGGCCTCACCATCGCCGGCGCACGCGGCGCCGTCGAGCGGCGGCAATGGCCTGGCCGCAGAGGTGCACACCCTGGAGCGGGCCATCTTCGAGGTGAAGCGGATCATCGTCGGGCAGGACCAGCTTGTGGAGCGGATGCTGGTCGGGCTGCTGGCCAAGGGGCATGTGCTGCTCGAGGGTGTTCCCGGCATCGCCAAGACGCTGGCGGTGGAGACCTTCGCGCGCGTGGTCGGCGGGTCGTTCGCGCGGATCCAGTTCACACCCGACTTGGTGCCCACCGACATCATCGGAACCCGCATCTATCGGCAGGGCAGAGAAGAGTTCGACACGGAACTCGGTCCGGTGGTGGCAAATTTCATCCTCGCCGACGAGATTAACCGGGCACCGGCCAAGGTGCAGTCGGCGCTGCTGGAGGTCATGGCCGAACGCCACGTGTCCATCGGCGGCAAGACGTTTCCGATGCCCAACCCGTTTTTGGTGATGGCAACCCAGAACCCGATCGAGCAGGAGGGGGTCTACCCGCTGCCGGAGGCGCAGCGTGACCGGTTCTTGTTCAAGCTCAACGTCGGCTATCCCTCCCCGGAAGAAGAGCGGGAGATCATCTACCGGATGGGGGTAACCCCGCCGCAGCCCAAGCAGATTCTGAACCCCGGCGATCTGCTGCGGCTGCAGGAGATCGCGGCCAACAACTTTGTGCATCATGCGCTGGTCGACTATGTGGTCCGGCTGGTCACCGCCACCCGCCAGCCCGAACAGCTCGGCATGAATGACGTCAAAAACTGGGTCGCTTTCGGTGCCTCTCCCCGGGCGTCGCTGGGCATCATCGCGGCCTCGCGGGCACTGGCGCTGGTGCGCGGCCGTGACTACGTCATCCCCCAAGACGTGATCGAGGTCGTTCCCGACGTGCTTCGCCACCGGTTGGTGCTCACCTATGATGCGCTGGCCGACGAAATCTCCCCGGAGATCGTCATCAACCGGGTGCTGCAAACGGTTGCCCTGCCGCAGGTGAACGCCGTTCCGCAACAAGGTCATTCGGTGCCTCCGGTGATGCAGGCGGCGGGAGCGGTTGGCGGTCGGTGACCGAATCGAAGACGCCGGCGGTCGTGCATCCGCCGTCTTTGCAGCGCGGCGAGATCGGCGACCCGAAGCTCTCAGCGGCGCTGAAAACCCTTGAGCTCACCATCAAACGCAAGCTCGACGGCATCCTGCACGGTAACTACCTCGGCCTGATCCCGGGTCCGGGGACCGAACCCGGGGAGTCGCGCCTGTATCAGCCCGGTGACGACGTCCGACGGATGGACTGGGCGGTCACGGCGCGCACCACACATCCGCATGTGCGCCAGATGATCGCCGACCGCGAACTGGAGACCTGGCTGGTGGTCGACATGTCGGCCAGCCTGGACTTCGGCACCGCGGTGTGCGAGAAGCGTGATCTGGCAGTCGCGGCTGCGGCCGCCATCGCATTCCTCAACAGCGGCGGCGGCAACCGGCTGGGTGCGGTGATCGCCACGGGCGCGACGATGACCCGGGTCCCGGCCCGCTCCGGGCGTCAGCACCAGCAGACGGTGTTACGCACCATCGCGACCACACCCAAGGCGCCGGTCGGCGTGCGCGGTGACCTCGCGATGGCCATCGACGCGCTGCGCCGGCCCCAACGGCGCCGCGGGATGGCGGTCATCATCAGCGACTTCCTCGGCCCGATCAACTGGATGCGTCCGCTGCGCGCGATCGCGGCCCGCCACGAGGTGCTGGGCATCGAAGTGCTCGACCCCCGTGATGTCGAGTTACCGGATGTCGGAGATGTCGTTCTGCAGGACGCCGAAACCGGCGTCACCCGCGAGTTCACCATCGACGCCCAGTTACGCGACGACTTTGCCCGGGCTGCGGCGGCTCACCGCGCCGACGTATCCCGCACCATCCGCGGCTGCGGAGCACCGTTGTTATCGCTGCGCACCGACCGCGACTGGATCGCCGACATCGTCCGTTTCGTCGCCTCCCGTCGGCGTGGGGCGCTGGCGGGACGTCAGTGACATGACAGGTCTGCTATGACGCTGCCAGTGCTCGGGCCGATGACCCTGTCGGGGTTCGCGCACCCGTGGTTTTTTCTGTTCCTGCTGGTCGTGCTCGGTGTGGTGGCGCTGTACATCATCATGCAGGTGGCGCGGCACCGGCGGATGCTGCGATTCGCCAACATGGAGCTGCTGGAAAGCGTCGCTCCCAAGATGCCCACCCGGTGGCGGCATTTGTCAGCGATTCTGCTGGTGGTGTCGTTGCTGCTGCTCACCATCGCGATGGCTGGCCCCACGCACGACATCCGGATTCCCCGCAACCGCGCGGTCGTGATGCTGGTGATCGATGTGTCGCAGTCGATGCGGGCCACCGACGTCGAGCCCAACCGCATGGAGGCCGCCAAAGAGGCCGCTAAGGAGTTCGCCGACGAGCTGACACCGGGCATCAATTTGGGGTTGATCTCCTACGCGGGCACCGCGACCGTGCTGGTGCAACCGACGACGAACCGGGCAGCGACCAAGGCGGCGCTGGACAAGCTGCAGTTCGCCGACCGTACCGCCACTGGCGAAGGCATTTTCACCGCGTTGCAGGCCATCGCCACCGTCGGGGCGGTGATCGGGGGTGGTGACACGCCGCCGCCGGCCCGTATCGTGTTGTTCTCGGACGGTAAGGAGACGGTGCCGACCAACCCGGACAACCCCAAGGGAGCCTTTACCGCAGCGCGCACCGCCAAGGACCAGGGCGTGCCGATCTCGACGATTTCGTTCGGCACTCCCTACGGATTCGTCGAGATCAACGGCCAGCGCCAGCCGGTGCCCGTCGACGACACCACCATGAAAAAGGTCGCCGAACTATCCGGCGGAAACGCCTACAACGCCTCCAACCTGCAAGAGCTCAAACAGGTCTACGCCAACCTGCAGCAGCAGATCGGCTACGAGACGATCAAAGGTGACGCCAGTGTCGGCTGGCTGCGGTTGGGGTCGCTAGTGCTGGCGGTGGCGGCGGTGGTGGCACTGCTGATCAACCGCCGGCTGCCCACCTGAGTTTCGCGAACGCAGATGTCACCGCTGGGCGCGGTGCAGCCGATTTCGGCGGTGCAGCGGTGAGGCGATAAGTTGTCCGGGTGACTGATGTTGCTACCGCGAAGGCCACCGAAAACCGCGCCGAGACTGCCGGCCTCGCCGAGGGCGGCAAACCACCGTTTGTGTCCCGCTCCGTGCTGGTCACCGGCGGCAACCGGGGGATTGGGCTCGCGGTGGCGCGTCGGCTGGCCGCCGACGGGCACAAGGTGGCGGTGACGCATCGGGCCTCGGGTGCCCCCGAGGGACTGTTCGGGGTCGAGTGTGACGTCACCGACTACGACGCCGTCGACGCCGCATTCACTGCGGTTGAGGAGCATCAGGGCCCGGTGGAGGTGCTGGTCGCCAACGCCGGCCTCAACTCCGACATGCTGATCATGCGGATGACCGAAGAGCAGTTCTTGAAGGTCATCGACGCTAACTTGACCGGTGTCTTCCGGGTAGCCAAGCGGGCGTCGCGCAACATGGTCAAAAAGCGCTTCGGCCGCTACATCTTCATGGGGTCGGTGGTGGGGCTCACCGGTTTACCCGGTCAGGCCAACTACGCCGCGTCCAAGGCGGGTCTGGTCGGGATGGCCCGTTCCCTGACTCGCGAGCTGGGGTCGCGCTCAATCACCGCCAATGTGGTGGCCCCGGGCTTGATCGACACCGATATGGTGCGCGCGATGGATCCCAAGTACCAGGAGACCGCGCTGCAGGCGATCCCGTTGGGACGTATCGGTAAACCAGAGGAGGTCGCGGGTGTTGTCAGCTTCCTGGCCTCCGAAGACGCCGGATATATCTCAGGTGCGGTGATCCCCGTCGACGGTGGCCTCGGGATGGGCCATTAACGGCGGGCACCCTGACATCGAGGACGGTTATGGCAGGACTGTTGGAAGGCAAACGGATCCTCGTCACCGGGATCATCACTGACGCGTCGATCGCGTTCCACATTGCCCGGGTGGCTCAGGAACAGGGCGCGCAGCTGGTGTGCACGGGGTTTGACCGGCTGCGGTTGATCGAGCGCATTCTTGGCCGGTTGCCGCAGAAACCACCGCTGCTGGAACTCGACGTCCAAAACGACGAGCACCTGGCCACACTCGCCGATCGGGTGATTGAGGTCATCGGTGAGGGCAATCAGCTCGATGGTGTGGTGCATTCGATCGGTTACATGCCCTCCAGTGGGATGGGTCTGTCGCCGTTCCTCGATGCCCCCTTCGAGGATGTTGCGAAAGGTATTCATATTTCGGCGTATTCCTACGCGTCGCTGGCTAAAGCGTTGCTGCCGATCATGAGTCCGGGCAGCGCCATCGTCGGCATGGACTTCGACCCGAGCCGTGCCATGCCGGCCTATAACTGGATGACGGTGGCGAAAAGCGCGCTGGAGTCGGTGAACCGGTTCGTGGCGCGCGAAGCGGGACGATACAAGGTTCGCTCGAACTTGGTTGCAGCAGGCCCGATCCGGACGCTGGCGATGAGCGCGATTGTTGGTGGCGCGCTTGGCGAACAGGCCAGCGATCAGATGCGGTTGCTCGAGCAGGGATGGGACCAGCGGGCGCCGATCGGCTGGGACATGAAGGATGCCACACCAGTCGCCAAGACGGTGTGCGCGGTGCTGTCCGACTGGCTGCCGGCTACCACGGGTGACATCATCTACGCCGACGGTGGTGCGCACACTCAATTACTTTGAACACCATGCAGTTTGACGCGGTCCTGCTGCTGTCTTTCGGCGGGCCGGAAGGGCCTGAACAGGTCCGGCCGTTCCTGGAGAACGTCACCCGCGGCCGCGGTGTGCCGCCGGAGCGCATCGACGAGGTCGCCGAGCATTATCTGCATTTCGGCGGGGTATCTCCGATCAACGCGATCAACCGCAGGCTGGTCGCGCAGCTCCGCGCAGAGCTGGTCGATCACGGCATGGATATTCCGGTGTATTTCGGCAACCGCAACTGGCAGCCGTACGTCGAAGATGTGGTTGCGACGATGCGGGACAACAACGTCAGCTGTGCTGCGGTGTTCACTACATCGGCGTGGAGCGGTTATTCGAGCTGCACACAATATGTCGAAGACATCGCCAGGGCGCGACGGCTGGCGGGTCTGGGGGCACCCGAGATGGTCAAGTTGCGACCGTACTTTGACCATCCGCTGTTTGTGGAGTTGTTCGCCGAAGCGATCGGTGCCGCCGCCCGGACCGTCGCGGCGGACGCGCGGTTGGTGTTCACCGCGCACTCGGTGCCGGTCGCTGCAGACGAGAGCTTCGGCCCCCGGCTGTACAGTCGCCAAGTCGCTTATGCCACAAGACTTGTCGCAGCTGCAGCCGGATACGACGATTACGATCTGGTGTGGCAGTCGCGGTCGGGTCCGCCGCAGGTCGCATGGCTGGAACCGGACGTCTCCGACCATCTGGCGGCGCTGGCCGATCGGGGCACCAAGGCGGTCGTCATCTGCCCGATCGGCTTTGTCGCTGACCATATCGAGGTGGTGTGGGATCTCGACCACGAGCTGCGCCGGCAGGCCGAAGCGTCGGGCATGGCTTTCGCCCGGGCCAGCACACCCAACGCCGATCCGCGATTCGCCCAGCTCGCAATCGCGTTGATCGACGAGCTACGGTCCGGCGGCGAGCCGGTCCGGGTATCCGGGCGTGATCCGGTCCCGGGTTGTGCGGCCAGTATCAACGGCGCGCCGTGCCGCCCGCCGCACTGCGTCGCGCAGCAGCACTCGACGCGGTGAACAGCCTCACTGCCAGGCCGAGCGCAAGATCGCGGCGGCGGCGGACATCCGCGCCGAACGGACCACGGCGGCCAGCGGTCGCAGCGCGTCGCTTGCGATCTGGGCCTCCGACACTGAGCGTTCGGCGCCGGGCAACCGGGTCAGCCCGGCGCTGACGGTGACGATCGCGTCGACGTGCGCCGCTTTCTCCAGCACCCGCAGCGCACGCGACGGGGCGTGATCGGGCGCCCGGTGTTGCCGTGACGATTCCAGCAGCTGGGCGACCAGTGCCCGCGGATCGGCGATCCCGCTGCAAAGGGATCCCAACCCGAGACCGTCGAGCGCATCAGCCGCCGAGCGCACCGCCGATCCCAGCGCGTATTCGGCTTCACCCAGCTCGTGGTAGTCGAGTACGGGCGCGCCGGGCAGCGAGTACACCGTCCACGACAAGGCACATAATTCGGGCGTACCCGCGCGGTCGTCGGCGTTGCGGTAGTCAAATTCGGGGACCAGGCCGACGGCTGCGGTGGGGTCGCTGGGATCGGCGACGATCACCGCTTCACCGACGGTCAGCGCGTCCCGCTCGAACTGGGTGCCCGCCGCCAGCCCGCGCACGTCGCCCGGTACGGGTGACACCACGCTGATCGGCGGGGCGGACGCTACCGGCGGCCCGGCCGCGGCGCGTAGCGTCTGCAGCAGTGACACCGCCCCGGAGTTGTCGACATCCGGCCACGGCAGCCCGGTATGACCCGCAGCAACCGCGTCGTAAGCTGTCACGGATTGTGTTGGCGCCCAACATGATAACGCATCAAGAACGTCATCGGGCGCTGCTCGTCCAGCAAGCCAGGCGTTGGCCCAGATCGACAGCGTTGCACTGGGGCACCACATGATCTCGGAGTTTAGTTGTTTGCCACGATCAACGCTGTTCACGCGTATTCTGACCGCATGCCTGAGGCCCTGATCTGGCTGGTCTTCGCGGTGGGGCTCGCGGGCGGGGAAGCGCTGACCGGCGACATGTCCTTGCTCATGCTGGCGGGCGGCGCGCTGGCCGCCGCCGCATCCAGTTGGCTGCTGGGCTGGCCGGTCTGGGCCGACGGAGTGGTGTTTCTGGTGGTCTCGGTGCTGCTCATCGCGGTGGTCCGCCCCGCGCTGCGGCGGCGGCTGGTCGCCCCTGCGGGACTGCAGACCGGTGTTCAGGCGCTGGAGGGTAAAAGCGCGCTGGTCATCGACCGCGTCGCCGGTGACCGCGGGCAAGTAAAGCTCGACGGCCAGCTGTGGACAGCCCGGCCATTCAACGACGGCGACATCTACGAGCCCGGCGAGCGGGTGACCGTCGTGCATATCGATGGCGCCACCGCCGTGGTCTGGAAGGACACCTAACGCCTGCGGAGTAACGCCTGTGGAGTAGAGCCTGTGGAGTAGAGCCTGTGGAGTAAAGAGAGGACATCATGCCAGGTGCGGTTGCGGGTCTGGTGTTGCTGGCTATCCTGGTGGGCTTCGCCGTCATCGTGGTGGCCAAATCGGTTGTGCTGATTCCGCAGGCCGAGGCCGCGGTCATCGAGCGGCTGGGCCGCTACAGCCGCACCGTCAGCGGACAGCTGACGGTGTTGGTGCCGTTCATCGACCGGATCCGGGCCCGGGTGGATTTGCGCGAGCGGGTAGTGTCGTTTCCGCCGCAGCCGGTGATCACTGAGGACAACCTGACCCTCAATATCGACACCGTGGTCTACTTTCAGGTCACCAATCCGCAGGCGGCGGTTTACGAAATCAGCAACTACATCGTCGGGGTCGAGCAGCTGACCACGACCACGCTGCGCAACGTGGTGGGCGGGCTGACACTGGAGCAGACGTTGACCTCGCGTGACGAGATCAACGGCCAGTTACGCGGTGTGCTCGATGAGGCAACCGGCCGCTGGGGGCTGCGGGTGGCGCGAGTGGAGCTGAAGGCCATCGACCCGCCGCCGTCGATCCAGGCGTCGATGGAAAAGCAGATGAAAGCCGACCGGGAAAAGCGCGCCATGATCCTCACCGCCGAAGGCACCCGGGAGGCGGCGATCAAAGAGGCCGAGGGACAGAAGCAGGCGCAGATCCTGGCGGCCGAAGGCGCCAAACAGGCCGCGATCCTGGCCGCGGAGGCCGATCGGCAATCCCGGATGCTGCGCGCCCAGGGAGAGCGGGCCGCGGCCTACCTGCAGGCGCAAGGTCAGGCCAAGGCCATCGAGAAAATATTCGCGGCGATCAAAGCCGGACGGCCCACCCCGGAGCTGCTGGCTTACCAGTATCTGCAGGTCCTGCCGCAGCTGGCCCAGGGCGAGGCCACCAAGGTGTGGGTGGTGCCCAGCGACTTCGGGGCTGCGTTGCAAGGGTTCACCAAACTGCTGGGTGCGCCCGGTGAGGATGGGGTGTACCGGTACCAACCGTCACCGGTGGAGCCGGATCTGCCCAAGCCCGAGGACGACAGCGAGGATGTCGCCGACTGGTTCAGCCTGCAGACCGATGCGGCGATTGCGCAGGCGGTGGCCAAGGCCGAAGCGGATGCCCGCAAACCGGTGGAGGGGGTGGCCGGGACGCCGCCGGCCGGCTCATGAGTGTGATGACAGAAACCTGTGCTGCGCCGAGCGGCAGTGGCTCAGGTTGACTGTTCCTCGTCGCCTCCGACGGCGTGGTGCGCTCACACACCACCTGCGGACCGCGACGTGCTTCTCGGCGAGCGCCGCGAAATCACAGACAGCACTGACCCGTGGCGCGGCGCCGGCCGTAGCGAACGCACCATTTCGTCGTCGACCGCCGTACTCGCCTACGCACTTTCCGATTGGCCGGCCGGCACCTGCTGCGCAAGAGCTTCCCGTGGACGGCCTGGCGCCTCCGGTGCCGGTGGCACCACCGGTCGTGCCGCTTCAGCCGTCGAACGTGAGCGTGCCCGTGCGAGAGAGCCGGACCATCCGCGAGCCCGTCCACGAGGTAGTGGTTGCCGGGGCTGGCCCCGGCCAGGCGGGCATGGCGGGTTCGGCGCTGGTCACCGCGGTTTCGGAAGGGGACTCAGCGGCGGCCACCGCGACCGATGACGCTCGGCCGCGCGACACGTGATCGGCCGGCCAGTTCGCGCTGGGCGGCGGCGCCCCCGGTGGCTTACGGACCGAGCAGCGTCGCGAAGAGCCCGCCGGGTCCACCGAAAAGCCCCGGCCCGCCGAAAATATCGGGTCGGCTCCGGACTGAGCACACCACCAGGATGGCGATCGCGGTGCCCAGTACCCACAGCCACCCCGGAGCCGGCGCAGCCCGTGATGGCTCCGCGGGGTAGCCGGCAGGGTGGCCGGCGGTGTCGGGGCTGTGCCGGCGGGAAAAGTCGTCGCGGGGTGGCCGCCGACTATGGGCACCCGCCCAGTAGGCGCCTGCCACGGCGGCCACGAGCAGCAGCACGATCACGGTCTGCCCTCCCGCTCTCGTCTCATCGGTGTCGGCGGCGGTTAGGCCGGTGGGGGCAGCGGCGCGCCCCAGGCCGGTGGGGGTGGAGGCGGCGGGCCCCACGGTCCCGGCGGTGGTGGGGGCGGAGGCCCCCAGGCCGGTGGAGGCGGCGGGCCCCACGGTCCCGGCGGTGGTGGGGGCGGCGGGCCCCAAGCTGGTGGGGGTGGGGGCGGCGGCCCCCAGGCCGGTGGCGGAACACCCGGCGGTGGTGGCGGCGGCGGCGGGATCGGGTCCCGTGGCGCCGACGGCCAGCTCAGCGGACCGCGGCGACCCGGGGGTGGGGCCGGCCAAGCCTGCGGGGGAGGCGGACTACCCGGTCCGAGTGCCGGGGCGGGGCGAAGGGCGAGTGGCTCCCGCGGCACGGCGGGAGGACTCCACGTCAGCAGAATTACGGCAGCGGCCGCGGCTGCGCCCATCACCAGGCCCACTACCGCTGCACCTGCCACGGTGGCGATGGGATGGCGGCGGGCCGCTTCGCTCACGCCCACCCAGCGGCGACGAGGGGGTTGTGCAGGCGGGGCCGACGTCTGGTCCGGCCGGAGCATGTCTGCCCCGGTGTTGATGTCGTTGTTATCGGAGCTCATACGCTGTCCCATACGGTTGAGGGTCTACCGGCGGACCATAGCCAGCCTAGTTGAAGTGAACCTGAAGAATCCCGCGCCACTCGTTTCTTCAGGCTGATTTCAGGGATGCGGCGCTAACGGCGCTAACAATGAACCATGCCCAGTAGCTGGCGCGACCATCGGCGCACTGCGCCGCGGGTGCTTGTGGTGGAAGATTCGGAAACTATCCGCGAGATGGTCGCCGAAGCATTAACCGAGGTCGGATACCACACCGAGGCCCGCGCCGACGGCGACGGGCTGGAGGAGCTTCTCGACGGTCTGCGTCCTGACCTGGTGGTGCTGGATGTGATGCTGCCGGGTCGAGACGGATTTGCGCTGATCGACGTCATCCGCGAATGGGGCGATGCCGGGATCGTGATGATCACCGCCCGTGATGCCCTCTCGGACCGAGTGCGCGGTCTGGACAGCGGAGCAGACGATTACGTGGTCAAACCATTCGAACTCGTCGAACTGCTCTCGCGGGTCGGCGCGGTCCTGCGCCGGCGCGGACGGCTGCCTCAGGTGGTGCAGGTCGGTGACCTGATCCTGGACGTGGAAGCCGGTGTCGCCGCCCGTGATGGTCATCGCCTGGAGCTGACCGCCACAGAGCTACGGCTGTTGGCTTTTCTCGTCGAACAGCGCGGCCGGATCGTCAGCGCCAGCCAGATTCTTCGCGCGGTGTGGGGATATGACGCCTACGACACCAACCTGGTGCAGGTACACATCAGCGGACTACGACGCAAACTCGAAGCGCACGGCCCGCGTATCGTGCACACCGTCCGCGGTATCGGCTATCGCCTGCAGCCACCGCGGCCATGATCCCCGGTGCCTCTCCGGATCCGCCGACGCCGACACCGTCTCTGCGGTACCGGGTGACGTTGATGGTGCTGGGGCTACTGACGGTGTTACTGGTGATCCTCGGGGTCGTCGTCGACGTGAGCGTGGGTGCACAAGCACGACGCAATCTGCACGACCGGCTGATCGCGGCCACATCGCGCGCCGACGCGCTGGCGCTCGCTCGAACTCCGCCGGGCCAGATTGCGGCCGAACTCAACGGTGGTAGTGTGCGGGCGCTACTCGTCGGCCCCGACGGTGCCACCTACGGGGATCCGGCGATCAGCCCAGACACCACCGCCGGCCCCACCGTCCCGCCACCGCCGCCGTGGGGCCCGCCGCCCCCGCCACCACCAGCCTGGGGTCCGCCGCCCCCGCCACCACCCCCGCCGCCGTGGGGTCCGCCGCCCCCGCCGCCGCGTCCGGATGCCACCGCCACGGTGGTGGTGCACCCGCTGCCGACTGGCGGACGGGTGATCCTGGTGGCCGATACCACGCAAACCACCCAAGTGACACACCAGCTGCGCCGGCTCATGATCGGAGCCGGCGTGGCGACTCTTCTGGTGGCCGCTCTGTTGCTCGTGGCCGCGAGCCGGGCGGCCCTGCGGCCGCTGGATCGGCTCACCGCGCTAGCCAAGGACATCGCTACCGGTGACCGCGGTCGGCGGCTGCGCCCTGACCGTCCCGACACGGAGCTTGGCCGCGCGGCAAGCGCATTCGACGGGATGCTCGACGCCCTGGAAGCCTCCGAGCGCCAGGCTCAGCACGCCGCGGAAGCGGCGCAGCGTGCCGAGACGGCCACCCGGCGGTTCCTCGTCGACGCCGCTCACGAACTGCGCACCCCCATAGCAGGTATCCAAGCCGCGGCTGAACAGCTTGCCGGCAATGCCGGCCAAGATCCGGCCGGGCGTCGCCAATACCGGCGGGCCACGCTGCTGCTGTCCGACGCTCGCCGCGCCGCCCGACTGGTCGCCGACATGCTTGATCTCAGCCGCATCGACGCCGGCCTGGCGCTGGACGTGCAAGACGTCGACCTCGCCGCCCTTATCGAGGCCGAAGCCGACCGGACCGCCATGCTGGCACCCCAGCTGACCATCACGCGCAGCGGACCGACCGCGCTGGTCGTCCCGGCTGATCCCACCCGGTTGGCGCAGATCTTGTCCAATCTGCTCGACAACGCACGTCGCTATACCCCGCCGAACGGCCGGATCAGTATCGACCTGCGGCGGTGTGCGGAGCACGCCACCGGTCGCGAACTCGCGGAGGTCACCGTTACCGACACCGGCCCGGGGATTCCCGACGACGAGCGGGAGCGCATCTTCGAACGACTGGTGCGCCTGGACACCGCCCGCAGCCGTGACCGGGGCGGCGCCGGACTGGGTTTGCCCATCGCACGCGCACTCGCCCGCGCCCACGGCGGCGACTTGGTCTGCCTGCCCCATGAGGGCGGCGCACGATTCCAGCTGACACTACCTGCCACTGCGGCGAGATCGTGAGGTGTTCGCCCCGCGGCGCTGCTGGCGGTGCCGGTAAATTTCGTAGCCCAGCACGCTCACACCGACAGCGGCCGTGCACGCCGACACCAGGTACAGCAGCGGGTTGACCCGGCCGGTCAGCGCGTCACCCAAGATCACCACGGCGACCGTTCCCGGTGTCACGCCTGCCAGCGTGGCCAGCAGGTAAGGCAATACCCGCACGGCTGACGCGCCCGCAGCATAGTTGAGCACGGAAAACGGCACGGCGGGGATCAGGCGCAGCGACAAGATAGCCGGCCAGCCGCGGTCCCGCAGACGCGCGTCGACGCTCTGGACCGCCGCGTGCCGCACCAGACGGCTCAGCTGCCAACCGGCCGCGCGCACCAGCAGCAGCGCGATCAGCGCGCTGGCCGTACTGGCCGCGACCGCCAGCACGACACCGAGCAGCGGACCGAACAGCAGCCCGGCGGCCAGGGTGAACGCGGTGCGCGGGAATGGCAGCACTGTCACGACGATATGCGCGGTGAGGAACGCCAGCGGAAACCACGGTCCCGCCGAGGTTGCCCAGTCCCGCAATTGCACCGCGGTGGGACGAGGCACAAGCACCGCCACAGCGACCAGGGCGACGAGCACGCCGGTGGTCACGGTCATCCGCCGCGGGGACAGCTGGCGTGTCGTTGCGACCAGCGAAGCGCCCATACTGCGCAGGGTGCAGATCACCGTGCTGGCGGCGGGCGCGCTCACACAGCACAGGTTAAAGGCCCTTGACAACGATGGCGTCGCCCAGGCGTTTCGCAGAGCCGGTCGCTTCCAAGTCGCTGATCGCGATCAATTAGCCTGAGTGACAAAAGGCAAGGATCTTGTCAACGGCGATCATCGCCCCATGCTGTGACCACAGGAGCCGCCGGTGTCCATCGACATGTCCGCCGACAACCTGGCGCAGGCCCGCGCCCGATGGCGTACGGCGGTGACCGAGGTGCTCAGCAAAAGCCGTCATCGCAGCGAGCTCGGCGACGAGCCCGAGCGGCTGCTGGAAACTCCGACATACGAGGGGTTCGCGATCCGCGCGCTCTACACCGCGCTTGACGAAATGCCGGAGCCGCCGTTACCCGGCCAGTGGCCTTTCGTGCGTGGCGCTGACGCCGCACGCGGCGTCGCCGGCGGCTGGAAGGTCGCCGAGCTGTTTCCAACCCAGGGCGCCGACGACAACGCTGCTGTGCTCAGCGCGCTCACCAACGGGGTCAGCGCGCTGGTGCTTCGGGTGGGGGAATCGGGCGTGGCGCCGGGTCAGCTCGGCCGGCTCCTGGACGGCGTCTATCTGGAACTGGTGCCGCTGATCGTGGACGCCGGCGCTGACTACACGATGGCGGCCGACGCGGTGCTGGGGCTGATGTCCTCGGTGACACCTGAACAGCGGGCGACGCTGTCGGTCGACCTGGGGGCCGACCCGCTGAGCGCGCCGCTGAGCGGACGTCCCGCCCCGTCTGTCGACCAGGTGGTCGCGGTCGCGCAGAAAATCGCCGCTGGCCGCGGCGTGCGGGCGATCACGGTCGACGGCCCGGCATTTCACAACCTGGGCGCTAACGCGTCGTGGGAGCTCGCCGGCAGCATCGCTGCCGCGGTGGCCTACCTTCGGACACTGGACGAATCTGGGATTTCAGTCTCAGACGCATTGCGCCAGATCAGTTTTCGACTCAGTGCTGACGACGACCAGTTCATGACGATCGCCAAGATACGGGCGGCCCGGCAACTGTGGGCGCGGGTAGGTGAAGTTCTCGGCGACCCGGCCGGCGCGGCGGCCATCGTGCACGCCGAGACATCGTTTCCGATGATGACCCAGCGAGATCCGTGGGTGAACATGCTGCGCACCACGGTGGCGGCTTTTAGCGCCGGAGTGGGCGGCGCCGACACGGTGCGAGTACTGCCGTTCGACGCGGCGATCCCGGACGGTTACCCGGGCACGGGACCGAATTTTGCCCGCCGGATCGCCCGCAACACGCAGCTGCTGCTGCTGGAAGAGTCCCACATCGGCCGAGTGCTGGATCCCGCGGGCGGATCGTGGTTCGTGGAGAACCTCACCGAACAGCTCGCCCAGCGTGCTTGGCAACTTTTTCAAGACGTCGAAGCCCGCGGGGGATTCGTCGATGCCTGCGACTACATCGGTGGTCAGATCGCCGAGATCGCCGCCCGCCGCGCCGATGACATCGCCCATCGCCGTCTTGCGATCACCGGGGTCAACGAATACCCGAACCTGGACGAACCGGTTCTGTCGCCGGGCGGTTCGGCGATCAAACGCTACGCGGCGGAATTCGAGGCTTTGCGGGATCGCTCGGATGCCTATCTCCAGCGCACCGGATCTCGTCCGCGCGTGTTGTTGCTGCCGCTGGGTCCGCTGGCCGAGCACAATGTCCGGGCGACGTTTGCGGCCAACCTGTTGGCATCCGGTGGTATCGAAGCAGTCAACCCCGGGCCCGTCGACGCTGGAAGTGTCGCCCATGCCCTCTCGGTGAACGGTTCAATTGATGTCGTGGTGGTTTGCGGCACCGATGACCGCTACCGCACAGAAGCGCCCGGCGTCGTGGAGGCGGCCCGCCGCGCCGGGGTGTCGCGGATCTACCTGGCCGGGCCAAAAACCGTGCTGGACGGTTCTGACCATCTTCCCGATGAGTATTTAACTGCGAAAATCAATGCAGTCCAAGTTCTTTCGAATCTGTTGACCCGATTGGGGGCCTAGGCGAGATGACTGCGAGTATGTCTGCTATCGGCAGTTTTGCCGATGTCCCGCTACACGGAGCGCATGCGGACAAAAAGGCGACCGCAGCGGCCCTCACCACGCCTACTGCAAAAACCGCGGCACCGCATGGCTACACAGCAGACGAACTTGAATGGCACACACCCGAAGGCATTGCTGTCAAATCCGTCTACGTCGCCGCCGATCGAGACGTCGCCGTCCGCGAGGGCTACCCGCTGAACAGCTTTCCGGGCGAGCCGCCTTACATCCGGGGCCCTTACCCGACAATGTATGTCACTCAGCCGTGGACCATCCGCCAATATGCCGGGTTTTCCACTGCCGCGGACTCGAACGCGTTTTACCGCCGCAACCTCGCAGCCGGCCAGAAGGGCCTGTCGGTGGCGTTCGACCTGGCCACTCACCGCGGCTACGACTCTGACCATCCCCGAGTGCAGGGCGATGTCGGAATGGCAGGTGTGGCAATCGATTCCATCCTCGACATGCGCGAGTTGTTCGACGGTATCGACTTGTCGAAAGTATCGGTGTCGATGACGATGAACGGCGCCGTGTTGCCGGTGCTCGCGCTGTATGTGGTAGCCGCCGAAGAACAGGGTGTCCCCCCGGAGAAGCTCGCCGGCACCATCCAGAACGACATCCTCAAAGAATTCATGGTCCGCAACACCTACATCTACCCGCCGAAACCGTCGATGCGGATCATCTCCGACATCTTCGCCTACACCAGCGCCAAGATGCCCAAGTTCAACTCCATTTCCATTTCCGGCTATCACATGCAAGAGGCCGGCGCCACAGCGGATTTAGAGCTGGCCTACACGCTGGCCGATGGGGTGGACTACGTCAAGGCGGGCCTGGACGCGGGATTGCACATCGACCAGTTCGCGCCGCGGCTGTCGTTCTTCTGGGGTATCGGGATGAACTTCTTCATGGAGGTCGCCAAACTCCGGGCAGGCCGGCTGCTGTGGAGCGAGCTGGTCGCGCAGTTCGGTCCGAAGAACCCTAAATCGCTGTCGTTGCGCACACATTCGCAGACTTCAGGCTGGTCGCTGACTGCCCAGGATCCCTTCAACAACGTCGCCCGCACCTGCATCGAGGCGATGGCCGCGGCGCAGGGTCACACCCAGTCGCTGCACACCAACGCGCTCGATGAGGCGCTGGCGCTGCCTACCGATTTTTCGGCGCGCATCGCGCGCAACACCCAGCTGTTGCTGCAACAGGAATCGGGCATCACCAGGCCGATCGATCCTTGGGCTGGCTCGTATTTCGTGGAGTGGCTGACGTATCGGCTCGCGCAGAAGGCTCGTACCCACCTGGCCGAGGTGGCCGAGCACGGCGGCATGGCGCAGGCCATCAGTGACGGCATCCCGAAGCTGCGTATCGAAGAGGCCGCCGCGCGCACCCAAGCGCGCATCGACTCCGGACGTCAGACGGTGATCGGGGTCAACAAGTATCAGATCGATGAGGACCATCCGATTGAGGTTCTCAAGGTCGACAACAGTCGGGTGCGCGCCGAGCAGCTGGCCAAACTTCAACAACTGCGAGCCAACCGGGATCAGGACGCCGTGGACAAGGCACTGGCAGAGCTGACGCGCGCGGCCGCCGCCACCGGGCCGGCCGGGGCCGATGGGCTGGGTAACAACCTGCTCGCGCTGGCCATCGACGCCGCCCGGGCCCAAGCCACCGTCGGGGAGATCTCCGAAGCGCTGGAAAAAGTCTACGGACGCCACCAAGCTGAGATTCGGACGCTCGCAGGCATCTACCGTGATGAGGCTGGAAACGTGACCAGTATCGCCAAGGCCACTGAACTGGTCCAGAAGTTCGCCGAGGCGGACGGTCGGCGGCCGCGGATTTTGGTGGCCAAGATCGGTCAGGATGGCCACGACCGGGGGCAGAAGGTGATTGCGACGGCGTTCGCCGACCTCGGGTTCGACGTCGACGTCGGCTCGCTCTTCTCCACGCCCGACGAGGTCGCCCGCCAGGCAGCCGACAATGATGTGCACGTCATCGGCGTGTCGTCGCTGGCCGCCGGGCATTTGACGCTGGTGCCCGCCCTGCGTGACGCGCTCGCCGGGGTGGGCCGGCCCGACATCATGATCGTGGTCGGCGGCGTCATCCCACCCGGCGACTACGACGAACTGTACGCCGCCGGAGCCGCCGCGATCTTTCCGCCCGGCACCGTCATCGCAGATGCCGCAATCGACTTGCTGCACAAGCTTGCCGACCGGCTGGGCTACACGCTCACCTAGATGGCAACCAACAACTTTGACACTGTCGAGGACTTGGCGGCGGCTCTGCGCAGAGGCGACCGTGCAGCGCTGCCGCGGGCCATCACGTTAGTAGAGTCCACCCGCAGCGATCATCGCGAGCAAGCCCAGCAATTGCTGCTCGCACTGACTCCGGATTCCGGGAAGGCCCACCGAGTCGGGATCACCGGTGTGCCCGGTGTGGGCAAGTCAACGGCGATCGAAGCGCTGGGAATGTATCTGGTCGACCACGGCCATCGGGTTGCGGTACTGGCCGTCGACCCGTCATCGACCCGCAGCGGTGGTTCGATCCTCGGCGATAAAACCCGGATGGCGCGGCTGGCAGTACACCCGAACGCCTACATCCGGCCCTCGCCAACCGCGGGCACGCTCGGAGGTGTCGCCAGGGCGACCCGTGAAACCATTGTGCTGTTGGAAGGCACGGGCTTCGACGTGATCCTGGTCGAAACCGTTGGGGTCGGTCAGTCCGAGGTTGCGGTGGCCAACATGGTCGACACATTCGTGCTACTGACCCTTGCGCGCACCGGTGATCAGTTGCAGGGCATCAAGAAAGGGGTGCTCGAACTGGCCGATATCGTCGTAGTGAACAAGGCCGACGGCGAGCACCTCGGTGAAGCACGGTCAGCTGCACGTGACCTCTCGGCAGCTATCCGTATGATCTATCCGCGTGAAACCCTTTGGAAACCACCAGTTCTCACCATGAGTGCGGTCGAAGGGACCGGGCTCACACAGTTGTGGGACACGGTCGAACGTCACCGACGGGTGCTCACTGAGGCTGGTGAGTTCGAGGCGCGCCGGCGAGCGCAGCAGGTCGACTGGACCTGGCAGTTGGTTCGTGACACGGTGCTGGACCGAGTGCTGTCCAATCCCGCTGTGCGCGAAATCCGCGCCGACGTCGAACGGCGGGTGCTGGCGGGCGAACTGACCCCGGCTTTGGCTGCGCAGCAAATACTTCAGGTTGCGTCAGTTTAACAGAAAGGTAACTTGAGGTTTGTTTGCCAGCCACGCGGGTAAATTTGACACTGTGACACAACAGACCCGCGGCCGTCGCAGCGGTGCGCTTCCCCGCGGTGTCCACGGCGCAGCGGACCCGCACTTTGCCTGCGCCGTCCGCAGCTTCGCCAGCTTGTTCCCGGGGCGCCGGTTCGGCGGTGGCGCGATGGCGGTGTATCTCGAGGGTGTACCGGTCGTCGACGTCTGGATGGGGTGGTCTGACCGGCGTGGACAGGTGCCCTGGACGGCAGACACCGGCGCCATGGTGTTCTCGGCGACGAAGGGGATGAGCTCGACCGTCATTCACCGGTTGGTGGACCGAGGGTTGATCGACTACGACGCCCCGGTTGCCGAGTATTGGCCGGAGTTCGGCGCGAACGGTAAAGCCGCCATCACGGTGCGCACAGTGATGCGGCACCGCGCCGGGTTGTCATCGTTGAATGGCGCCACCCGAGACGACTTGCTGAACCACAGATTGATGGAAGAGCAGCTTGCCGCGGCGCCACCGGGCCGGTTGCTGGGCAAACCCGCGTATCACGCACTCACCTACGGCTGGCTGATGTCGGGTCTGGCGCGGGCGGTCACCGGCAAGGGCATGCGTGACTTGATCCGCGAGGAGCTTGCCGAGCCGTTGGGCACCGACGGTTTGCATCTGGGCCGGCCGCCGGCTGAGGCGCCCACCCGCGCCGCACAGATCATCATGCCGCAGAGCCGCAACCGTAACCCCGTCTTCGACTTCGTCGCGCCTCGAATCGCGTCGCTGCAGACCTCAGCCGGATTCGGCGCAATGTACTTTCCCGGCATGAGAGCCGTTGTTCAGGGAGATATCCCGCTGCTTGACGCGGAAATCCCCGCGGCCAACGGGGTCGCGACGGCACGCGGGCTGGCACGGATGTACGGTGCCATCGCCAACGGTGGTGAGATTGACGGTGTCCGGTTTCTCTCCCGCAGGCTGGTGGACGGTCTGACTGGTCGACGCAATCTGCGCCTGGACCGCAACCTGTTCGTACCCTTGGGTTTTCACCTCGGTTACCACACAATTTTCGTGCCCGGCCTGATGCCGGGCTTCGGCCACGCCGGGCTGGGCGGATCGTTGGGCTGGGCAGATCCGGCGAGCGGGTTGGCGTTCGCGTTCGTTCATAACCGGCTGCTGTCGCCGTTTGTGGTACTGGATCACACCGGGTTCGTCGCCGTGCACACAATGATCCGCTACGGCGCCGCCCAGGCGCGCAAGAACGGTTTTCACAGGGTGCCCGAGTTCGGCGCACCGTTCCGCCAGCCAGGAGCAGTCGCGGGCTAAGCCGCCCTACCGCGTGGGTCTTCCAACCGGAAACCAGCTCTGAGAATAACCCGAAACTGCGTGATGGAACCGCTCTCCACGTCGCCGCACACGGACTCACGGCAAACCAGCCCCGGCGGATAACCGGTCGATTCGTGGGCCGCGAAGATAACTGCTTGTTTGAGACTATACGAAAACGATTGCGCTACAAGCCCATTCAGCCCGCTATCTCACGGCGATCTCAGTTCAGAGCTGAGGTTAAACTTCGAAGCAGTTGTTGTGCAAGCGGTTTGCCCACACGCTGTTAGCTCAGTAGTTGTTGCAGGTGTTGGCGATCTGCACCACGAGCCCAGCGTACTGCTGAGCCCGCGGCATGCTTTGTACCTGCTGGATCATTCGCTGGCGCTGGTCCGGCGGGGAGTCGAGAAAGGTGCGCAGCCAGGACTGCGCCACCGGCGATGCGTTGAACTGCGCGGCAGCTGCCGGATCTTGCGCATTCAGCGCCGCCACCGCCTGCGAATAACTGCACGTGGTATTGATGACCTGATCCATACCGGGATCCGCGGACGCGACCCCGATTCCGGCAGTCACCGACACCACCAGAGCGCCAACTGCCACAGGCAGTCTGGTCAGCAGCTTGGTCATGCGGACACCTCCCAGCTTGCGCGCCGCCGAACGCTGGATTGAGATGACATCAGCGCAGCGGTCGCCGTCTTGGCCCCAGGCTAGCAGGTTCTCTTCGAGTCCGTCATCTCCTGCGGATGTGCCTCAGATCCTATTCATCATGTCATCACCGGGAATCACAGCAGAATCACAGAGGAATCACAGAAGACGTTGTCAGCACAGAGCAGTCCGAAGGTCATCGTGGGAGCCCGCTGACTGCCCAACGACGTCCGCCGGATAAGACAGACTGACCGCCGAGCCGCGGATCTGGGGGATTTGGATTTGTGATGACGAGCGAGATCAGGAGCTCCTTGTCATCGATTGGGTGACGGACGATTCGATGGGTTGCACGCTCTGACATCGCTGTTATGTGTTTATGCGGCGGCCCGTCAGGGTGTGGGGGACCCAGGAATCGCATTGCCCGCGGCCGGCCCGGCCAGGCCCGTGACAGCCATTTCCGATCGTGCCGCCCCGCTCGCCGCGACCGCCGGCGCGGCACTGACGTTGGCGGCCGGTGACACGAGGGCGGTTCCGGTGCCCGCGGCCCAGCTCGGCGGCACCGACAATCCGCCGACCGAGCCCGCCTGGCCCACACTCGCCGACACCGCCGGATTGCCCATGCCCAGGATTCCCGGGCCTCCCAAGCCCGCCAGGATCGATTGCAGTGGGCCCGGACCGAACTCGTACTGCAAGTCCTGCACTGTGTGGATCGCGCGCGCCGCAGAGGTGGCCCATGTGGACCACGAGGTGGAGGCCGAGACAGGCTCGTAGGCAGCGGGCCCCAGGAAGGTCGCCGCTGTGGGCAGGTGCGGCGACGTGAGCCCATGCAGTGCAGACGACACTGCGGCCATCAGCTGCGTCAGCGGGGTGTGCGCGTGGGAGGCGGCGGAGGTAGCGGAGGCCTGGGCTACTGCGGCGAATTGGCCAGCCAGCCCGGCCAGGTTGGTGGTGGGCGGTGGGGGAGTGAACGGCGTCAACGTCGACGCGGCGGACGAGGCGCCCGCATAGCCGTACATGGCGGCGGCGTCTTGGGCCCACATTTCGGCGTAATGTGCTTCGGTGGCTGCGATTGCCGGGGTGTTCTGACCGAAAAAGTTCGTCGCGACCAGCGCCATCAACAGGGCGCGGTTAGCCGCGATTACTGCCGGGTGCACCGTCATTGCAAAAGCCGCCTCGTACGCGGCCGCTGCTGCTCTGGCCTGGGTGGCTGCCTGCTCGGCCTGCGCGGCAGTGGCGGAAAGCCATGTCACATAGGGGGCGGCCGCAGCCGCCATCGATACCGACGACGGACCCACCCACGGCCCGGCGGTCAGCTCCGACACCACCGAGCCGTAAGACGCTGCCGCGGAGTGCAGTTCGATGGCCAGACCGTCCCAAGCGCTGGCTGCGGCCAGCATGGGCCCTGCGCCCGGACCGGAATACATCCTGCCCGAGTTGACCTCCGGGGGTAGCATCGCGAAATCCATTGTCGCACTTTATCCTTAGAGGGCAACAGCGCTAGTGTCCTCAGTAGCTGCATACGAACAGGCGCTGGGCTGCCGGAATGTCCTAGACGTTTGAGTTTGGACCCAGTGTACGTCGGCTGGGCGGTGCAGCTGAGCCAAACTTTTGCCTCGCCGGGATGTCGGCGGTTTCACGTCGAGCAGCGTCCTCGTTGTGTGAGCGATTCCCAGCATCTCGATATTGTCGGGGATGACGGGTCCCTGCGCGACCGGAGTCGGCGGTTCCGTGGACCAGCCGGGCCGGGCAGTCACGGATCAGTTCGTAAGACCGGAATTTCGTTCGACATCAGCGGCGGCGAGCGTTAGGACACCCCGCGGAGACACCTGGCCTGCTTCGACGATTCTGCACCAGCCTGCCCGCGGGTGGGAGGTGGCACATGTCAGGCCGTACGCTTTGTTTGCTGGGGGACTGGCAGCAACCGCCGGTGTCGTGGCGCTGACCGCGATGAGGGATCCGGCCGGCGCGCACGCGGACATCTCCACCGACGATCCGCCCACCATCGGATTGGTCATGGGCCCCAGCGGCCAACCACTGCCCAACGACGATGTACCCGGCTATGGGCACGCGGCGAATCAGCTCTACATCCACCCCCTTTTCCCGACATCACCTACCCGGACCCCTATGCGAACGGCCGGTTCACGCCCGAGTATCCGATCCTCAGCGTGCCCTTCTCGATCAATTACCCCACCGCCGCGACGGGTCCTTTGGCTGGCTTTCCGGCCCTGAACACCTCGATGGGCCAGGGCATGCTCCAGCCTGGTCCAGGACCACCTCACCAACCCCATCGATGCCATCGGCCTGCCCCTCGCGGCAGACACCGGCCTGCTCACCGTGGTGGCCGGTTTCGAAGTCGAGCTTGTCGAGCAGGCGCTCAGCGCGGCCCTCGGCGATCTCACCGCCGTCCTACCGTAGGGTCCGCCGGTCTGGGCGCCGGGGGCGACTCCCGAGCCGGGAAACCGGGTCAGCTGGGCAGCGGTCACGTCCTCTCATTTGTTGATTTGAGATTCGGGTTGGTGTGCGCTGCTGTAGTGTTGCGTCGTCCCTGGGTTTCTGCTCAGGAGTGCCTCAGCATCCGCTCACCGAGGAGAAAGCTATGCCACGTGCCCTGGGACCGCTCATTGCCGCGAGCATCGTCATCGTCGGCACTGGGCTGACCGGGGTCCCCACCCTGACCACATCGCCACCTACTGCGCAGGTGCGCGCGGTGCAGCTCGTGGATGCAGAGATCAGTCAAGGTATTGCGGACATCATGGCCGGCAGCGGAACACCGATACCGTCGGACAGCTACGTGGAGCACGTTTTCGACGTTTTCGTCAAACCGCTCTATCCCGGGTACAGTCCGCAACCCGTCTACTATCCCGCCGGAAATTACGCGTTATATACCGGTGTCAAGAGTTTGCCGCTGGACACCTCCGAAGCCCAGGGCACCCAGATTCTCGACAACCTGATCACCCAGCAAGTCAACGACGGCTTCGACGTCGTCATGAAGGGGCAGTCGCAGAGTTCGACGATCGCCGGGATGACCATGACCGAGCTGGCGGCCCAACATGTGTCCAGTTCCGACGTGTCATTCGTACTGACCGGTGACCCCAACCTGCCTAACGGCGGGCTCTTTGAGCGCGCCGATGGCCTGACCTTGCCCAGCCTCGGGATCACCTTCAACGGCGCGACCCCCTCCGACCTCTATCCGACCACCATTTACACGCTGGAATACGACGGCTTCGCCGACGTCTGCCAGTATCCGATCGACGCCATCTGTGACCTCAACTCGATACTCGGCATCCAATACGTGCACCCCACCTATTCCGTGGATGTCACACCCGAGCAGCTCGCGACGGCGATCAAATTGCCCACCATGGGCGCCACGATGACCACCTACTACATGATTCCCACCAACGATCTGCCGCTGCTGGATCCGCTGCGCGCCATCCCGGTCGTCGGCGACCCGCTGGCCAACCTGCTGCAACCGGACCTGGAGGTGCTGGTCAACCTGGGCTACGGCGATCCCGACTACGGCTGGTCGCAGGGTTTTGCCAATGTGCCCACCCAGTTCGGGCTGTTCCCGAGCCTTGCCGACCTGGAAAAGGTCCCGGGCTTGCTGGTGTCGGGAACCCAACAAGGCATCAGCAACTTCGTGGGTGACATCACCTCGGGCGCAGCGGCGGTGCTGTCGGACCCGTCGGCAACCGTGTCCAGCGTATTGGCCAGCCCCATGGCGGCGCTGTCGACCATGCTGTCCCCAGCGGCGCTGCTCTCCGGCTTGTCGCCCAACGGAATCGCCGACGAGGTCACCGCTGTGGTCAACGCGCTCTCCGGCGCGGCCTCGGCGGCCTATGCGACGCTGCTGCCGACGGCTGATGTCATCACCGCGGTCCTGACCGGGCTGCCCACCTATGACCTGAACCTGTTCGCCGCCGGGCTCGGCTCGGGCAACCTGGTGGAAGCCCTCGGTCAGCCAATCGCGACAGACACCTACCTGCTGCAATTGGCCGCCGGGTTCGAGTTTTTCGCGGTGGTGGGCCAAGCGTCGACAGCGGTCGCTGATCTGAGCAGTCTGATCCCACTCTGACCGGAGCTGAGGTCAACCGGCAGCCGTGCACGCATCCGTCATCAGTGCAAACGTGCTGGGGATCACCGACTTTCACCTGGACAGTCACGTTTTGCTCTGATAGGCGCGTTGGCGTACAGCACAAACCTGAGTCGTCACAAGTCTGCATTGACCGACTGAGAAAACACGACCAAAAACCTTGCGAGAACGCCCTGTTCACCGAAAACGTGGCGATGCAGCAGGCCGTGGCGGTGGTGACCACCACGGCGACCTGCGGGGCCACTTCCATGGTTCTGCTGACACGCCGGAAACCACCGGGCATGACCACTTTCTGGGGATGGTCATACGAGCTGCGGCTGGGTTGTGTCGTGCTCAGACAGTGGTTCCGCCTGTGGCGCCGTGGTTCGCGTCGCGGGCTTCGACCGGCGCTTCGGCTGCGAGACCGTCCGCGACGGCCACCAGTTTGCCCGGCCCACCAGCGAAGCTATGGCCGGGATGGTGATGGTGCGCACCAGGAAAGTGTCGAGCAGCAGCCCGACTCCCATCACGAACCCGGCTTGGACCATCGTGCTGATACCGGCGAAGAGCAGACCGAACATCGTGGCGGCGAAGATGACGCCCGCGGCGGTGATCACACCGCCGGTCGATCCCACAGTGCGGATGACACCGGAGCGCACGCTGTGCGCGGACTCATCCCGAATCCGGGAGATGAGCAGCATGTTGTAATCCGCCCCCACCGCAACCAATATGATGAAGGTCAATCCGGGCACGCTCCAATGCAGTTGCTGGCCGAGTACGAATTGAAACATGATGACGCCGATACCAAGCGCCGATAAATAGGAAATGACCACCGAAGCGATCAGATAGAGCGGCGCCACGATCGCACGCAGCAGCGTGATCAAAATCAGGAACACCACGATAATCGTCACCACGACAATAAGCCGGAAGTCATGGTTGTAGTATTCACGGGTGTCACGGAGCCCGGCGGATAATCCTCCCACCGATATCGAGGCATCCGCCAGCGCGGTATTGGGTTGAGCTTCGCGGGCGGTGCGGGTGATCGCGTTGATTTGGTCCAGGGCCGCGGTGCTGAAGGGATTGAGTTTGGTCTGTATCAGATACCGCACCACATGCCCATCGGGCGAAACGAAAACCTGGGCGGCTTTTTTGAACTCGTCGCGGGTCAGCACCTGGGGCGGAATATAGAACCCGGCCATTGACGGCGTTGCCGCGTCGTATTTCATCGCCCGCAAGAAGGCTGACGCGTCGGCAAGCCCCACACCCATATGCTTCATCTGCTCAACCAGCGCCTGCACCCCGCCGGACAGCCGCCGCGTCGCGTCGGCCAGGGTATCGGCGCTTTGCTGCAGCGTTGTCAAGCGGGGCTCTACGTCACCGGATTGGTTGACACCCGCCGCGTTCAAGGTTTTCGTGGTGGTGTCGAGTGCGTCGCGCAGGCCGTCCAACGCGGACTGCAGATTCTGCGGGTCGGGTGTGGATTGCAGTTGTTTGGCCAAATCAGCCATCTGGTTGAGCGTGCCGTTGTCCCGAGCATTGATCAACCAATGGAACTGGCTGCGCGAGGTGCTGCAGGAGGGGTCAGCGTCGCAGATCGGGCTGGCGTCGAGGGCACGCAGTACCGGGGGGACCCAGTCGAAAGTGTTCGCGACATTGCTGACGTCCATGGCGAGAGCGAAGCCCAAGGCGTGCATTTTGCTGATGAGGTTGGCCGCGTCGTCGAGTTGTTTGAGCGTCGCTCCCGAGCCGAACTGGTTCTGGACATTGGTGAGGGCGTTGACCACGCCGCGGATACTGGGTATCGCCTGACTGATTCCGCTGCGTAAATTGGCGATGTTGTCGGCCAGGGCGTTAGCCCCATTGGCCAGTTGGTTGAGGTCGCCGGTGTGGCCGGTGATCATGCCGGATGCGTCGTTGAGTTTGCTGCCGACTTCGCCCGCCTGATATGTCAAGCTGGCTTGTTGTAACGGTTCTCCGGTAGGACGGGTGATGCCCCGGACACTCGCGATATCGGGTATCTGGCTGATCCGCGCTGCCATCTGTTCCAGGTCGGCAAGGGCTTGCGGTGTGCGCAAGTCGTGCGGTGATCGGATGAGCAGATACTGCGGAATCGTCGAGTTGACCGGGAAATGCCGTTCCATCGCAGCGTACCCGACGGTGCTCTCGACCGAACGCGGCAGCGTGGCACGATCGTCGTAGTTGAAGCGGGCCAGACTCACGCAACCCGCCAGGGCGGCCAGCACCAGGAGGCTGGCAACCAGGTGGACCGCGGGCCGGCGCACGATGCGTATTCCCGAACGACGCCAGAACCGAGTGGTGAGGTCACGCCGGGGTTTGACCCAGCCGCGGGGCCCGGCAAGCACCAGAAGGGCCGGCAGGAAGGTCACCGCAGCGAGGAACGCCACCGCGATGGAAATCGCTAATGCGGGACCGATTGTTTGGAACGCTGTCAACCGGGAAAAAATCATTCCGAGAAAAGTGACTGCCACGGTGGCGGCGGACGCGGCGATTACTTTGCCAATTGACGCCAGCGCCTTCCTGACTGCTTGATTCGAATCGACGCCGAGCCGCACGTAGTCGTGGTAACGGCTGATGAGAAAGACGGCGTAGTCTATTCCGGCCCCGGCCATGATCGCGCTCATCAAAATTATGGCCTCGTTGGAAATACCTAAACCCATTTGGGCAGCTCCGGCCACAATTGCCTGCGCCGTCACCAACGATATGCCGATTGTTATCAACGGCGCCAACATGGTGATTGGGTTGCGGTAGATGATCAGCAGGATGATCAGCACCATGACGGCGGTGGCGTTCTCGATCAGATGCAGATCTCGCTCACCGACGACGATCAGGTCGGTCGCGGTGGCGGCGGGGCCGGTCAAGTATGCGCTCAGCGTGGACCCCGCAACGGTGTGCTTGACGATGTCGACGACCCGTGGGTAGGCGTCCCGGAATTGGGGTGAGTTCAACAGACCCGCGATGCCGATCGGCAGGTACCACGCCTTGTGATCTTTGCTGGTCATGGCTTCGCGCAGGGGCGGTGTGTTGACGAAATCCTGCAGCATCACGACGTCGCGGCTGTCCTGGCGCAGCTTATTGACCAGGGTGCGGTAGACGTTTTCGTCGGCGGGGCTCAGCCCCTTCTCGTCGGCCAGAACGACCAGCAGCAGACTTTCTACCCCCGATTCATGGAACGCCGCGGTCATCTGTTGGGCGGTGACCAGCGTCGGGGCGTCAGGCGGCAGGACAGCGACCGTCCGTTCACGCGCCATCTGGGTCACCGATGGGAGGGTCAGCGACAGACCGGCCGCCAGAGCGACCCAAAACCCGATGACAACCAGCGGCCACCGCACCACATAATTGCCCAGCCGACCGAACGCGCCCCCAGCTGCTGCCTCACGTGTCGTCATCTGCCGAGACATTCGTTAAGGTTACACTCCCCGAAACACCGATCACCACAAAACCGCAGATAGAGTGGCCGTTTCGCGCTTCACGGCCGATCAGCTCAGCTGCCGAAATGCTGTCCACAACTGGTGGTGCGCTGTGGTCCTCGGCTGCACACGGGGGCTCCACAACAGGGTGTGTCAGGGTTGTGTTGAGGTGTTATCCAGGAGCCGGGGCCGCAGGCGACACCACTGGCGTTGTCCACGACAACACTACGCCAACGGCGCCGGTTATGCGCGGCGCAGTGGCTTTACACTAATAGCGGCACTCTCGCCGGATGCAAGCCCGTTTCGCCGAGCAGGAAGGCAACAGATGCCTGTGGTTGAGCCGTCCATTCCGGCTGTGCTGCGCGAGCGCGCCAGTCTGCATCCGCATGGTACAGCGTTCACGTTTATTGATTACGAACGGGACTGGGCCGGGGTTGCGGAGACCCTGACGTGGTCGCAGTTATACCGGCGAACACTCAACGTCGCGCATGCCCTGAATGATGACGTGGCGGCGGCCGGTGATCGGGCCGTGATACTGGCGCCGCAGGGACTGGACTACATCGCCGCTTTTCTCGGAGCATTGCAGGCCGGCCTCATCGCGGTTCCGCTTTCGGTCCCGCTGGGCGGTGTCAGCGATGAGCGTGTCAGTTCGGTATTGCGCGACGCGTCCCCGTCTGTCGTTCTCACCACGTCGTCGATAGCAGGCACCGTCGCCGAGCATGTGAAAACGCAGTGTGGCGAAACCACTCCGTCAGTTGTCGAAGTCGATTTGCTTGACCTCGACTCTCCGAGCGAGTCCCAGACCAGACGCGAGAAGCGCACGGGCACGGCGTATTTGCAATACACGTCCGGATCGACTCGTCAGCCTGCTGGGGTGATGGCGTCGAGCCGGAACGTGTTGGCGAATTTTGAGCAGATCATGGCCGACTATTTCGGGGACTATGGTACCGCTGCGCCGCCGGATACCACGGTGGTGTCGTGGCTGCCCTTTTATCACGACATGGGTTTGTATGTGGGGATTTTCCTGCCGGTTCTGGCGGGGCTTCAGGCGGTCGTGACGAGTCCGGTGGCGTTTTTGCAACGGCCGGCGCGGTGGATGCAATTGCTGGCGAGCAACAGCCACGCGTTCTCGGCGGCCCCGAACTTCGCGTTCGAGCTGGCAGCACGAAAAACCTCGGATGAGGATATGGCTGGGCTCGATCTGGGCAGCGTGCTGGTTATTATCAACGGCAGTGAACGAGTTCAGCCCGCGACGCTGAAGCGTTTCACAGAGCGGTTCGCGCCCTTCAACTTTCCCGACGCGGCGATCCGGCCGTCGTATGGACTGGCCGAAGCGACGGTGTATGTGCGGACCCGAACGCCCGCTCAACCGCCCGAAATCGTCTACTTCCACTCCGAGAAGCTGACCGCCGGCCATGCGGAGCGCTGCGAGGGACCGGGCGCTACGCCCCTGGTCAGCTACGGTGTGCCGCGGTCACCGATGATCCGCATCGTCGATCCTGACACCAACATCGAGTGTCCGCCGGGAACGGTCGGTGAGATCTGGGTGCACGGCGACAATGTGGCAACGGGCTACTGGCGCAAACCTCAAGAGACCGAGAGCACCTTCGGTGGACGGCTAACCAGCCCGTCCGCCGGCACACCCGAGGGTCCCTGGCTGCGAACGGGAGACTCGGGGTTTTTGTTCGACGGCGAATTGTTCATCATCGGCCGCATCAAAGACCTCTTGATCGTCTACGGGCGCAATCATTCTCCCGACGACATCGAGGCGACCATCCAAGAGATCACGCGGGGCCGGTGCGCGGCGATAGCGGTGCCGGACGAGGGCACAGAGAAGCTGGTGGCCATCGTCGAACTCAAAAACCACGGTCGGTCCGGCGACGATGCGATGGCCGACCTTGATACCCTCAAGCGTCAAGTCACGTCGGCGATCTCAAGTGCGCACGGCCTCGCTGTCGCGGATCTCGTTGTGGTACCGCCTGGTTCGATACCCATCACGACAAGCGGCAAGGTGAGGCGATCGGCGTGTGTGGAGCAGTATCGGCAAAATCAGTTCGCCCGCTTGGACGCATAGGCATTGCCGCGCCTATCAAGCACTCCGGACTCTACCTGCGCGGCCAGTGCGTTACGGGATGAGACGCAAGAGGTCGTTGATGACGCTGATCACACCGTTGAGGGTGCTATCGATGGCAAGGTTGACGGCAATGAGCTCGAGGAAACCGCCAAATGAGACCAGTCCCAGGTCGGCTGCGATCGGGTCACCGACTGCGTTAAGGAGACTGCCCTGTTCGAGCCCGTCCACGAAGAGGTTGGCGTCATATGCCGGAAGAGTGATACCCAGGGCAAGCGCTAAGTCTGCGGTCGGAAGCAGGGTCGCATAATCGTTGGAGAGCACACTACTGACCGTGTTGGCGACGTTGGTGATTTCAGACGCCAGTGTCTCCGGAGAAATCACCCAATCGCTCGCGGGCGTGTGTACGGCGTGCATCAGCGCTGGAAGCGGGTCTAACGTCATCAGAGTCGACAGGTCGGACATCGACGGCTCCGGCGGCGCCGACGATTTGACAGCGGCGATGGCGTCCTGCACGCCTTGCTGAGCTCCCTGGACCAGATCGTCAACGACGGTGCGCGGGTTGACGTCCGGCAACAATGCGAACGGGGTGGCCACATTCGCCGGTCCTTGGCTCCAGCCATAGTCGGGGTTGCCGTAACCCAGGTTCACGAGCACCGTCAAGTCCGGTTGGATCAGGTCGGCGAGTAGTTTGCCCACGACGGGGATCTCGCGTAGCGGGTCTAAAAGCGGCAGGTTCTCGGTGGGGATCATGTAGTAGGTGGTGAGGGTGGGACCTTCTGTCGGCAATTGGATAGCCGAATCAAGCTGGGCGGAAGTGAGATCCGGATATGTGGGGTGTAGGAAATAGAAACCCGCGGCAGCGTTGAGGTCAGCCAGTAAATCGATGGGGTAGCGCGGAAAGTCGGCGGCGCCGTCGTATTCGATCGTGTAGATGGTGGTCGGGTAGACATCGGCCGGAGTCGCGCCGTACAGCGTTGCACCCAGCGTGGGGAACGTCAGACCGTCGAAACGTTCGAACAGGCCACCGTTGGGGTTCATGGGATCACCGATCAGCACGAATGCCAGCTGGTCGGGGCTGGGAGCAGTGGGTGAAGCGGCGAGGCGCTCCATTTCCAGTGAGGCGATTAAGGCGCTCTGCGAATAACCGAAAATGACGACGTTCCCATCGGGGATTTGCGAGGTGATCGCATTGTTGAGGATCGTGACGCCCTCGTCGACGGACTGGTCGAGGGTCAGGGATTCGACGCCGGTGAGCGGATATAACTGCTCCGGCGTGACCAGCCCTTCCGGCGTGTAGGAACCGTAGCCGCCGGGGACCAGAAATTTATCGACGACGTTGTCGATGTAGGTTGGGGGAGGTATCGGGTTCCCGCTGCCGCCCATGACAAACCCCGTCCCGTCGCCCAACGCGCGTGCCGGAGTCATCATCGAAGTCACGGCTGTCAGACCGGCGCCAGCGCAGGCCAGCAGAGCAAAACTTCGGAAACGGGATGTGCGGGACGTCATTGCGACCTTCCAGCTGGGCGGCCATGCGCATGAGGTGTCATGAGCCGCGACGAACAGCGGGATCAGCTCAGTCGAGGCCCGGAAATGTACGTGTGTGCAGATGATAGCGGGTCGGGCGAGCGTGCGCCCGATATCGACCGGGATTGCCGGTAGGCGCCGATGAGCAGCCCGCCAGCGGGACACAATGAGGTATTGCGTGAAAAAGCCAGCGGCGTCCGGCTTTTTCGTGCAGCGAGAATGTTTTTGCCATCGTCGAATTCAGCAATTGCGCAAGGTTCACGTCGTCAGCACGGCATGCGTCGGGCAACAGCGGCAGAATCGGTTCGCACGCTCGGCTGTTTAGATATCCGCGTGCCGTTGACGCGTGGGCGGACCGTCAGTCTTTGGTGAAGCAATACACCCGGTAAGAGAACTCTCCGCGTTGCAGGTCGCGGTAGTAGCGTGAGCCCTGGACGTGGGCGGCCTCGCGGCCCACGCCGTGCAAGATCGGCGGCAAACGTTGACTGACCAGCGTCAGCAACCGTTCTGAATTCCGCATAAGTGCCCGGAGAACCTCCGCGTTGATCTCGGCCTGCGAGACCATCCGCAGCGGCGCTTTGGCCAGCGCGGCCTCCCATTCGGCGATCCGGAGACGGGGGCGCAGGTCGGTGTAGAGAAAATGCCCTCCCGGACGCAGGACACGTGCCACTTCGGCCAGGAAACGGTCAAAGCGCGGATAGCAGTGCGAGGCTTCGACATTGATCACCGCGTCCATAGATTGATCAGCAAAGGGCAGGTCCTCGGCGTTCCCCTGCACGAAATCGAGCCCGGGCAGAACATGCGTTTTCCGGCAGAACGCCACGCCCGCGGGGTTCAGGTCCAGCCCGGTGTAGGAAGCCGGGCGCATGGTGCGCACAAGATAGGAAGCCCCACCGCCATGGCCACAACTGACCTCCAGCACCCGCTTCCCGGATAGGTCCACCTGATTTGCGACGCGGTGGTAGAGCTGGATGGGGAAGCGGTGAGGCTCATCGGACGCCGCCAGCGGCAGGGCCATCGGAGGATCCTCTTCGTAGCCGTCGTTGAGGAACACCATGTCAGCGATCCCGAGCCTGCGGGTGACCAGCGGATAAAAGTACCGGGCGAAAAGCTTCATGACGAACGGGCTGAACCCGAGGCGGTAGATGAGAGCGATGGGGTGGGGGCGATCGACGAGAGCCATAGGCGTAAGTATGTCAAGAATGCACGCCGGGAAACGCCGAACCGGAGGTGTAGTCATCATCTGTGCCTCATCTGGCCCAGCCGGGAATGCCGAGGAGAACACCGTGCGCCATCCGGTGTCGGCGGCAGCGGGCGGTCCGGGACCGCGGTGGCGGTCTGAGCCGGCCCGCAGGCATTCTCAGGCCCGGTGAGCGGTAGCGGCGAGCACTCGGACCAGCTTCGTTATGGACGGTCGCACGACCAGGCTGTGGAACCGAACCACCTTGCTGTTGAAGTGGTGGTGGAAATCCTCGAACGCTGCCCGGAAACCATGTTCGCTCGCCGTATACGCCCGGAAAACGCGGTCGAGTTCGGACTGGTCCCAGGGTTCGTCCCGGGCGGCCGCGCTGAGGGCGGCATGGGCTGCGGAAATCCAGTCCGTGCCGAAGGGCTCTGTCACCGGGCCGCGGTGCCGCTGGCGGTAAAGATCCAGTCGGAGAAACTGCTCGATTGCAGCCTCATCCCGGTTATTGAGATCGATCTTGAGCCCCGCGCCGACCCGCGTCATTTCACGGCGCCAATCATCAAGCAGGTTGGAGTACTCGACGAAAACGCGCGGCAGGTTGCGCGTATATCGCTCGGCCAGCAGATTGTATTTCAGCCATAACGCACGTGCGAGCTGGGGTGAGACCCGATCGCGCGCTGCGAGCGACGCGACGACTTCCTCCGGGTGACGCACCGCGATCGTCACCGCGATATCGAATCCGGCCCGCCGCGCCGCCTCGAACCACAGGCTCGCCAGCACCGTGATTCGTGGTTCCTTGATAAGCACGACTGGCTCGGTCGGCAGGGTGCTGAGAAACGACCCGATCTCGGCGATGTACGCGGCCTGCTCTTTGGCATCGAACGTGCCCTCCTCCTGCAAGCGCAATGTGGGGTCGTACCAGTTGCTGCCGTGGCGATACAAGATCGCTTCGTTAAGGTCCAGAGCTGCGCGCGGTTCCCAGTGGCCAGCTGGATTACCCCTATTCGCACCGAACAGCACGGTCGGTAGTGTGGCTCCGCACAACGACAGAACCCGGGTGAGCGCTGAGGTACCGGACCGACCCATGCCCATCACGAACACGATGAGCGGATGGGACACCCGAGTGGTATGGGCAGCCGGGCTCACGAGCACTCCGCGGCCGATGCGGTGCGCAGCGCAGAAGTGCGGTGACCCGCCGTTTCGCGCCTGCCGGCGATGGCCGCACCGTCGAACTGTAAACCCTTGGCTCTTGTGGGTATACGGAGTTGATCGGTCTGCGCCGTTGTCGGCCAAACAGAACGAGATCCGATGGCGGACTGCGCGGCAGTGCGTCGGGTCTTACTCATGGCAAGAGAGTAGATGAGGCTGGTACTGACATGTTGACAACGGCGCGTGAGCCATGTGCGGGCCGGAGTCAGCTCGGTCACCGCAGCTCAGCCCCCCCAATAGCTCCCCTCTCAACCGTGCCGGATAATTCTGGAAGTCTACAGGCAAGGAAAACAATCGGCGATCGGAGCTGTCCCCCTTTCGGTGACCAACGCAGCACCCGGGTCGCGGGCGTCGCGTAAAGCTCATTTGCCGTTTCGACTCAGAGGATTCCGATTCCCTGAGCGATCATGAACACCCCCAACGTCACGAAGCCGGCGCAGAAGATCCGGTGCCGCTGAGCCCGCATCCAATCGTGCAGCTGCCGCATGATGGCTTCGGTCTTTGCGGGCGCAACCAGGTAGCTGACGAGCGGGATTTCGACAAGCACAAACGCCCCGGCGGTGAACACCATGATCGCGATGAGCTGTGTCCCAAGTGCGGCTCCCGAGCTGAGGATGGCGGCAAGCACCAACAGATACTCGCCAGGCGGCGTCGCAGATCCGAGGCCGGCCACAAATGCCACCCACGGCGGCCCGTCTTGCAGCACTTGCCGGGCACGGCCCAACAGCCGGTGGTACACGGTCGGTGTTCGTGGCTGCGCCAGCGGGCCCGATGATTCGCCGGCCGCGATCGCGACCGGTGTCCGTGACCGCGCCAGGCTCACCGCTTTCACCGCGGCGATGAGCAGCGCGAGCACACCGATGGCAATCTGCGTCCGGCCGTCGTGAGATTTCGCCATCGTTGTCAAGTCGTGAACAAAACCCGGGAAGGACTCGCGCAGCAACACGGTGCCGAAACCGGCGATGATACTCGTTGCCATGCCGCCGAGCCAGAACGTGAATAGGTTGAGCAGAGGCCGTGGCCGTGAGACCAGGAACATGGCGATACCTGTTCGTACCGGGTCTGGCGCCGTCACAAACGCCATCCACAGCACGATGCCCCACATGACCCAGACCTTACCGTGCGATAGCCGGTTGTACTGCGCTACCGTCACATTGGTCCACTGGCAGCCCGCTTAACCGGAGGTGTCCTCGCCGCGGCGCACCCGTCCGGTGCCGGGCCGCGCGGCTTCGATCAGCCGGCACTGTTCCCGCAGGCGATGTTTTCCACCAGACCTGCGGCGGCGGTGACGCTGGCTTCGGGCTTGGTCATTCGAGCGGCGATCTCCCGGGCCCGGCTCGTGTATCGCGGCGTGAGAATTTTACGCAGGTCAGCGACCAGCGATTCCGGTGTGGTACGCGAAAAGCGCCGGGCGGCACCAACTTTTAGTTTGCGGAGCATAGCCGCCCAGATGGGCTGATCGGTGCCAAGCCACAGGATCAACATGGGCACACCCGCCCGCATGCCTAAGGCTGTGGTTCCTGCGCCGCCGTGGTGGACGACCGCCCGGCATGTTGGAAAGATCGCCGCGTAGTTAACCAGCCCGACGACTTTCACGTGGCTGTACTGTGGTGCATGAGTGAAATCACTGGCACCGGAACAAAGTAACGCTCGCTCGCCCAATTGCGCGCAGGCTTTGCCGATCATCGTGACCGTCTCCGCCGGGGATTCGATCGGCATGCTTCCGAAGCAGAAGGCGATCGGTGGTGTTCCGGCGGCAATCCATGATGCGACCTCATCATCCGAATTGGTCGGCAATTCCATGGTCAGCGCGCCGACAAAAGGCCGTCGCTTTTCCCACTTCGACCACTCGGCTGCCAGCCCGGGAAAGCAGAGCTCCTCATAAGCCTGGATCTCGACATATCCCCGCTCCACGATCCGGCGCTCCAAGGGAGTGCTCGTCTGGGGAAGCCCCAATTCACGGCGTTGAGCGTCTTCAGCGTCCTTCGTCATGCGCCCATGCAGCCACCAGATTGCCGAAATCGTCGCGCGAATCACCGGCGCCGGCAGCTTCGGAATGAGCTGGCCGTTGGTCCGCAGCGGAAAGCAATGCAACGCGACCATCGGGATGTCGTAGTATTCCGCGACGTTCGCGGCCACGGCCTGATAGAGCGCACCTGTCAGGATGAGGTCGGCCCCGTCGGCCAGCGAGGTGAGAGTCCTGCTCATCTCCGCCCAGCCCTGGGTGAGGTGCTCCGCTGCGGCCCGCACCACCGTGATCGGATTCTGGATCGTCCAAAAGTTGCGGACGAAGTCCGTGTTCAGCTGCTCCTGCGAGTCCGGCCCGTAAGCGACCGCGGCAAGCCCGGCGGATTCGACAAAGCCGACCAGGTTGGGGGGAACCGCCATGCGCACTTCATGTCCCCGGCGAAGCAGTTCACGACCGACGGCAGCGCAGGGCTCGACATCGCCGCGAGTCCCGTGGACCGCCAAAACAAATTTCATGGATGTGCGAGTGAATCAGATGCCTTCATTGCAAAGCCTTAATCCCGACAAGTGAGTTGCTATCTCTGTGGATCCAAACGCACTAATGCGGGAGCGCCGTTGTGCAGAGGTGCCGTCGCATCGCTGCCCTCGGCGACACGGACGCACATGGACTTGACCGCCTCCATGTAGCGGATGACGGATTCCCGGGCGACGGGGTTGTTGGGGAAGAACACCGTCATCGAGACCTCATCGAAGAGTCGTCCCACCGACATGTAGAGATGTGCAGGGTTTCGTGCGTCACAGTAGGCGCCGGCGTTCGCCCCGTCCAAGTGGGAGGCGACGACAGCGGAAAGCGGGGGAAGACCGGCGTCCATGTAGTTCAGCATCGTGAAGTTCGGTCCTGGCCTTCTCAGCCAGGGCGCCAATTCCAGCACCCGGTCGAACGGCACGTTCGCGAGCTCGGTATTCGAGTCGAAGGAGGCCTGCGCGGCTCGGGCGGTCTCACCGAACGATGTCGGGTCGACCGGGATCGTGAACGGGATGACCCCGGTGAACCAGCCCGCCGTCAGAAACTCCGCTGGTGTGCTGCGCTTGTCAAACGGGGTAAGCCCGTAGTACGTTTCGGCGCCGGTCAACCGATACTGTGCCAGAGCCACGCAGGCGAACAAACCACCGCTGAATCGGGCGCCGGCCTCAACGCAGGCGGATTCGAATCGGGCCGTTTGTTGCTTGTCCATCAGCTGCTCGGTGACGATGTCCCCGCCGCAGGGTATTGTCGGATCGCCAAGTGGCAGCGGAAAGTCGGGAAGGGTTCCGCCGTTGTTTTCGGCGAACTCGATCCATTTGCGCACCGGCGGGGAATCCAGGCTCAGCGTCGATGTGTACTGCCGTTGACGCACGCAGTACTCGTCGTAGCTGCCAGCGGGCGGCAACGCAACAGGTGCTGCACCGGCCACCAGAGCGTTGTACGTCACGTAGAGCTCCATGTACAACAACGCCATCAGCATCGGGTCGGTGTGCAGATGATCGACAATCACACAGAACGTGAAATGGTCCGGCCGTTGAATCACGCCGAAGCTGAAGCATTCCCAGTGCAATGGATCGGGGATGGACAACAAGTAGTGCTGCCATTCTGCCGGCGTCATCTCACCATGCTGAGTGGGGACAAATTCGATATCGGCGGGGCTGGCGAGGGTATGGCGGACGATGTGGTCCATGTCGTGATAGTCAAACCAGCTGCGATAGGTGTCGTGCCGGCGCAGATGCGAATTGATGACATATGTCATCGCTCGGATATCGCAGCGGCCCGGTATATCCCAGGAGCCCATGACCAGCCGCGAATAATCAAGTCCCTGCGCTGCGAACTCGCAAAAGCCCCGAAGATGTTGGGCTTGCATATAGCTGGCCGGCACCGGACTCGTCGGCGCTTCCCGGGCTTTGGCAAGCGAGGCAGCTGACGGATGCCACGTGACCACTGAACCTGGGCCCGGCACCCAGTCATAAAGCGTTCCCACTTTCACCGCCCCTGCGCCGATGAACAACGTCTCCTCCTCTGCTTCGCTGTCGCTGGTTGAGCGGACTTTTCCGCTGTCAGGCGGCCTCCGCGGGCGCTAGTTTTTCGCATAGCAGCCCCGCCAAACCGCGAACGGTGGTGATATCTGTGGAGGTGATACGGATGCCCGTTTCGGTCTCGATGCGGGTGCGCAGTTCGAGGTTACCCAGCGAGTCAACGCCGTATTCGGAGAGCGGACGATCGGGGTCGACGCTGCGGCGCAGGATCAGGCTGACTTGATCGGAGATCAGCCGCCGCAGCCGGGCGGGCCACTCCTCCTGTGGGAGCGAATTCAATTCAGCGAGGAATTCGCTTGTGCCCCTGCGGCTTTGCCCGGCTGATTTGAACGCTTCAGCGAACGGGCTGCGCTGCGCAAGTGAGATCAACCACGGCACCTCGCCGATCGGCGCGTATCCGGTGTAGCCGCGGTCGTGGCGCAGCAGTGTCTCGAACGCGTAGGCGCCCTCATCGGGGGTGATTGCGGCGCCCGAAGCGTCGGCCAAAGCCGTGGCACGGCCGACCTCGGCCCATGCCCCCCACGCGATCGCGGTCGCCGGCAAGCCCTGCGCCCGGCGCCAGTGGCTGAACGCGTCCAGCCAGCTGTTCGCCGCGGCGTAGGCGCCCTGACCGGGTGAACCCACCAATGCGGCCGCCGACGAGAACGAGCAGAACCAGTCCAATGGCTGCCCGGCGGTGGCCCGGTGCAAGTGCCATGCGCCGAACACCTTCGGCGCCCAGTCCCGCTCTACGAGCTCATCGGTGATGTTGGCCAGCGTGGCATCCTCAACCACCGCCGCTGCGTGCAGCACTCCCCGCAGCGGTAACCCGGTCGCGGTCGCCGCGGCCACCAGCCGCTGCGCGGTCCCCGGCTCGGCGATATCGCCGCACTCCACGACGACGTCGGCGCCGATCGCGCGGATGAGCTCGATCGTCTCCAGCTGCTGGAGTTTCGGCTGGGAGCGGGAAGACAGGACAATACGCCCGCATCCTGCCGCGGCCATCTTCTCCGCGAGGAACAGCCCGAGACCACCCAAGCCGCCGGTGATGATGTAGGCGCCGTCGCGACGAAAGACCGGGGTCTGCTCCGGCGGCACCACCACCCGGCTGTGCCCGGCCCGCGGAATGTCGAGCACGAGTTTGCCGGTGTGCTGGGCCGCTCCCATCACACGGATGGCGGTGGCCGCATCAGCGAGCGGGTAGTGTGTGCTTTCCGGCATCGGCAGTACGCCGTCGGCAGTGAGCCGGTATACCGTCGTCAGCAGCTCGCGGATCTTCTGCGGGTGGCTGACGGTCATCAAACCCACGTCGACGCCGTAAAACGCGAGGTTGCGGCGGAACGGAAAGAGCCCCAGCCGGGTGTCCCCATAGATGTCGCGTTTACCGATTTCGATGAATCGTCCACCGAACGCCAGCAGTTCGATGCCGGCGCGCTGCGCAGCCCCGGTCACCGAGTTGAGCACGATGTCGACACCATACCCGCCGGTGTCGTGGCGGATCAGCTCGGCGAACTCGATGCTGCGCGAATCATAGACATGCTCAATTCCCATGTCGCGCAACAACTGTCGACGCTGCTCACTACCCGCGGTAGCGAAGATCTCAGCGCTGGCGGCGCGGGCTATAGCGATCGCCGCCTGCCCCACGCCACCGGTTGCGGAGTGGATCAACACCTTGTCGCCCGGGGCGATCCGGGCCAGGTCGTGCAGGCCGTACCAGGCGGTGGCGTGTGCGGTGCTCACCGCTGCGGCCTGCTCGTCGGCCAGCCCCGGCGGCAGCGGGACCGCGACGTTGGCGTCACACGTGACGAACGTCCCCCAACACCCGTTGGGGGACAGGCCCCCGACATGGTCACCGACTTGATGCCCGGTGACATCCGGGCCGACTGCGGTCACCACGCCGGCGAAGTCGGTGCCCAGCTGCGGCAGTCGCCCCTCGAAGCTGGGGTAGCGGCCGAATGCCACCAGCACATCGGCGAAGTTGACACTGGACGCAGTGACCGCGACCTCGATCTGTCCGGGCCCAGGGGCAACCCGGTCGAACGCGGCCAGTTCCATCGATTCGAGGTCACCGGGCGTGCGGATCTGCAGGCGCATCCCGTCGCGGTCGTGGTTGACGACGGTGGTGCGCCGCTCCTCGGGACGCAGCGGAGCCGCGCACAGCCGCGCGGTATACCACTGGCCGTTGCGCCACGCGGTTTCGTCCTCCGCAGATCCACTCAGCAATTGCCGGGCCAGCTGCTCGGCATCGGTTGCCTCGTCGATGTCGATTTGAGTGGCGCGCAGATGCGGATGCTCGGTGCCGATCACCCGCACCAAGCCCCGCAGCCCCCCGTGCTCTAGGTTCGGCCGGTCGCCGGCGACGACCATCTGCGCGTTCCTGGTCACGACGTACAAGCGGGGCGGCTCGCCCGGGATATCGGGCAACTGGCGGGCAATGTGGACCAGCTGCTGCACATACTGACCGCCGCGCAGCGCACACTCGTCGTCCGATGCACCGGTGTTGGGTCCCGTCAAGACGACCACTCCGTCGAAGCGGCCGGCACGAAGACGGCTTGTCAGCGGTTCCCCGTTCGACACAGGGTCGCCGTGCTGCGGCCAGCATACGGACGTACATTGTGCGCCAAAGAGTTTCAACGCATCAGCCAATGTGGTCGCCGCCTCCTCCGCAGCAGGGGAGGTACTGACCAGAAGCCACGTTCCCGCATGAACATGGTCGACGTCGGGAAGCTCTCGGGGCCGCCATTCAATGGCGAGCAACCGCTCACCCAGGACGCGGGCGCGGTCAGCGCTCTGCGAGACCCCGGTGCCCATCTGCAGGCCGCGCACCGCCAGCACGACGGTTCCGTGCTCGGTAAAGACGTCGAGGTCGGCCTCCGCGGTGCCGTTCACTGCGGTCACCCGCACCGAGCAGTAACGGGCGTCTCGCACCGGACCGTAGGCACGCAACCGCCGTACACCTAGCGGTAACAGCAACCCGTTTTGACTGACCTCCTGGACGGTGGGGTGGGCTGCCACAGCCTGGAAACAGGCGTCCAGCAGGGCCGGGTGCACACCGTAGGCAGCCTGTTGCGAACGAATCGAACTTGGCAAGCCCACCTCGGCCAGCAGGGTGCTGACTGTCCCCTCAGCGGTGTACACAGCCGCAAGTCCGGTGAAGGCCGGACCATAGCCGATTCCGCGTTTACCCAACCGCTCACGCAGTTCGGCGCCGTCCACGCGGCACGGGTGCGCTGCCAGCAGGGCGGCCAGGTCCTGGGCGGGCGGGGAGTCGGCATCCTCGACGGCGCGCAGCATCGCGGTGGCCCGCCGCACGTGTTCACCGTCCTGGCTGGTCTGCACGGTGAAGCTGACCACACCCGGTGACACGACCGACGCGACCACGCCCACCGTGGTGCGCTCATCGAGCAACAGCATCTGCTCGAACCTGATGTCATGGACCTCGGACGACTCGCCGAGCACAGAGTGAGCCGCCGCTAAGGCCATCTCGCAGTAGGCGGCCCCGGGAAGGGCTGCCACGCTGTGTATCTGGTGGTCGGCCAGCCAGGGCAGCGCCGCGGTGCCGACCTCAGCCTGCCAGGCGTGCCGTTCGGGCTCCTCCGGAAGCCGCACATGCGAGCCCAGCAGCGGATGCACCGAGACGCTGCACACGCCGTGGGTCTGCGAGTCCTGACCGTCGCGGGCCAACAGCAGCGGACGGTGAGTCCAGGTCGGAAGGGGCGCGTCGACCAGCCGCCCCTCGGGATACAGCACCGAGAAGTCCACCGCCGCCCCTGCGCTGTAGAGGTCAGCCAGCAAACCGCGCAGCCCATACGGCAGCTGCTGCTCGCGGCGCATGCCGGCCAGGGCGGCGATCGCCATGTCGAGGCTTCGGGCGGTCTGTTCGATGGGGTGCGTGAGCAGTGGGTGGGGCGCCAGCTCCGCGAAGACCCGGTAGCCGTCCTCCAGCGCCGCCTGCACGGCTGCGGCGAACCGCACCGTGTGACGCAGGTTCTCCACCCAGTAACCGGCGTCGCACACCGGCTGCTCGCGCGGGTCGAATAATGTCGCCGAGTAATACGGAACCTCCGGGGCCTTCGGCTGTAGCTCCGCCAGGACCTCGGCCAGTTCGTCGAGAATCGGATCGACCTGGGGAGAGTGCGAAGCCACATCGACGGCCACCTCGCGGGCCATCACGTTACGCTGCTCCCACGCCGCGACCAGCTCGCGAACCGTCTGGGTGGCGCCACCGATCACCGTGGACTGCGGGGAAGCCACCACTGCCACCACGACGTCGTTGACACCCCGGGCCATCAGCTCCGACAGCACCTGCTGGGCCGGCAGCTCCACCGACGCCATGGCGCCGGCACCGGCGATACGCGACATCAGCCGCGAGCGCCGGCAGATGACACGCGCCCCGTCCTCCAGTGACAGCGCTCCCGCGACCACGGCGGCCGCGGCCTCGCCCAGCGAATGCCCGATCACCGCGCCCGGGCGCACCCCGTACGAGCCCATCGTGGCGGCCAGCGCGACCTGCATGGTGAACAGCGTCGGCTGGATGCGCTCGATACCGGTGACCATCTCCGGCGCTGACATGGCCTCGGTCACCGAAAACCCGGACTCCCGGGCGATGATCGGCTCCGCCGCGGCGACCGTCGCGGCGAACACCGGTTCCGCCGCGAGCAGCTCCGCACCCATCCGCGCCCATTGCGAACCCTGCCCGGAGAACACCCACACCGGTCCGCGGTCGTCGCGTCCGGCCGCGGCTTGATACGGCGTGTCACCGTCGGCGACCTGCCGCAGGGCCTCCGTGAGCTGCGACCGGTCGCGGGCGATCACTGCGGTGCGGACCGGGCGGTGGGCGCGCCGGCGCGCCAGGGTGTAGGCCAGATCCGGTAACGCGACCTCGGCGTGGGCGTGAAGCCAGTCGGCCAGCCGGCCCGCGGTGCGGCGCAACTCCTCGGGCGAGGTGGACGACAGCGAAAACAGCAGCGGCGCCGCTGACGCCGGCTCGGTGGAGACGGTCGGCGCCGTCCCGGCCTCGGGAGCCTGCGGTGCTTGTTCGACAATGGCGTGCACGTTGGTCCCCGAGAGCCCATATGACGACACGGCCACCCGCCGCGGGTGGTTCCCGTTGGTAGGCCAGGGCGTGACCTCTTGTGGCACAAAGAGTTTCGTGTCGATTCGAGCGAGGTCATCGGGTAGACGGGTGAAGTGCAGATTCGGCGGAACCACCCCGTGCTGTACGGCGAGGATCGCCTTCATCAGCCCCAGAACACCGGATGCCGCCTGGGCGTGCCCGAAATTCGTTTTCACCGAGCCCAGCGCGCAGGGGCCGTTGATACCGTAAACCTCCGCCAGGCTCGCGTATTCGATGGGATCACCCACCGGGGTGCCGGGGCCGTGCGCTTCGACCATACCGATGCTGGCAGCGTTCACCCCCGCCGCCCTGAGTGCCGCGCGGTACACGACGGTCTGCGCGGTCGACGACGGTGTCGCGATATTCACGGTGCGGCCATCCTGATTGGCGGCGGTGCCGCGGATGACGGCCAGAATCCGGTCGCCGTCGCGCACCGCATCCGGCAACCGCTTGAGCAGCACCACGACGCAACCCTCGGATGACACGAACCCGTCGGCGGCGACGTCGAACGCATGACAGCGTCCGGTGGGCGACAACATACCCTGCGCCGACCCCGAGACGAACTTCCGCGGATCCAGCATCACGGTGGCGCCGCCCGCGAAGGCAAGGTCGCTTTCGCCGTCGTGCAGGTTGCGGCACGCCATGTGCACGGCCAACAGACCGGACGAACATGCCGTGTCCAACGTGACCGCGGGACCGTGGACGCCCAGCGTGTAGGCGATGCGCCCGGAGGCCAGACTGAAACTGGTGCCGGTGAACCCGTAGGGCCCTTCCAGAGTGTCGGCGTCCGCGACCAATTGGTAGTCGCCATGGGTCAAGCCCACGAACACTCCGGTCAGGGAGTCGGCCAGTGCCCCCGGACTGAGACCGGCGTGCTCCATGGCCTCCCAGGAGGTCTCGAGCAACAAGCGGTGCTGCGGGTCGATCGCGGTCGCGTCCCGCTCATTGATCCCGAAAAACTCTGCATCGAAGCCCGCGATGTCATCGAGGAACGCGCCCCACCTCGACACCGACCGTCCGGGCACACCCGGCTCCGGGTCGTAGTAGGCGTCGGCGTCCCATCGGTCGGGGGGAATCTCGGTGACCAAGTCGTCGCCGCGCACCAGCGCTTCCCACAGGCGTTCGGGAGAGTCGATACCGCCGGGGAGCCGGCACGCCATGCCGATGACCGCAACGGGAGTGACAGGTGTGTCGCCCATAGTGGAGAAACAATAGCCTGAAGCCGAGCGGTACGCTCGATCACCAACTGCTGCGAATGAAACCACTCCGCCTCCTCACGGCAACGACTAAGTAGCCTTGTCCGCTGCGCGACTCCCGGCTCGGCATCTCCTTGACTACTCGGATTGCCGACATCTGCGCCAATTGATTCCGTGCCCGTATGAGGGGCTATCGGGTACGTCAGCGGCCTAGCTTCAGAACGCTATTCGACGTGCGATCACGCTTGTGCTATTTGGGCCGATCGTTACCTGATCGTTACGCTTCCCGAAAGCCGCATCCCGGACAACCTCGTCACTCAAAATAATCCTGCAGTTTGCCCGCCCGACAGATCGGCCAGTATTTTGTTGTCATGGCAGACTGCTATAATTGCAGTCTAGTTGCAGTTTTCCAGGATTGTTAGATACGACCAACAGGGCGGGGCGCGCCATCGATCTCCAATACCACAAAGAACCCAGAGTTGACGTCGCCAATATTCTCTGGGCAGATGGGTTGCCGTGGCCCCGTCAACCTCTCTCAGCAGGTCAAGCACACCAATACGGTCAGAACGCCAGCAACCGGTGCTCCTCATAGGAACCCCGGCGACACGTGGCTGATCCATGGCCGTTCACCTGCTCCCACTATCCCGTGGTTCAGTAGACGTGATGAAATTCGATTTGCTGAGTGGGGTGATCTCGTCAAGCCAGAGCATCTTGAGGCATTTGCAGTGCCGTCGGAACGTTGGATCTCCACGCTCATGCTGACACCGATTCTAATTTGTCGATGAAGCGTGAGGTGACAGTGTCGATATAGGAGTCGAAACCGGCCCGGAAGCTCCGTTCGTCAGAAACGAATGGGCGTTGCATCGACATGCCGAGCAACCCGCTCTCGATCAAGCGGACAGTTTCGTCGATCAGACCGGTCGGTGTGCGCTCACCGGCAATATCGCGGAGCACATTGGCGAATTGCCGGCGCAGAGCATCTCGGTAGCCCACATATGCTTTTCGTAAAAGTTCGTTGTGATTGGCTGCCGCGGCGAACTCCACCGTGAATGTGACCGCGTCGAGGTCGCTGATGAACAACTGGTAAACGAGATCGGCCGCCTCAAGCAGGGCTTCGCGAACCGACTTTCCGCGGGGCAGGGACTCCGCGGCCGCCGCGAGCAATGTCTGGGCCAGATTCGCCTTCGTCGACTCGAAGAGCTTGGCCTTGGTCTCGAAGTGATACTGCACCAGCGCCTGAGAAACCCCAGCCCTGGCCGCGATCTTCTTCATCGAAGACTTTCCGTAACCAAGCTCACGGAAGCACTCCACGGTCGCCTGCATAATTCGGCTGGCATCGGCGGCGGCGCGAGCGCCGTCGGGAGCTTTCGAGATCGTTGTGACCACTACAACACTCCTACCGGCGCCTCAGGGGGAGACTGGCTGATCGATCAGTCAAGCACTGATCGACGAGGTACGTTACCTCCTGATCGATCAGTTCGACAAGAGTCCCTGATCGATCAGTCAGACCGGGCTCCCGCATCGGTCAGGCCGCAGGAGTTGACCGGGGGCAAGCCGCCCGGCCTCGAGCAGCCGGGCCGGGGTGGACGGCGTGTCGGTGCCCGGCACGTGGCAACACACCCGGGGGCCGGTGACAATGCCCTCGATGCGCTATCGACGTCTCAGCGGGACTTGCCAGGCTCGCACCGCCGTTCGGGCGGCCTCGGTGGCCGGGCTCGGCGGGCTGTTGTTCGGCTATGACATCTCACTGATCAACAGCGTGGCTGCGGCGCTGCACACCGCATTCGGGATCGCCAACGCGGTGCTGGGTATCACAGCGGCCGCCACCCTCCTGGGTGCTGCGGCGGGCGCGGCCACCGCCGGCAGGACCGCCGACCGCATCGGCCGTCTGCCGACACTGAGGCTGGCGGCAATGCTTTTCGCCGTCTGTGGGCTGGGTAGTGGGCTGGCGGCCACGATCTGGCTGGTCGTCCTCATGCGCATCGTCGGCGGCCTCGGCATCGGGCTGATCTCTGTGGTCGCCTCCGCATATATCGCGGAGATATCGCCGCCGAATATCCGGGGACGGCTCAGCTCCCTGCAACAACTCGCCATCGTGTCGGGCATCTTCGTGTCTCTGGTCGTCAACTGGCTGCTGACCGATCTCGCGGGCGGCCCGCGTGCCCAGTTCTGGGGTGGGTTGCCCGCGTGGCGCTGGATGTTCTTCGGGGAAGCCGTTCCCGCGGTCCTGTACGGCGCACTGGCCTGCACCATCCCCGAGTCTCCACGCTATCTTGTTGCAGCACAACGGATTCCAGAGGCACGACGGGTGAGCGCCATGCTGTTCGGCGAGCGCAAGGCAGATTTCACCGTGAAACGGATCTCCGAGACACTCCGACACGAGGCACGGCCGTCGTGGCGTGACCTGCGCAGGCCTACCGGCGGGCTGTACGGGATCGTGTGGGTAGGGGTGGGGATGGCAGTCTTTCAGCAATTCGTGGGTATCACGGTGATCTTTTTCTACTCGAAACCGCTGTGGCAGGCGGTCGGATTCGGCGACAGTTCGTCGTTCGCGATCGCAGTGCTCACCGCGGCCGTCAACGTCCTGACCACCGTGGCCGCGCTTGCCCTGATCGACAAGACCGGCCGTAAACCCTTGCTGCTGACCGGATCAGCCGGCATGGCGGCAATGTTGGCGACGCTGACATTTGTTTTCGTCAGCGCTCCGGTCATCGACGGCCAGGCGCACCTCGGTGATGTCTCCGGCCCGGCCGCGCTGATCGCAGCCACTGTCTTCGTCATCGCGTTCGGCTTTTCGTGGGGACCGATCCTGTGGGTGCTGCTCGGCGAGATGTTTCCCAACCGGATCCGGGCGGCTGCGCTGAGCTTGGCAGCGGCCACCCAGTGGACGGCCAACGGGATGATCACGGTCAGCTTCCCGGCGCTGCGCCATGTGCTCGGCTTGGCTTACGGTTTTTATACGGTGTGTGCGATGTTGTCGTTCCTGTTTGTCTGGAAGTGGGTGCCGGAGACCAAGGGTGTAGCCCTGGAAGACATGCGCGCCGAACTTCCGCGCACACGGAAACCGGCGGCCAGGTAAAACCTCCGTGACTTTGCTGGCCGGCACGTGAAACAATCGCTGCCCGTGAAGACTTTCGAGGATCTGTTCGCCGAACTCGAGGAACGTGCCCGCTGCCGGCCCGCCGGCAGCGCCACGGTGGCCGCGTTGGACGGCGGGATACATGCGGTGGGCAAGAAGATCCTGGAGGAAGCCGGAGAGGTGTGGCTCGCGGCAGAGCACGAACCTGACGAGGCGCTCGCCCAGGAGATCAGCCAGTTGCTGTACTGGACGCAGGTTCTGATGATCTCCCGCGGACTGACGCTCGATGACGTGTATCGGAAGCTGTGATGGCGGATTTCCGTTCCGGCGATCAAGCACCGATGCTGCGTGTCGCCGTTCCCAACAAGGGGGCGCTGAGCGAGCCCGCTGTCGAGATCCTCGCGGAGGCCGGCTACCGTCGCCGCACCGACCCCAAAGACCTGACCGTCATCGACCCCGTCAACAGCGTCGAGTTCTTCTTCCTGCGGCCCAAAGACATTGCGATCTATGTCGGATCTGGCGAATTAGACTTCGGGATCACCGGACGGGATCTGGTGAGCGAATCTGATGCGCCGGTGCGGGAACGCTTGGCGCTGGGTTTCGGGATGTCTAGTTTCCGTTACGCCGCGCCGGCCGGGCGCGAGTGGACAACAGCCGACCTGGCCGGGAAGCGCATCGCCACCGCATACCCGAACCTGGTACGAAAAGACTTGGCCGCCAAGGGAATCGAAGCTCATGTCATCCCCCTTGACGGTGCTGTAGAGATATCGGTGCAGCTTGGGGTGGCCGACGCTATCGCCGATGTCGTTGGGTCCGGCCGCACCCTGAGTTTGCATGATCTCGTGGCGTTCGGCGAACCGCTGTGTGACTCCGAGGCGGTGCTCATCGAGCGGGTCTGCCCGGATCGCGCCGACTCGAACCATGTCGCCGCCCGTAACCAGTTGGTGGCACGGGTACAAGGTGTGGTCTTCGGCCAGCAGTACCTGATGCTGGATTACGACTGCCCGCGTTCGGTAGTCGACACGGCCACCTCGATCACCCCCGGCCTGGAGTCGCCGACGATCGCTCCGCTTGCCGACCCGGACTGGGTCGCGGTGCGCGCACTGGTTCCGCGCCGCGACGTCAACGCGATCATGGACCGGTTAGCGGCCATCGGGGCCAAAGCGATCCTGGCTTCCGACATCAGGTTTTGCCGGTTCTGACCGGCGACGTCATTGCTGTGTTAGCGTCGCGGCTGATGACTGGCCGGCTCGGCGGGTCGTTACCTGGCCCATGGGACGCTGTCATGCCCGCAGGAGAGTGGTCGTGACGCATTCCCTTGTGCTGTTGCTGGCTCTGTCGATCGGTGTCGTTGCCGGGTTGCGTGCCCTGACAGCGCCTGCGGCGGCCGGGTGGGCCGCCCTGTTGCGATGGATCAATCTGGACGGCACATGGGTGTCGTGGGCGGGCCACCCGGTGACGGTGGCCGTCTTCAGCGTTCTCGCAGTTGCCGAGCTGGTCACCGACAAGCATCCCAGCACACCGAGCCGCACCACCGCGGTGTCATTCGCGGGCCGGATCATCGCCGGGGGGTTCGCGGGCGCAGTGATTGGCACCGCGTGGGGTTACCCGTGGAGCGGGTTGGGGGCCGGCGTCCTCGGCGCCGTGTGTGGAACCATGGGCGGCTATCACGTGCGCGCCCGGTTGGTCGCCGCCCGTGACGGGCAGGATCTGCCGATCGCTCTGCTGGAGGATGCGATCGCGGTGCTCGGCGGATTCGCGGTAGCGGCGATGACAGCTGTGGTGTGACAGAAGATCGAGTGGCCAGTCTTGCCGATACCGCAGAAGTCACATGTGCTGACAGCGAAAATCCGTCACGCCGCCGGCTCGGTTCGCCGGGACAGCGCGGCTGTCGCCACCTCCGGCGGGCCGCTTGCCGGCCAACCGGGATAAGGCGGCGGTGTGCCACCAAAAGCCGGGCAGCGGGCCTGATGGGGGCACCAGTCACACAACCGTGAGGGTCTTGGACGGAAATCGCCTGTGACGGCAGCTGTTTGGATCGCCTGCCAGATCGCCATCAAGGTCTTTTCGAAGCGCAGCAGTTCATCAACGTCGGGGGAATAGTCCAGCAGCTGCCCGTCGGCCAAATAAATGAGCCGCAGCCGTGCTGGCGCGACACCCTGTGCACGCAGCAGCGCCACCGCGTAGAACTTCATCTGAAACAGCGCCTTGAACTCGGCCAGGGCCTGCGCTTCCGGTGGCGCCTTGCCGGTCTTGTAGTCCACGACGCGAACCTCGCCGGTGGCTGCGATGTCAACCCGGTCGATGAAACCGCGCAGCAGTGTGCCGTCGGCGAGCTCGACCTCGACGCGCTGTTCGCGGCTTTGTGGAGTGAAGCGGGTCGGGTCCTCCAGCCGGTAGTAGCCTGACACCAACGTACGAGCGTCCTCGAGCAGTCGGGTGTGCTCGGTGGGGTCGAGCTCAGCGGCCAAAGCCGGCTCGGCGGCGATCAACTGATTCCAGGCGGGCTCCACCAGTGCCCTGGCGGTGTCCGGGCCGCGCCGCGCCGCGGGTAAACCGTAGAGCTGCTCAAGCACCACATGAACCACCGAGCCCCGCAATTGCGCGGTCGACAGCGGCTCGGGCAGCCGGTCGACCGCCCGCAACCGGTACAGCAGCGGGCATTGCTTGAAGTCGGCTGCCCGCGACGGCGACAGCGCCGGCCGTGAGAGGAGTGTGTGCCGTCGGCCGCTCATAGACGCAGCCTAGAGCCGGGCGCCGACAACCCTGCGCACCGTGGACGGCGCGTCGGCTGGCAGGCTAGACAACGTGTCCGCAACCGGCCCGTTCACCGTAGGTGACCGCGTCCAGCTCACCGACGCCAAGGGCCGGCGCTACACCATGGTGCTCAGTCCGGGCAAGGAGTTTCATACCCATCGCGGTGCGATTGCCCACGACGCGGTTATCGGGCTGCCCGAAGGCAGCGTCGTGCAATCCAGCCATGGCGACCCGTTTTTGGTGCTGCGCCCCCTGCTTGTCGACTTTGTGATGTCAATGCCCCGCGCAGCCCAGGTGATCTACCCCAAGGACGCGGCCCAGATCGTGCATGAAGGCGACATCTTCCCGGGCGCGCGGGTGCTGGAGGCCGGTGCCGGGTCGGGTGCGCTGACGTGTTCGCTGCTGCGCGCGGTTGGACCGCAGGGCCGGGTGATCTCCTACGAACGCCGCGCTGATCATGCCGAGCACGCCCGGCGTAATGTGCAGACATTTTTCGGTCAGCTGCCGCAGAACTGGCAGCTGGTCATCGCCGACGTCGGTGTTTGCGAGCTGGGCGCCGGCTCCGTGGACCGGGTGGTGCTGGACATGCTGGCCCCGTGGGAGGTGCTCGACGCGATTTCACACGTCGTGGTCGCCGGTGGTGTGCTGATGATCTATCTGGCTACTGTCACCCAGTTATCGCGAACCGTGGAGGCGCTCCGGGAACTGCGCTGCTGGACCGAACCGCGCGCGTGGGAGACGTTGCAGCGGGAATGGAGCGTCGTTGGGTTGGCCGTTCGGCCACAGCACACCATGCGAGCTCACACCGCGTTCCTGGTGTCCGCGCGCCGTCTCGCCCCAGGCGCGGTCACCCCGGCCCCGGTGCGGCGCAAACGCCAACGGGAGGACGGACGCGATTTGGGAGAAAGCCGCTGAGTGCGGCCGCGCGCCAAGGGCCCGATGACGGGGATGGGATGTCGAGCCCGACGTCAGTCGTCGCTGCGGTGCAGCCCGCGGCGCACGGACAGCAGCTCCAGTTCCGGGTGGGCGGCCACCAAGCGTTCGGCGGCGTCGAGCACCTCGACCGCGTGGCGGCGGTCGCTGGAGACCATGGCTACCCCGATGCCGGCGCGGCGGCGCAACTCATGGCTGCCCGTCTCGGCGGCTGACACACTGTACTTGCGCTGCAGCTCGGCAACGACGGGCCGGATGACGGAGCGCTTTTGTTTCAGTGAGCGTACGTCCCCGAGCAGCAGGTCGAATTCGAGCCAGCCGATCCACATCGTCACGGGGTCGGACTCGGCGGCGGACCCGGGACGGCCTGCGGGCTGCCGAACGCCAGCAGCATACCGGCAGTCTGTTGGGACAATTGCCAGCCGCCCCGATAGGGCTTGAATTCCATCGGGAACGAAAACCCGGGAACGTCACGGTTGGGTGTGGTGACGTTGACGTTGGCCACGACCTCGGTCGGATCGCGGTCCGACCACGCGACGTTCGTCACGTCGAAGATCGCCGGTGAGTAGCCGCCGTCAACCAGGGCCACCGCGAACTTGTCCAGCGCGGGGGCGTTGTCGACGGTGGCGCCTTCGACGAGGCTCAGTTTTTCGGTGCCGGGGACCGCTCGATCCGCGAGCCGGTACAACACGTCCGCGAGCGCATCGGGCGGAGGCACCGGGGCGGTCTGCCGAACCGCGGTCGCCGTCGAGGTGATGGTGACCGCCGGCCCGACAGCCGGCGCCGTACTGCTCGATTGCCGATGTGAACACCCGGAAAGCCCGAGCGCCGCCACGAGGGTGGCGGCGCCCACGACAAACGTGACGTGCCGGTGCATCCAGGATGATCAGCCCGAGGCTTGCACGGCCTGCAGCACCGACATCGCCGAGGCGCGCGACAGCTTCCAGCCGCCCTGGTTGACGAACGTCACGGTCTGTGTCGTCGGCGCGAGGTTCGGACCGGAGGCGGTGACGGCGGCGGTTGCCGCACCCGGGCCGGCAGGGGCAATGTTGGCGACAGCGAATGACAGCGGCAGATCGCCCCGCTGCGCGGCTTTCTGCATCTGCCGATCCGCTATCCGGGCTTCGACCGGGCCGATGCCACCTTCCACCAAGTAGCCCTTGCTGGCGAACGAGACGCTCGGGTTCGCGAGACCGTAGAGCACATTCGCCAATTGCTCGGGGGTGGGCAAATCAGCTGCCGGGTCCAGCGGCAGCGGTGTGGTGAAAACAACCGGTTCGATCTGGGGTGCGGCCGCGGTGACGGGTGCACCGGAAGTCACGCCGGCGGCTGCTGCGCCGACCGCGGCAGCCGCTGCCACGCCCGTGGCGAGGGATTTCACGGTCACGGCTATCCTTTCGATGGGCCCGACTCAACCCAGAGGTTACCAGTGGCACCGCGGTGTCGAATTATTCGTCCGCGCGCGAAGCCCACATTCATCCGGAATCGCCGGTAGCGTTGATGTATCCGCCGCGCAACCTTGGCGGCGAAAGGAGCTCAACATGGGTGAGGCAGAACGTTCGGAAGTGTTCGGAGGCCCTATGCCCAGCGATGATGCCGCCGAGCTGGAAGCGTTGCGGCGCGAAGCAGCGATGCTGCGCGAGCAGCTGGAGAATGCGGTGGGCCAGAATGCGGTGCGCAGTGCCCGTGATGTGCACCAGCTTGAGGCCCGCATCGACTCGCTGGCCGCGCGCAATTCCAAACTGATGGAAACGCTTAAGGAAGCCCGCCAACAGCTGCTGGCGCTGCGCGAGGAGGTTGACCGGCTGGGGCAGCCGCCCAGCGGTTATGGCGTATTGCTGTCCACCCACGACGACGAAACCGTCGACGTGTTCACCTCCGGGCGCAAAATGCGCCTGTCATGCTCACCCAACATCGACGTCAAATCCCTCAAGAAGGGACAAACCGTTCGGCTCAACGAGGCGCTGACCGTTGTCGAGGCCGGCACTTTCGAATCGGTCGGCGAGATTTCGACCTTGCGGGAGGTTCTGGCCGACGGTCACCGCGCGCTGGTCGTCGGCCACGCCGATGAGGAACGGATCGTGTGGCTGGCCGAACCGCTGGTCGCACCCGACCTGCCCGACGGGCCTTCTGACAACCTCAAAGACGACACCAAGCCCCGCAAGCTGCGTCCCGGGGATTCGCTGCTGGTCGATACCAAGGCCGGGTATGCCTTCGAGCGCATCCCCAAGGCCGAGGTCGAAGACCTCGTGCTCGAGGAGGTGCCCGACGTCAGCTACGACGACATCGGCGGGCTATCTCGGCAGATCGAGCAGATCCGCGATGCGGTGGAGCTGCCGTTTCTGCACAAGGAGCTCTATAAGGAGTACGCGCTGCGCCCGCCCAAAGGGGTGCTGCTTTACGGTCCACCCGGTTGCGGCAAGACACTCATCGCCAAGGCGGTGGCCAACTCGCTGGCCAAGAAGATGGCCGAGGTCCGCGGCGACGACGCCAAGGAGGCCAAGTCGTACTTCCTCAACATCAAGGGCCCCGAGCTGCTGAACAAGTTCGTCGGTGAGACCGAACGTCACATCCGGCTGATCTTCCAGCGGGCCCGCGAGAAGGCGTCTGAGGGTACGCCGGTGATCGTGTTCTTCGACGAGATGGACTCGATCTTCCGCACCCGCGGCACCGGGGTGTCCTCGGATGTGGAGACCACGGTGGTGCCCCAGCTGCTGAGCGAGATCGACGGCGTGGAGGGCCTGGAGAACGTCATCGTGATCGGCGCCTCCAACCGCGAAGACATGATCGACCCGGCGATCCTGCGGCCCGGCCGTCTCGACGTCAAGATCAAGATCGAGCGCCCGGACGCCGAGGCGGCGATGGACATCTTCTCCAAGTACCTCACCGAGGACTTGCCGGTGCACGCCGACGATCTCGCCGAGTTCGACGGCGACCGCGCCGCGTGCATCAAGGCGATGATCGAGAAGGTCGTCGACCGGATGTACGCCGAGATCGACGAGAACCGGTTCCTTGAGGTCACCTACGCCAACGGCGACAAAGAGGTGATGTATTTCAAGGACTTCAACTCCGGGGCGATGATTCAAAACGTCGTGGACCGGGCCAAGAAGAACGCCATCAAATCGGTGCTGGAAACCGGCCAGCCGGGGTTGCGGATCCAGCATCTGCTGGATTCGATCGTCGACGAATTCGCCGAGAACGAGGATCTGCCCAACACCACCAATCCCGATGACTGGGCACGGATCTCGGGCAAGAAGGGGGAGCGGATCGTCTACATCCGCACCCTGGTCACCGGCAAGAGCTCGAGCGCGTCGCGGGCCATCGACACCGAGTCGAGCCTGGGCCAGTACCTGTAGTCCCCGCTCCCGGCGAGCGTGCGTGTTTGTGCACCGACACGCCGACAACCGTGCACAACTGCGCACCCTCGCACAGCGACCCGCGCCCGCTGTTTTACCTGCGGTCTCGCCTAGGCTTGAGCCATGCAGCGGATCATCGGGACTGAGGTCGAGTACGGCATTTCCTCGCCGTCGGACCCGACCGCGAACCCGATCCTGACGTCGACGCAGGCGGTGCTGGCCTATGCCGCCGCGGCGGGTATCCAGCGGGCCAAGCGCACCCGCTGGGACTACGAGGTGGAATCGCCGCTGCGGGATGCCCGCGGGTTCGACCTGAGCCGCTCGGCAGGGCCGCCACCGGTGGTGGACGCCGACGAGGTGGGGGCGGCCAACATGATCCTGACCAACGGTGCGCGGCTCTACGTCGACCATGCCCACCCGGAGTACTCCGCGCCCGAGACCACCGACCCGCTCGACGCGGTGATCTGGGACAAGGCCGGTGAGCGGGTGATGGAGGCCGCCGCCCGGCACGTCGCCAGCGTTCCCGGCGCGGTGAAACTGCAGCTGTACAAGAACAACGTCGACGGTAAAGGCGCTTCCTACGGCGCACACGAAAACTATCTGATGAGCCGCCAGACGCCGTTCTCGGCGATCATTGTCGGCCTGACACCGTTTCTGGTGTCCCGCCAGGTCATCACCGGTCAAGGCCGGGTCGGCATCGGACCCGCCGGTGACGAACCCGGCTTCCAGCTGTCCCAACGCGCCGACTACATCGAAGTCGAGGTCGGGCTGGAGACCACGCTCAAACGCGGCATTATCAACACCCGGGACGAGCCGCACGCCGACGCCGACCGCTACCGCCGGCTGCACGTCATCATCGGCGACGCCAATCTCGCGGAGACGTCCACCTACCTGAAGCTTGGCACCACCGCGCTGGTGCTCGACCTGATCGAGGAAGGCGTCGACCTCACCGATCTGACGCTGGCCCGCCCGGTGCACGCCGTGCACACCATCAGCCGTGACCCCACGCTGCGCGCCACCGTCGCGCTCACCGATGGCCGGGAGCTGACCGGTCTTGCGCTGCAACGGGTCTACCTGGACCGGGTGGCCAAACTGGTCGATTCGCGCGACCCGGATCCGCGCGCCGCCGACATCGTGGCGACCTGGGCGGACGTGCTCGACAAACTTGAGCGTGATCCGATGGACTGCGCGGAGATCCTCGATTGGCCGGCCAAACTGCGCCTCCTCGACGGTTTTCGGCACCGGGAAAATCTGAGCTGGTCGGCGCCCCGACTGCATCTGGTCGACCTGCAGTATTCCGATGTGCGGCTCGACAAGGGTCTCTACAACCGGCTGGTGGCTCGCGGCTCGATGCGCCGACTGGTCACCGAACAGCAGGTACTCAACGCGGTGGACAACCCGCCGACGGATACCCGGGCATATTTCCGCGGCGAGTGCTTGCGCCGGTTCGGCGCCGATATCGCCGCAGCCAGCTGGGACTCGGTCATATTCGACCTGGGCGGCGACTCGCTGGTGCGGATCCCGACGCTGGAACCGCTGCGCGGCAGCAAGGCCCATGTCGGCGCATTGCTGGATTCGGTGGACAGCGCCGCGGAACTGGTGGAACAACTGACCACCTAAGCGTCGTTACCCCGGCAAGACCGGCATCGACCGGTAGGGTGGAGTAACGGCCCGCGTGCGATGTGTGGCCAAAGACGAAGCAGGAGGCAGCGATGGCTCAGGAGCAGACCAAGCGTGGGGGTGGCGGCGGCGATGACGACGACTTCACCAGCGCCGCCGCCGCAGGTCAAGAGCGTCGCGAGAAGTTGACCGAGGACACCGACGATCTGCTCGACGAGATCGACGACGTTCTGGAGGAAAATGCTGAGGATTTCGTGCGCGCATACGTCCAAAAGGGCGGACAGTGACCTGGCCGTTCACTCATGGCCTGGCCACTAACTCAGCACTTCCCGGAGTCCCTTCTCGCCCCATCGACCTGTCCTCGTTCGCCGAGTTCCTGCGCCGACAGGCGCCGGAACTGCTGCCGACGGTCGCGGGCGGCGCGGTGGCCGGCGCCGGCGGGCAATTGCCGCACGGCACCACGATCGTCGCGCTGAAATACCCCGGTGGGGTGGTCATCGCCGGCGACCGGCGCTCCACGCAGGGCAACGTGATCGCCGGGCGCGATGTGAAAAAGGTGTATATCACCGACGATTACACCGCGACCGGTATGGCCGGCACCGCCGCGGTTGCCGTGGAGTTCGCCCGCTTGTACGCGGTCGAACTCGAGCACTATGAGAAGCTCGAAGGCGTACCGCTGACATTCGCCGGGAAGGTCAACCGACTGGCGAACATGGTGCGCGGCAATTTGGGCGCCGCGCTGCAGGGGCTGGTGGCGCTGCCGCTGTTAGCCGCCTATGACATCGACGACCCCGACCGGCAGAAAGCCGGCCGGATCGTGTCTTTCGACGCTGCCGGTGGCTGGAACATCGAAGAAGAGGGCTACCAGGCCGTGGGCTCGGGCGCGGTCTTCGCCAAGTCGGCGATGAAGAAGCTTTACGCTCGGGTAACCGACACCGATTCCGCGTTGCGGGTTGCGGTCGAGGCCCTCTACGACGCGGCCGATGATGATTCCGCCACTGGCGGCCCGGATCTGGTGCGCGGTATTTACCCGACAGCGGTCAACATCGACGCCGACGGCGCTGTCGAGGTGCCCGAGCAGCGCATCGCCGAGCTAGCTCAGGAGGTCATCGAAAGCCGTTCCCGCTCCGATACTTTCGGTCCGGACGCGGACGCTCCGCGGAGTCAGAAGTGAGTTTCCCATATTTCATATCGCCCGAGCAGTTGATGCGCGAACGCGGCGAGCTCGCGCGCAAGGGCATCGCGCGGGCCCGCAGCGTGGTGGTGCTGGCATATGCCGACGGCGTGTTGTTCGTTGCCGAGAATCCGTCGCGGTCCCTGCAGAAGATCAGCGAGCTCTATGACCGGGTGGGTTTCGCGGCTGCCGGCAAGTTCAACGAATTCGACAACCTGCGCCGCGGTGGCATCCAGTTCGCCGACACCCGCGGCTACGCCTACGACCGCCGGGACGTCACCGGCCGGCAGCTGGCCAACGTCTACGCGCAGACACTGGGCACCATCTTCACCGAGCAGGCCAAACCCTACGAGGTCGAGTTGTGCGTGGCCGAGGTCGCGCACTACGGCGAGAGCAAGCCGCCTGAGCTGTACCGGATCACCTACGACGGGTCGATCAACGACGAGCCGCATTTCGTGGTGATGGGCGGCACGACCGAGCCGATCGCCGACGCACTCAAAGAGTCCTACACGGAGAACGCCGGCCTCGCCGACGCAGTCGGCATCGCGGTGAACGCCTTGCGGACCGACGCCAACGGCGCAGAGCCCCGGCCGCTGGGAGTGGACACCCTGGAAGTCGCCGTCCTGGACCAGAATCGCCCGCGGCGGGCGTTTCGGCGGATCACCGGTCCCGCGCTGGAATCGCTGCTGCCCGCCGCGCAGGGTTCTCAGGCGAGCCGCCCGAAGTCGTCCGGGTAGCTCGCCGCCCACGGCGAGTTGTGCAGACACCGCACATGCACAACTGCGGCGGTGTCGGCCGTGTTCGCGACCATGTTGCCCAGCGGTGGAATCGGTGCTACCTTGCGGGAGCACCTCGTTAGGCGAGGCTTCTGGACGAACACAGGCCACTGATCTGACGACGTCGAGAGACGCCCAAGATCAGGACAGATCTCCCCGGCTTAAGGGGTGATCCCAAGTGGCTTTCCCAGGTGTTGCTGGGGATACGTCGACCAGTGCCGAAGCTCAACCTGTGAGGGCAATGCCGCCGCTCGACCGCGTCAGCGGGATCCCTCTGTGTGCGCGATTTGACCGACATCGAGTACGGAAGGCAGGTGTTCCCATGACCAGCATGATCGACGCGCCCGTCGTCAGCTCGACCCAGGGTGTGCGCCTGACTCCGTATGAGGCGATGACGCAAGATTTGCTGTTTATCCGCGCAGAGCTGGATCGGGCTGGTATCCCGTTCTTGCTTATTCGCGGTGCGGAAGGACGCCCGGCGCTGGTGGTTGACATCGCCTTGCGCGCCCGGGTTGCCGACGTCTTGATGGCGGCGTGCCTGGAGGCACCGCTGCGCGCCAAGATCCTCGACGGAACCGGGCGCCGCTCGGTGTATCTGGGTGACGGGCTGCTCTCGGTGGACCCCGACCCGAGGCTGCTGCGGGTGTTCCGGCGGCGCGAATGCCCCCGCTCGGGTATGCGTTACGGTGCGTCTGCCGGAGTGGAGCTGCAGTTTTGGGTGTTCGACGGAGAACAGGCCATCTGCCCGATCGAAAACTCGCTGACCCGCAAAACCTTAATGCTCAGCGAGATCGAGTACACCACCGTCGAGCTGCACGGCCGCACGTGGCCGACGATCGCGGGGATGTTCGCCCCGCATGCCGATGACATCACCTTCGACATCGACATGGTGTTCTCCTGGGTGGACGGCAACGACCCGGAGTTCCGTGCCCGCCGCGCGGCAGCGATGGCGAATTACCCGCTCGGCGAGGGTGACGATTCCGATGCACGCATCCGTCATGTCGACGAACTCAAATACGCCCTGCGGTCGGTGCACGCCTTCGCGCCATGGGTGCGACGGATTTTCATCGCCACCGACTCGCGGGTCCCGCACTGGCTTGCCCCGCACCCCAAAGTCACGATTGTGCGCGCCGAGGAGCACTTCACCGACGTGTCGGTGCTGCCGGTGTACAACAGCCACGCAGTGGAAACGCAACTGCACCACATTCCCGGTCTCGCAGAACATTTCCTGTACTCCAACGACGACATGTTTTTTGGCCGGCCGGTGTCGCCGACGATGTTCTTCTCCCCGGGTGGAGTCACCAAGTTCATCGAAGCCGGTGTGCGCATCGGGCTCGGCGCCAACCACGCCGAGCGCAGCGGCTACGAGAACGCGGCACGGGTGAACCGGCAGCTACTGTGGCAGAGGTTTGGGAAAATCATCACCCGTCACCTCGAGCACACCGCTGTCCCGCTGCGTAAAAGCGTGCTCAGCGAACTGGAGCGTGAATTTCCTGAGGAATTCGCCCGCACCCAGGCCAGCCGCTTCCGGTCCAGCACGGATATCTCGGTGACAAACTCGCTGTACCACTATTACGCGCTGATGACCGGACGCGCAGTGCAAAATGAGTCGGCGAAAGTGCTTTACGTGGACACCACGCTGTGGTCCGGGCTGGCGAAACTGCCCAAACTGCTCAACAAGCGCAAGTTCGACTTCTTCTGCCTCAACGACGGCAGCTTCCCAGAAGTGAGCGCTGAGGAGCGTGCCCGGGCGGTTGGTGAGTTCCTCGAAAGGTACTTTCCAGTGCCGGCCCCATGGGAGCGACTCGCCGACGACGAGTGAAGGCGTCCAGCGGGCGGGGGCGCGTCAGTCCCCCCGCCCGCTGGGGATCACTCTATCGACGCGCCAACTCCGGTGCGATGCGCGGTATCCGGGCGGCCGGAAGGATACTGATCCCGGCGTCGACGAGTTCGCGGCGCACCGCGTCGGGCGGGACGAACCGTCCCACCGTGCGGCCGGCTGCTAATGGAACGACCGTGTGCACGACAGTTTCGGGGTAGCAGTGAACCAGATTGAAGGACTGTGCCTCGTCGCGACCACGGGTTCCCGCGGTCAACAGATCTTGGGTGTAGCACGTGGCTGAAGCCACCGAGACAGGGATGCCGGCGAACGTGGCCGTGGTGGAGTAGTGCAAGTGTCCGGCGAGGATGGCACGCACATCGGTGCCGCGGAGTACCTGCGCCAACCGTGCCTGGTCGCGCAACTCGACCAGGACAGCGAGATCCTGCATGCTGGGCACCGGTGGGTGATGCATCGCCAGGATGGTCCCGAACGGCGCGGGTTCAGCCAACTGGTCTGCCAGCCACAGCAACTGCTCCGGCGCCACCTCTCCGTGGTGGTGACCGGGAACCGACGTGTCCAACACGACGACACGCAACCCGGCGACGTCGTACACCCTGTCCATCGGCGCCATCGTCGGGGCCTCACACAGCAGGTGTTCGCGCAACGCCGCCCGGTTGTCGTGGTTACCCATCACCCAAATAACTTGGGCGCCAAGGCGATCAGCCAACGGCTCGACGACGTCGCGTAGCTTGTGGTAGGCGCGCGGATGGCCGGTGTCGGCGAGGTCGCCGGTAAAAATCAAGGCGTCGGGGCGCGTTTGGGAATCTTCAAGCCGCTTCAGCAGCTCCGATAGTCGGGCAGCTGCGTCAACATCGCCGTAAAGGTCGCCGTCCCCGGCGACCAGGTGGGTATCGCTGATGTGTGCAATGACGTGGTCCGGCCGCGGATATTCCGCGGCCCTGGGTCTGTCCACGAGACTTCAAAGACCTCTCTGACGAGTGCGCTCGCACGATACGTCACGGTAAGTGATCTCAACTTTACCGGAGCCGCTCCGGGTTGCCGGCAAGGTGCGCCCTCGCGTCGGCGAATTCGCGCACAACCGCACCGGTCATCCGGCGCACCTGAGACCACCTGAGCCCAACGAATCGGGCGGGTCGACAAGGGCCCGTCGAGCGGCGGTCGCGGCTGGTCAGCCCGCCACTTGATGCGGTGCACGCTCGCGCTGACCGGCGTCGCCGGCGGGCGGTGGAGCGGGTCTGCGGCGGTCTGGGAGAAGTGTGTCGGCATCGCGGGCCAGCGGTCCGGCTGCCACCCAGCCGTGAAGAGTGCCACCGTCGCGGTCCGCCAGCCAGTACGCTCGAATCGTGCAGCGGCGAATCATGGGCCTCGAGACCGAGTTCGGTGTCACCTGCACATTTCACGGTCATCGGCGTCTGTCACCGGACGAAGTGGCCCGCTACCTGTTTCGCCGGGTGGTGTCGTGGGGCCGCAGTTCTAACGTTTTCTTGCGCAACGGTGCGCGGCTCTACCTTGACGTGGGCAGCCACCCCGAATACGCCACGGCCGAATGCGACAACCTGACTCAGCTGGTCACCCATGACCGTGCCGGCGAACGGGTACTGGAAGACTTGCTCATCGACGCGGAGCAGCGGCTCGCCGACGAGGGCATCGGCGGCGACATCTACCTGTTCAAAAACAACACCGACTCGGCGGGCAACTCCTACGGCTGCCACGAGAACTACTTGATCGTCCGGGCGGGGGAGTTCTCCCGGATCTCCGACGTGTTGCTGCCGTTTCTGGTCACCCGGCAGCTGATCTGCGGTGCCGGCAAAGTCTTGCAGACACCGAAAGCAGCCACCTTTTGCCTGAGCCAGCGGGCCGAGCACATCTGGGAGGGGGTCTCGAGCGCGACCACCCGCAGCAGGCCCATCATCAACACCCGCGACGAACCGCACGCCGACGCCGAAAAATACCGGCGGCTGCATGTCATCGTCGGTGACTCCAACATGTGTGAGACCACCACCATGCTGAAGGTGGGCACCGCGGCGCTGGTGCTGGAGATGATCGAAGCCGGGGTGGCGTTTCGTGACTTCTCGCTGGACAATCCCATCCGCGCCATCCGCGAGGTCAGCCACGACACGACCGGACGGCGCCCGGTGCGGCTGGCCGGCGGGCGTCAGGCCAGCGCGCTGGACATTCAACGGGAGTACTATGCGCGCGCCGTCGAGCATTTGCAGACCCGGGAACCCAACGCCCAGATCGAGCAGGTCGTCGACCTGTGGGGCCGCCAGCTCGACGCCGTCGAGAGCCAGGACTTCGCCAAGGTCGACACCGAGATCGACTGGGTGATCAAGCGCAAACTGTTCCAGCGCTATCAGGAGCGTCACAACCTCGAGCTGTCCGACCCCAAGATCGCCCAGCTGGACCTGGCCTATCACGACATCAAGCGCGGCCGCAGTGTCTTCGACCTGCTGCAGCGCAAGGGCCTGGCCGCCCGCGTCACCACCGACGAGGAGATCGAGGAAGCCGTCGACACCCCGCCGCAGACCACGCGCGCCCGGCTGCGCGGGGAGTTCATCAGCGCCGCCCAGGCCGCCGGCCGTGACTTCACCGTCGACTGGGTGCACCTCAAACTCAACGACCAGGCCCAGCGCACGGTGTTGTGCAAAGACCCGTTCCGGTCGGTTGATGAACGGGTCAAACGGCTGATCGCCAGCATGTGACCTGCGGTCATAGCCCCGGGGGCGTGGAGTGGCGTGCACCTGTGCGGGGTGATCGGACCTACCCTGTTACAGGTGGCAACCTCCAAAGTCGAACGGCTGATGAATCTCGTCATCGCGTTGCTGTCCACCCGCGGTTACATCACCGCAGACAAGATCCGCTCGACCGTGGCGGGCTATGCCGACAGCCCCACCGACGAAGCGTTTTCCCGGATGTTCGAACGCGACAAAAACGAGTTGCGTGACCTGGGTATCCCCCTGGAGGTCGGTAAGGTGTCGTCGCTCGACCCCACCGAGGGCTATCGCATCAACCGCGATGCCTACGCGCTGCCAGACGTCGAGCTGACCCCCGACGAAGCCGCCGCGGTGGCGGTCGCTACCCAGCTGTGGGAGTCTCCGGAGCTGACCACCGCCGCCCAGCGGGCGTTGCTCAAGCTGCGGGCCGCCGGAGTTGACGTGGATCCCGACGCCCCGGTGGCCATGACCTCCGCAGCCTTGCGTCCGGGTCTGCGCGGATCAGAACAAGTCCTCAGCACACTGTTGGCGGCCATCGACGCCGGGCAGGCGGTGCAGTTCCCGCACCGGTCGTCGCGGGCCGAACCCTACACGGTGCGCACCGTTGAGCCCTGGGGGGTGCTCACCGAAAAGGGCCGCTGGTATCTCGTGGGCTACGACCGCGACCGCGGCGCGACCCGGGTGTTTCGACTGTCTCGGATCGGTGCCGAGGTGACGCCGGTCGGCGCGGTCGGCGCGGTGACCCGGCCCGCCGACGTCAATCTGCGCGCGATTGTGGCCGAGGCGGTCACCGCGGCCCCGACCGCGGTGCGGGCGCAGGTGTGGGTGGCCGACGGGCGAGCCACGGCGCTGCGGCGAGCCGGAACACCGGTGGGACGGCGGCGGCTGGCCGGCCGCGACGGTGAGGTGATCGAACTGGACGTCGGCTCCGCCGATCGGGCGGCCCAGGACATCGCCGGCTACGGGGCTGACGCCGTGGTGCTGGCGCCGCAGTCGCTGCGCGACGACGTGGTGGCCCGATTGCGCGCGCAGGCCGAAATGTCTGAGGTGAGCACATGACCGCGTGGGCGCCGATGCAGAGCGCGGCGATAGGCCGGGGCGGCGCGCAATGACTCAGCTGTCTACCCGGCTGGTCCGGCTGCTCAACATGGTGCCGTACTTCCAGGCCAACCCACGGATCACTCGCGCCGAAGCTGCCGCCGACCTGGGCGTGTCCGAAAAGCAGCTCGAAGAGGATCTCAATCAGCTGTGGATGTGCGGGCTGCCCGGTTACAGCCCCGGAGATCTCATCGACTTCGAATTCTCCGGTGACACCATCGAGGTGACATTCTCCGCGGGTATCGATAAACCCCTCAAACTCACCTCGCTGGAGGCCACCGGTCTTCTGCTAGCGCTGCGCGCCCTGGCAGACATCCCCGGTGTGGTCGATCCGGACGCCGCGCGCAGTGCGATCGCCAAGATCGAAGCGGCGGCCGGGACCGTCGCGCACGGCGCAGCCGCTGTCGACGAGCCGGCGCCCGCGGAGGGCCAAGCTGCGGCCGCGGTCCGTGCCGCGGTGCGTGGCAATCGTGCGGTGGCGATCGACTACTACTCGGCCTCGCGCGACCTGTTGTCACGGCGAGTCGTCGACCCCATCCGGGTGGTGCTTGTCGGTGAGCACAGCTACCTAGAGGCCTGGTCCCGGGAGTCCGAAGGGGTACGGCTGTTTCGCTTCGACCGCATCGTCGACGCCCAGGTGCTCGACGAGCCGTCCGCACCGCCGCAACCCGCGGTCCAGGCGACACCGGACACGTCGCTGTTTGAAGCCGATCCAGCGCTGCCGTCGGCGACCCTTCGGCTGGCGCCGTCGGCGTCGTGGATGTTCGAGTACTACCCGATGCGGCTGCTGCGCGAGCTGCCCGGGGGTTACTGCGACGCGGCGATGACCTACGCCTCCGAAGACTGGATGACACGCCAAGTGCTCGGGCTGGGCGCGGAGGTGCGGGTGCTCGAGCCGCAGTCACTGGCGCGGCGGGTGCGCCAGGCCGCGGCGGCGGCGCTGGAGTTGTACCAGGCCACGGCGCGGGCCGACCGGAAATTGCCGCAGCTGCGGTAGCATCGTGGCGACGTCTGGAGGTAACCGAAGTGGGCAGTCTTAGTCCGTGGCACTGGGCGATCCTGGCCGCCGTGGTGATCGTGCTGTTCGGCGCCAAGAGGCTTCCCGACGCCGCACGCGCTTTAGGAAAGTCGTTGCGAATCTTCAAAGCCGAGGTCCGTGAGCTGCAGAACGAAACCAAGGCGGACACGCCTGCCGCGGCTCATCCGGCGCAACCTCACCAGGTGCAGTCCGAGCGGGTCGACCCTCCGATGACCCCGGGCCCGGGTGACAGCGACGCACGGTCGGCCTAGCCCGGTCTTATTGCCGCGGCGCGCAAGCGCCTTCGACGGACGACGGTGAAAGTGGTGAAAGTCTCGCCGCGTGCCAACCGCATACTTCGCCGGCTCGACCCGCGCCTTCGTCGCCGACGCACCAATCCTGACGGGACGATGTCGCTGGTCGATCATCTGACTGAGCTGCGCAACCGGTTGTTGATCGCACTGGCCACGATCGCGCTCACCACGGCCATCGGGTTCATCTGGTACTCGCACTCGTTTTTCGGGCTGGAGAGTCTCGGCGAGTGGCTGCGGCACCCCTACTGCGCACTCCCACAATCGGCACGCGCCCAGATCAGCGCTGACGGACAGTGCCGGTTGCTGGCCACCGCGCCCTTTGACCAATTCTTGCTGCGGTTCAAGGTGGCGCTCACCGCCGGCGTTGTGCTGGCCTGTCCGATGTGGTTGTACCAGATCTGGGCGTTCATCACTCCCGGGCTCTACAGCAAGGAGCGCCGGTTCGCGGTGGCGTTCGTCATCCCGGGGGCGGGGCTGTTCGTCGCCGGGGCGGCACTGGCGTATGTGGTGCTGTCCAAAGCATTGCGGTTCTTGTTGACCGTCGGCAGCGACGTGCAGGTGACCGCGCTGTCCGGCGAGCGCTACTTCGGTTTCCTGATCAACCTGCTGCTGGTTTTCGGGATCAGCTTCGAGTTCCCGCTGCTCATCGTCATGCTGAACCTGGCCGGTGTGCTCAGCTATCAGCGGCTCAAGTCGTGGCGGCGCGGCCTGATCTTTGCCATGTTCGTATTCGCCGCCGTGTTCACGCCCGGATCCGACCCGTTCTCGATGCTCGCGCTCGGGCTGGCCCTGACCTTGCTGCTCGAGCTGGCTATCCAGATCGCGCGGCTGCATGACAAGCGAAAAGCCAAGCGCGAAAACATGGTTCCAGACGACCAGCCGTCGGTGATCGAGGCGCCCGCGCCGATTCCGCAGCCGTCGCCCGTAGCCGGACCTCATGACGACATCACCTGAGCAGGTCCGCCCCTGCCCCAGCCACCACCGCGAGCGTGCGTGTCTGCCCAGCGACACGCCGTCAGCGGTGTGCACCTGTGCACACTCGCCCCCGCTGGGGGCGGCGTGAGCGATCCGACCGAGCTGTCTCGCTTCACTGCCGAACTGCCCTTTCCGCTGGACGACTTCCAGCAGCGTGCCTGTGCGGCGCTGGAACGCGGTCACGATGTGCTGGTATGCGCGCCGACGGGGGCCGGCAAGACCGTGGTCGGCGAATTCGCGGTGCACTTGGCGCTGGCCGCCGGCGGCAAATGCTTCTACACCACACCGCTTAAGGCGCTGAGCAATCAGAAGCACACCGATTTCACGGCACGTTACGGCCGTGACCGGATAGGGCTGCTCACCGGAGACTTGTCGGTCAACGCCAGCGCACCCGTGGTGGTGATGACCACCGAGGTGCTGCGCAACATGCTGTACGCGGATTCACCGGCGCTGCAAGGACTTTCCTATGTCGTGATGGACGAGGTGCATTTTCTCGCCGACCGGATGCGCGGGCCCGTGTGGGAAGAGGTCATCTTGCATCTGCCCGCCGCAGTGCGGCTGGTCAGCCTGTCGGCGACGGTGAGCAACGCCGAAGAGTTCGGCGGCTGGATCCAGACTGTGCGCGGTGACACCACCGTGGTGGTCGACGAGCACCGGCCGGTTCCGCTGTGGCAACACGTGTTGGTCGGGAAACGCCTTTTCGACTTGTTCGACTCCGACGCTGACGCCGGTCAGCCACGGGTGTCCCCGGCGCTGGTGCGTCACATCGCCCATCGGCGCGAGGCCGACCGGCTGGCTGACGCGCAGCCTCGCCGGCGCGGACCCGGGCGTCCACACCGGCCGAGGGTCTACCGTCCCCCCGCGCGCCCCGACGTAATCGCGATTCTCGACTCCGAAGGTCTGCTGCCGGCGATCACATTCGTGTTCTCCCGCAACGGGTGTGACGCCGCCGTCGCCCAGTGTTTGCATTCGCCGTTGCGGCTCACCAGCGACGAGGAGCGCGCGCAGATCGCGGAGGTGATCGATCACCGCTGCGGTGATCTGCCCGACACCGACCTGGAGGTACTCGGTTATTACGAATGGCGGGAAGGACTGCTGCGCGGTTTGGCGGCCCACCACGCCGGGCTGTTACCGGTGTTTCGGCACACCGTCGAAGAACTGTTCACCGCAGGCCTGGTCAAAGCGGTGTTCGCTACCGAAACGCTGGCGTTGGGTATCAATATGCCTGCGCGGACCGTGGTGCTCGAACGGCTGGTGAAGTTCAATGGCGAGCAGCATGTCCCGGTGACCCCGGGGGAGTACACGCAGCTGACCGGCCGGGCCGGCCGGCGTGGTATTGACGTCGAGGGCCACGCAGTGGTGATCTGGCACCCGGATGTCGACCCGGTTGACGTCGCGGGCCTGGCCTCGACCCGCACCTTTCCGCTGCGCAGCTCGTTCGCGCCGTCGTACAACATGACAATCAACCTGCTAAACCGGCTGGGGCCCGAGCGCGCACATCGGTTGCTGGAACAGTCGTTCGCCCAGTACCAGGCCGACCGCTCGGTTGTCGGCCTGGTCCGCGGTATACAGCGCGGCCAGCGGATGCTTGACGAGATCGCCGCGGAACTGGGTGGACCCGACGCAGCAGTCCTCGACTACGCGCGATTGCGGGCGCGGGTGACCGAACGGGAACGTGCGCAGGCCCGGGCGGCCCGGGCGCACCGGCGGCGAGCCGCCAGCGACGCGCTGGCGTCGCTGCGGCGCGGCGATATCATCACCATCGCCCGCGGCCGCCGCGGCGGGCTGGCCGTAGTCCTGGAGTCCGACCGTGACAGCTCCGACCCGCGGCCATTGGTGCTGACCGAACACCGCTGGGCGGGGCGGATTTCGTCGGCCGACTGGTCCGGGGCGTTGGCGCCGGTGGGTTCGATGACATTACCCAAGCGGGTGGAATACCGTCAGCCGCGGGTCCGGCGCGACCTGGCCTCGGCGTTGCGGTCAGCGGCCGCCGGGCTGGTCATCCCGGCCGGACGCGGGGCAGGCCAGGCCCGGATCAGGGACGGCGACAGTGCTTTTCACGACCCTGAGCTGGCGGCACTGCGCGCACAGTTACGTCGTCACCCCGCACGCCATGCTCCCGAGGACCACATTCGTGCCGCTGAGCGTTATGTGCGCATTGAGCGTGACAATGCTCAGCTCGAGAACAAGGTGGCCGCCGCCACCAACTCGTTGGCCCGGACCTTCGACCGGATTGTCGGGCTGCTCACCGAGCGCGGTTTCATCCAGGGGCCGCATGAGCATCCCCAGGTCACCTCCGACGGCCGGCTATTGGCCCGCATCTACAGCGAAAGCGACCTTTTGGTGGTCGAATGTCTGCGAACCGGCGCGTGGACCGATCTGCGGCCTGCCGAGCTGGCGGGCGTGGTGTCGGCGGTGCTGTACGAGTCCCGAAGCGGTGACGGTCCCGTCTCGCCGCAGGGCAGCGAGATAGCCACCCGGCGATTACGCCAAGCACTGGATCGGACCCGACGGCTGTCAACACAGTTACGCGCCGACGAGCAGCGGCATCGCATCCCGCTGAGCCGCGAGCCCGACGATGGTTTCGTGGCGCCCATCTTTCGCTGGGCGAGCACCGGTGATCTGACCGCTGCGCTGGCCGCTGCCGACGACAGCGCGGGATCGCTGCTGTCCGCTGGGGATTTCGTGCGCTGGTGCCGGCAGGTGGTCGACCTGTTAGACCAGGTCCGCAACGTCGCGCCTGACCCGGATCTGCGGGACACGGCCAAGCGCGCCATCGACGCTGTTCGGCGCGGCGTCGTCGCAGTTGACGCCGGGTAGGCTAAGCGCCAGCTACGGTTACATTCGGCGACAAGCGGTCAAGCAGTTCACACGAAGCGCAGCCCGCACTGAGAGGACCAAGACACACGATGAGCGAACCGCAGGGATTTGACCCGACAACGCCGTGGCAGCCGCAACGGTCGGAGGGTGAGACTGTGCAATCCACCAGCGGTGAGCCGGCCGGTCAGGCCTCGCCGTGGCAGCAGCCGGGCAGCCAGCAACCCGGCGATCAGCAGGCCTGGCAGGCACCCGCCTATACGCCCACCGAGTATCCGCAATACCAGCAGCCGCCGGCTCAGTTCTATCCGCCGGCGCAACAGTACCCGCAGGCGCCGCCCGGCTACCCGCAACCGGGCCAGTACGGTCCGCCCGGCCAGTATGGCCCGCCGGGCCAGTACGGTCCGCCCGGCCAGTTTCCGCAGCAGCCCGGCCAGTACGGTCCGCCCGGCCAGTTTCCGCAGCAACCCGGCCAGTACGGTCCGCCCGGCCAGTTTCCGCAGCAACCCGGCCAGTACGGTCCGCCCTCGGAGCGCTCAAAGCGTTCGGCTGCGGTCATCGGCACGGTGGTGGGTGTGTTCGCTGCCGTTGTCGTCATCGTGGTGCTGGTACTGGGTTTCTGGGAGCCCGGGTTTTTTGTCACCACAAAACTCGACATCACCAAGGCCCAGGCCGGTGTACAGCAGATCCTCAGCGATGAGACCAACGGGTATGGGGCGAAAAACGTCAAAGACGTCAAATGCAACAACGGCCAGAATCCCACGGTGAAGAAGGGCGCCACGTTCAACTGCGAGGTCAGCATCGACGGCACCAAGCGGCAGGTGACGGTGACGTTCCAGGACAACAAGGGCACCTACGAAGTCGGCCGACCCAAATAGGGTTCACGCCGAGCGCGCAGCCAAGGCTTTCTGCAGCCGCCCGATCGACGATCCCACACCCAGCCGAGTTGCCAGCTCGTCGACGCGGATTTCGTCAGCCGGCGTCCGCGGCAGCGTGTCGGTGGATGTCGAAAGCCTGACCGGCGCAGTGGTGACCACTCGCACGACCGGGGCTGCGGCCGCGATGTAGTCGAGGGCAGCCAGCAGTTTGGCCCGAACACCCGCGGCCATCGGCGACGCCGGTGCGCGGGCGGCAGCCAGGATCCCGTCCAGCGAGCCGTACCGGGCCAGCAGGGCGGCTGCGGTCTTTTCCCCGATACCCGCCACACCGGGCAGCCCGTCGGATGGATCCCCACGCAACAGTGCCAGCTCAGCGTAGGCCGGACCGGCCCGTGCGATGGGCACGCCGTACCGGTCGGCCAGCTCGGCCGGCCCCAGCATCGTCGCGTTGGACAGTCCGCGGCCCAGGTAGAGCACCCGCACCGGGACGGGATGGTCGGCGACCAGTTGCAGAAGGTCACGGTCGCCGCTGACCACCACCACCGGGTCGAGACGCTCGGCGGCGGCCAGCGTGCCCAGCACGTCGTCGGCTTCGAAGCCCGCAGCGCCCGCTGTCGGGATGCCGAACGCCTCCAGCAGCTCAAGGATCAGCTCGACCTGTGGCGTCAGCTCGTCGGGCATATCCTCGGGCTGGCCGTCCTCAGCCGCCCGGTGCGCCTTGTACGACGGGACGAGGTTCACCCGAAACTGCGGACGCCAGTCCAGGTCCAGACACACCACCAGCCGGTCTGGCCGCTGCCGGGTGATCAGCGCGGCCACCGAGTCGAAGAACCCGCGCACCGCATTAACCGGCCGGCCATCCGGGGCGGTGATCGAGGACGGCACCCCGTAGTAGGAGCGAAACCACATGCTGGGACCGTCGAGCAGCAGCAGCGGTGCGGACATGCCCGTCATCCTGCCAGCAGTGCGGCGGATAGCCTGGCTGCCGTGGATGCTGGCCGATTCGACGCGGGCGTCTATTCGCGTCGGCTCGCTGCGGCCGCGGCCGCCGCCACAGCCGCCGGCCTGGCAGGTCTGGTCATCACTCCGGGATATGACCTGCGCTATCTCATCGGTTCACGCGCACAGACATTCGAACGGTTCACCGCGCTGGTGCTGCCCGCCCGCGGGAGACCAACCCTCGTGGTGCCGCGGCTGGAGCTGGCCGCGTTCACCGACTCCGTGGTCACTGAGTTGGAACTGCCGGTGCGGGACTGGGTCGACGCTGATGACCCCTACCGTCTGGTCGCTGCGGTCCTGGACGGCCCCGAGATCGCGGTCACCGACTCCATGCCGGCACTGCACCTGTTACCGCTGGCCGGGGTGCTCGGTGTGCTGCCGCTGCTGGCCACCGGGGTACTGGGCAGATTGCGGATGGTCAAGGACGCCAGCGAGATCGACACGCTGCGCAGGGCGGGCGCGGCCATCGACCGGGTGCATGCCCGGGTGCCGCAGTTTCTGGCGCCGGGTCGCACCGAAGCTGAAGTGGCCGCTGATATCGCGGAAACTATTATCGCCGAAGGTCATTCGGAGGTGGCGTTCATCATCGTGGGGTCCGGGCCGCACAGTGCCGACCCGCACCATCAATGCTCGGATCGCCGGCTGCAGCGGGGTGACCTTGTTGTGGTGGACATCGGCGGGGTGTGCGAACCGGGGTATCACTCCGACTCAACACGAACGTATAGCATCGGGACGCCGGACCCCCAAGTCGTCCAACACTATTCGGTGCTGCAACGCGCCCAGCGCGCAGCCGTGGACATGGTTCGTCCGGGTGTGACCGCGCACCAGGTCGACGCCGCCGCCCGCGACGTGCTGGCCCAAGCCGGGCTGGGCGAGTATTTCATCCACCGCACCGGGCACGGTATCGGGCTATCGGTGCATGAAGACCCCTACATCGTCGCGGGCAACGATTTGCCGCTGGCCGCCGGGATGGTGTTCTCCGTCGAGCCGGGCATTTACCTGCCCGGCCAGTGGGGTGCCCGCATCGAGGACATCGTTGTGGTGACCGACGAAGGCGCAATATCCCTCAATCACCGGCCGCATGAGCTGGTCGTGGTGCCGGCCTGAGCCCGCGCATGGTGCGGACGGGCGCCGCCGGAGCGTGGTCGCGGTCCCCGCAGCGTGCGAGGGGCGAGCGCCCGTTGTGGATCCGGGTCTACCCTGAGGCGATGACCGATCACGACCGTGTCGCCGGCCGCCGCGAGATCGCCGACGCTCTGTTCGCCGCGCTCGAACGTCGTCATGAGGTGCTCGACACGATCGTGGAGGCCGACGATCGGCGGTCCGCTGTCGAGGCGATCGCGGCCTTGCTGGGTATCTCGCGCCGAGGCAGCGAGGCGGTGATGGCGATGACATTGGACCCCGGGATTCACCCTTGTCGGCGCCGCTAAGTTCGCCGTGATCGCCGCGGATCAGTATTGCCCCCAACATCTCAGCGGGGGCGACGGCGATGACGGCGGCAGCGGTGGCTCTGGCTCGTTGCAGGCGGCTGTTGCCGGCAGCGGAGGGCACTGACGCCGCCCGCATACCGCTGCCACGTCCTTGGTGACGTGGCGGAGGGGAAGGCCATGCATCGCCGGCCGGTGCCGTGCACATGACGACGCGAAATCTTTGACCGCGCTCAACGTTTCGCACCCGACCGGGGCTGCTCCGGCGATGATGGGCAACCGCACCGCAGCCGTGCGGCGCGACGCGGGTTCACACGACCGTTCCCTTTAACGATTGTCGAACCACTGGCGTGATAATGGCGTGCGCCGCGCACACAAACCTTTAGCGAAATCGTGAGCGCCTGCGAATATTGTGATGAGTCTATCGATGCTCAGCGCGGTGCATGAGGAGGAGCAGGCCATGACATGCCTCGACCATTTGCGGGGATTTCAATTCGTATCTGCGCGAACACGGTTAACACCATTGCCCGGCCCGGCAACGCAATACCACTGATCAGCGCTCAGCTAAAAGTCGCTGAATGCCATCCTGGCGAATCTGGCAGTTCGACGGACAATTCCCGCCGACATATGCCTGGGCTGCGTTTTGCCACAAACAGAGCACCGACTTGCGTTTGACTACCGCACCCGAACAGAGCGAGCACTCTGACCAGTTGATCCGGCAGTCAGCAAATCGTCACCGAATTGTGCGGCAACTCTCAGGGTATCGGCCTGCCCAGGCCCTACAGTACTAAGGCGTCGTCAGCACGTTCCACCGTGATCGTCATCGTATCCCCGCTGGGCCTAACCTTTTTGACCGATGGGCATAACCGCTGCTTCATTCACTCGTTTCGGCCCGATGACCGGTGTTCGTTCCCGAACGGACCGGGAATCGCTCACGACACGCTCACCGATAATCGCTGGTTATCACGGTAACGGCGGTGGGGCATTCAGCCGCGGATCCTCCCATGGTTCTTCGATTGAGCACCACCACTATCGGGCAATCTGGCGACACGCGGCGACCTCCGGGATCGACCAAGAACGCCCGGCGCCCAATGATACTTTCGAGTTTGTCATACGTTTTGAGGCACCGATGAGCACATTTCAACGTTGACGATGGCGAATTATCCTCAAGCCACAGCAACTAGTTGACAATCATCACAGACACCGCTGAGTAGGAGGGTAGAAGACTTTTATCGTCACCGGCGTGGTATCGCCGGGAGTACCCGCCGACAACCGCGCAGCCCGTTTTGTCAGTTTGTCATAAGTGCTGCGAATTCGATCGCAGCTGACCGAAACATCGAGAGGTGAAAAATGGATTTCGGAATGTTACCGCCGGAGATCAACTCAGGTCGGATGTATGCGGGTCCCCGTTCGGGGCCAATGCTCGCGGCTGCCGCGGCCTGGGACGAGCTGGCCACCCAGTTGCACGCCGCGGCGGCCTCCTACAACTCGGTGATCTCGGCACTATCTGGGGTATGGCAGGGGCCCTCGTCCGCGGCGATGGTGGCTGCGGCCGCACCGTATTCGGTATGGATGAGTGCGACCGCCGTCCAGGCTGAGCAGACGGCCGCCCAGGCAAGGGCCGCGGCAGCGGCCTTTGAAAACGCTTTTGCCGCAACGGTGCCCCCACCGGTCGTCGCGGCCAACCGCGTTCTGCTGATGTCGCTCATCGCGACCAATTTTTTCGGTCAGAACACCCCCGCGATCGCGGCGACCGAAGCACATTACGCCGAAATGTGGGCTCAAGATGCGGCCGCCATGTTCGGCTACGCCAGCTCATCGGCCGCGGCGTCGCGCGTGACGCCATTCGCCGAGCCGCCGCAGACAACCAACTCGGCGGCACTGGCCGGCCAGTCTGCCGCAGTCGCTCACGCCACCGGTACGGCGGTGGGCACTCAGGTGCAGACGTTGCCACACCTGATCTCCGCGGTGCCGCAGGCACTGCAGAGTCTTGCAGTCCCCGCGTCGTCGGCAGCGGCTGATGCGTCACCCCCGTCGTCCCTGGCGTCCTCGCTCAACACGATCGCCAGTTTCTGGACTGGCTCGGTATCCCCGTTTTCGTATTTCACCATCGCCGGGGTGCCCTACCTGCTGGGCTTCCAGAGTTACCTTTTACCGCAAGCCGGAGTGAATCTCGCCGGTGTCGCGGGCAAAGCGTCAGCTGTGGGCAGCGCAAGCTTGCTGGAAAGCAGCCTCGGCGCGGGCACGCATATGCTGGCGTCCACAGGTTTAGGCGGCGGGGCCGTATCGGCGGGTATCGGTCGCGCCGGCGTGATCGGCGGCTTGTCGGTTCCCCAGGGTTGGGCGACAGCCGCCCCAGCGGTGAGGACAGCTGCCGCAGTGATGCCGCAAACCCAGCTGGGGGTCGCGCCCGCGGCTTTCGCAGACACCCAGGGAAACCTGTTCAGCAACATGGCCTTGTCCGGCCTGGCCGGGCGAGCGCTGACCGGTACCGCTGGCAGCGCCGCTCGATCCGTCGGCATTTCCGGCGGGGTGACTCCCGCTGCTCCGGCCGTTACCGCCAACATCTTCGTGATACCCGAGGCCGGCAAATAGGCCCACCACGTCTTTCCCAACTTGAAGACACATCGATGACAACCACCCAGAAATCCGGCATCAGCGCCACAGCGCAGTGGACTGTGTGCCGGACATGGCGGTGGTGGACGATCGCGCCGGGCCCGATGCGCCCGGCGCGACCCCCAGAGTAATGACGACGAATTAAGAGGTTTGCCATGTATTTCGCCTTATTACCGCCAGAGGTTAACTCCGGCCGCATGTATGCGGGTCCAGGATCGGGTTCGATGATGGCCGCCGCAGCGGCCTGGGATGGTTTAGCCGCCGAGCTACAGTCGGCAGCAGCGTCCTACGGTTCGGTCATTTCCGGGCTGACGGCCACCTGGCAGGGACCATCATCTGCGGCCATGGCGGCCGCAGCCGCACCTTACGTGGCCTGGCTGAACACCACTGCGGCGCAGGCTGCGCAGACCGCGGCGCACGTCAAGGCGGCGGCCGCCGCCTACGAAACCGCCTTCGCGGCGATGGTGCCCCCGCCGGTGATCGCAGCCAACCGCAGCCAACTGGCGTCGCTGGTGGCAACCAACATCTTCGGCCAGAACACTGCTGCCATCGCAGCCACCGAGGCCCGATACGGGGAAATGTGGGCCCAGGACGCCGCCGCGATGACCAACTATGCCAGCCAGTCGGCGGCCGCCACGCAGGTGACGCCGTTCACCTTGCCCCCGCAGACCACCGAGCCGGGTGGGTTGCTGGGTCAGCTCTTGGCGATCCTCCAAGCTGGCGTCGGGTCGGTCGTCAGCAGCGCGAAGACGCAGTTCACGCAACTGTTCTCCGCGGTACCCACCGCCCTGCAAAGCTTCGCGTCGATTGTCACGTCCCCCGACCCGGTCCAGGGGCTGCTGTCGGCCGCGCAAAGCTTCGCCGGGATGCAGAGCCTGTCGTCGATCAGCGCGGATGTCGAGCTGATCCCGAAATTCATCCTGCCCGCTAACGACGTGATGATCACCGCCATTTTGGCCTTGGTGGCATCGACTGCGGGTCTGAAAAGCACGGCAGGTGCAGCTGCCGGGGCAGCGGCAAGCGGCGGATCTGCGCTGGCCGCCGGGCTGGGCACCACGCAAGCGGCCGGACCGGCAAGCCTTGCCAGCCTCGGCGGTGCCGGGCCGGTGGTGTCCGCGGAGGTGGGCCACGCCGGTCTGGTGGGCACCCTATCGGTGCCGCCGAGCTGGGCGGCAGCCACCCCGACGGTCAGGCTGGCTGCCGCCGCGTTACAGGGCGCCGGCGCCGCAGCCGCCCCCGCGGCCGCGCCAGAGAGTGGTGGCAGCCTGACCGCTCAACTCGTCATGGCCGGTTTGGCAGGAGGCGCCCTGGGCGCTGCCGTGCCACGCGCCGTGAACCGCGCAGCTGCCTCTAGCACCCGCAACACCCCGGGCACAACCCGCCAGACACCGGACGACCTGCAGCGCGCCCTGGCCGAAGTGGCACAGAACCCGGAGTCGGTACAGCACTGGCATACCGACAAGGCGAACCTGGAAAACCTGCTGGATCAGCTGTCGAAGAAACCGGGCTTTCATGCGGTGCACGTGTCTTCCGGCGAGCATTCCCAATCTTTGCCGCCGCGGGCGCAGTCGAATTAACGACCCGTATGCACCGCGCCTAGGCCCGGTCCCCGCCATCCAGGGCGGGCCGGCTCACCTGCTGTTTACCTGCGTGTGATTGGCTGCTGTCACTTGCGCGGTCCACACACCGGGCCGCGCTGCCAGCGGCTTCTTGGCCTCGCGGTCGGGAAGGAGTACCGCATCATGCAGACGCTCAGCGTCGCCGATTTCGCGCTGCGACTGGCCGTCGGATTGGGCTGCGGCGCCCTGATCGGCCTGGAGCGGCAGTGGCGCGCACGCATGGCCGGGTTGCGCACCAACGCGTTGGTCGCGACCGGTGCCACGTTGTTCGTGCTTTACGCCGTGGCGACCAACGACAACAGCCCCACCCGGGTGGCGTCATATGTAGTGTCGGGGATCGGATTTCTTGGGGGGGGTGTGATCCTGCGTGAAGGGTTCAACGTCCGTGGGCTCAACACCGCTGCGACGCTGTGGTGTTCGGCTGCGGTCGGGGTGCTGGCCGCCGCCGGGCATCTGGTGTTTGCGTTCATCGCCACCGCCACCGTGGTGGGAATCCACTTGGTGGGGCGTCCACTCGGACGGCTGATCGACCACGACAATGTCGTCGAGGAGGCCGAGGACCAGCGGCCATACCAGGTCCAGCTGATTTGCCGCCCCAAAAGCGAGAAATACGCACGCGCCCAAATCGTTCAACACACCAGCACCAATGACGTCATCCTGCGCGGAATCCACACCGGGCGTGCCGGCGACGAGAACGTGGTGTTGACCGCATACCTGCTCATGGACGGACATGCGCCGGCACGGCTTGAGCGACTAGTGGCCGAACTGTCCCTGCAGCCGGGCATCCAGGCGGTGCACTGGTATGCCGGTGACCAATCCGAACCCGCGCCGCCGGCGCCGCACAACAACTAGAGCCCGAATGAGGCCCGCGCCCCGCCGCCTGCACCGCCGAGCGGCAGCGCCCGCCGCTGCGCCACCGGGCCGGGGCGAAGTTCAGACGGCGGCCCGGTGCGAGCTGGAATCGTTACCGTGGTAATCATGCGGCCGGGCACTGCGCACCGGCCCCGGCGGATCGGAGGCAATGGTGCACGGACTAACGAGGCCTTTGTTCGCAATGGTCGCCACCGCGATGCTCGCGGCCGGCCCGTCGCCCGTAGCGGCCAACGCTGCTCCCGTACTCGTCTTCCCGGGAATGGAAATCCGCCAGGGCAACCAGGTGTGCACTTTGGCGTACGTCGACCCGGGGCTGAAGGTCGCGTTCACCGCCGGCCACTGCCGCGGCGGCGAGGCGGTCACCGACAAGGACGGCAATGTTATTGGCCATCAAGCCGCTTATCGGGACAACACGCCGAGCGGTTCCACGGTGAGCACCAACCAGATGATCGCCGATTACGAAGCAATCGTGCTGGCCGATGACGTGGTGGCCAACAACATCCTGCCCGGGGGGCGTCCGCTGGTCTCCGAGCCGGGCCTGGTGGTCGAGCCCGGCGAGGCGGTGTGCCATTTCGGCATCATCACCGGTGAAAGCTGCGGCACCGTCGAACGCGTCAACAACGGCTGGTTCACCATGGCCAACGGTGTCATCAGCCAGAAGGGCGATTCAGGCGGGCCGGTCTACGTGACCAGCCCCGCGGCTCCGGCCAGGATCGTCGGGATATTCAACAGCATGTGGGGCCAATTTCCCGCGGCGGTGTCCTGGCGGACCGTTTCGGAGCAAGTCCGCGAGGATGTCGGGGTGACCACCAGCCTCGCTGCGCCCCTCGGCTAAGTCAGCCGGGAGTCCTCAGCGCGAACACCGGGATCGAGGGCGCCGCTGCGCGCAGCGCCGCATCGTCGGAATCCGGTGTCAGCCCTGCAACATACTTCTTGACCTGCCAATACCACCGGCTGAGGTAGCGGCGCAGCAGAACAGGTTTGGCGGCGTCGGCCACCTCGGTGATGGGCGTGATCCGCCTGCGCCAGCACGGTCCGATCTCAACGACACCCGCGGCCCGGGCATTGCGTACCCAGTCGGTGTCGCCGCGCGGCGCAACGAGGTAGTCCACGCCGTCGACGGTCAACACGTTCACCACCACGGCGTGACGTTTCCCGGTCCTGCGGCCACGGACACGAAGCACCTGCGTGCCTGCGACGCTGATTCCCAGGTCGGCGAGGCGGCGGACGACTGTGTTAGCCGCGCGCGCCGCTCTGGTGGGTTCGGTATATCGCGCGGACACCGCGTTTCCTCTCGCCTCGGGTCGGCGTGTCGAGAGCACCGCTCTCTCTGTGCTAGTAACAGTGCCACACCCCCCGCCGAAATTCAAGAGCGGTGATCTCGGTTGTGTCACACTGGCCACGTGGGCAAACGCCAGGAGTCGCGGGAGCGGATCGAAGCGCAAATCATCGAACTCGGGCGACGCCACCTGGTGGATCGCGGTGCGGCGGGGCTGTCGCTGCGCGCGATCGCCCGCGAACTGGGCATGGTGTCCTCCGCGGTGTACCGGTACGTCTCCAACCGCGACGAACTGCTGACATTGCTGCTGGTCGACGCCTACACGGACCTTGCCGACACCGTGGACCGGGCTCGCGACGTGGTCTCGGACGTGTGGAGCGACGACGTCATCGCGATCGCGCACGCGGTCCGGCGCTGGGCCCTGGCGCACCCGGCGAGTTGGGCGCTGCTCTACGGCAGCCCTGTCCCCGGTTATCGGGCACCGCCGGAGCGCACCGTCGGACCCGGTACCCGGGTCGTCGGGGCATTGTTGGACGCTGTCGCCGCCGGGATTGCGACCGGGGATATCATGTTGACCAATATTCCTGCGCCGCAACCAGTCTCGTCGGATTTTGACCGGATTCGGCATGAGTTCGGGTTTCCCGGTGACGATCCGGTCGTGGCCAGGTGCTTCGTCATCTGGGCCGGGCTGGTGGGCGCAATCAGCCTAGAGGTGTTCGGCGGCTACGGTGCCGACACGCTGACCGACCCGGAGGCGCTGTTCGACACCACGGTGCGGTTGCTGGTGGGGATGCTGACCGCACACTGAATGAGAACACGTTCAGCCACGCTCGGGCGGCGCTGCCGCCGTGACGGCGGCAACGGCTTTTTGTCGGGTGAAGCGCTGGGCTATCCTGCCAGGCGATGAGCCTTTCCACCGGGTCGCCGGTGCAGATCGCGTGGGTGACCCCCGAGTTAGACGTCACCGAAACGGCCCTCACCAGCCTGTTAGGCGTGAAGAAGTGGGTGCGGATACCGGAGGTGCATTTCGGCCCGGAGACGTGCCGCTACCGCGGCGAGCCGGCCGATTTCGTCGCCAGCATTGCGTTGAGCTACCTCGCGGACATGCAGCTGGAGCTGATCCAGCCGGTCCGTGGCCAGAGCATCTATAGTGATTTTCTCGCCGATCACGGGCCCGGACTGCACCACATCTGCGTCGAGGCGGAGAATCCGGATCTCGCTGCGGCACTGGCGGCGGCTGTCGGGCACGGCGCAACGGTGGTTCAGCAGGGCGTGATGCCCGGCGGGATGCGGTTCGCGTATGTGTCGGCGCCGCGGGCGGGAGTGCCGTTCCTGGAAATCGCCTACATCCCGCCCGAAGTCAGGGCTTTTTTCGACGACATCAAACGGGAGCAGCAGTGAGCACCGAGATACCGGCGACAGTCAACGCGGACGAGGTGACCTCATGGTCGGATGACGTCGACGTGGTGGTGATCGGCTTCGGGATAGCCGGCGGTTGTGCGGCGGTCAGCGCGGCGGCGGCCGGCGCGCGGGTGCTGGTGCTGGAACGCGCCGCGGCCGCCGGCGGCACCAGCGCCATGGCCGGCGGGCACTTCTACCTCGGGGGCGGCACCGCGGTGCAGCAGGCGACCGGTCATGCTGATTCGCCCGAGGAAATGTACAAGTATCTCGTCGCGGTGTCGCGGCAACCGAACCACGAGAAGATCCGCGCCTACTGCGACGGCAGTGTCGAGCATTTCACCTGGCTGGAGGATCTGGGTTTCCAGTTCGAGCGCAGCTACTACCCGGAGAAGGCGGTGATCCAGCCCAACACCGAAGGGCTGATGTATACCGGCAACGAGAAGGTATGGCCGTTTTGTGAGATAGCCGCGCCTGCGCCGCGGGGGCATAAGGTGCCGGTGCCCGGCGACACCGGCGGTGCGGCTCTGGTAATCGACCTGCTGCTCAAGCGAGCGGCCAGCCTCGGAGTGCAGATCCGCTACGAGACCGGGGCCACGCAGCTGGTGATGGACGGGCCGGCGGTGACCGGGGTGATGTGGAAACATTTCGGGGAAACCGGTGCCGTGCGGGCGAAGTCGGTGATCATCGCCGCCGGGGGGTTTGTGATGAACAAGGAGATGGTGGCCGCCTTTACCCCGAAACTGGCGGAGAAGCCGTTCGTGCTGGGCAACACCTATGACGACGGGCTGGGTATCCGGATGGGTATCTCGGCCGGCGGTGCCACCCAGCACATGGACCAGATCTTCATCACCGCGCCGGCTTACCCGCCGGCGATTCTGCTGACCGGGATCATCGTCAACAAGCTCGGGCAGCGCTTCGTCGCCGAGGACTCCTATCACTCGCGCACGTCGGGGTTCGTGATGGACCAGCCTGACAGTGCCGCCTTTTTGATCGTCGACGAGGCTCACCTGGCCAACCCCGAGGTCCCGCTGATCCCGCTGATCGACGGCTGGGAAACCGTCGAAGAGATGGAAGCCGCGCTGGGCATACCACCCGGCAATCTCGCCGCGACGCTGCAGCGCTACAACACCTATGCCGCCCGCGGCGAAGACCCCGATTTTCACAAACAGCCGGAATTCCTTGCGCCCCAAGACAAAGGGCCCTGGGGTGCGTTCGACCTGTCGCTGGGCAAGGCGATGTACGCCGGGTTCACCATCGGTGGGCTGGCCACCACGGTGGACGGCGAGGTGCTACGCGAGGACGGGGCCGTCATCCCGGGTTTGTATGCCGTCGGGGCGTGCGCGTCCAATATCGCCCAGGATGGCAAGGGATATGCCAGCGGCACCCAGCTGGGGGAGGGATCGTTCTTCGGCCGCCGCGCCGGAGCGCACGCGGCCAGAAGGGCCGGGGGCGCGCAGGCGCGCTGACACCCTGCGCCGGAGCGCACGCGGCCAGAAGGGCCGGGGGCGCGCAGGCGCGCTGACTTTTCCACCGCGAGCGTGCGTGTCTGTACGCCGACACGCCGCGTGCACCGCACATGTGTGCACGCTCGCCGCGGCAGGGGGCGCTAGACCCGCGCGGGTTCCCGTTCGATGCGGCTGAGCCGCCACTCGCCCTCACCGAGCAGCTCAAGCAGATGCTCATGATGCTGTTCGACGGTGTGCCGGTGGCTGACGCTGACCAGGATGGTGTCCGGCAATTCGCTGCGCAGCAGCTGGTAGAGCGCGAACTCCAGACCCTCATCGAGCGCCGACGTGGACTCGTCCAAAAACACCGCCTTCGGTTTGGTGAGCAAGACCCGCGCGAAGGCCACGCGCTGCTGCTCGCCGGGGGACAGCACTTTGGCCCAGTCCGCTTGCTCATCGAGCCGCTCACCAAGGTGAGCCAGTGCCACCTTCGCCAGCGCCTCCCGCAGCACGTCGTCGGGGATCTCCCCGGGGGCACTCGGATAGGACACCACAGCGCGCAGATCGCCAAGCGGAACATACGGCAACTGGGACAAGAACATGGTCTCGTAATCCCCATCCGGACGCCGCAGCGTCCCCGAGGTGTAGGGCCACAGCTCGGCGAGGCTGCGCAGCAGTGTCGTCTTGCCGCTTCCGGACGGGCCGGTGATCACCAGCGAGTCGCCGCGGTCGAGGCGGATGTCCAGCGGGTCGATCAACTGCGCGCCCTGTGGTGTGCGCACCTCGACACCGTCGAGCTCAACGGAGCCGTCGCCGCTGGGTGCGGTGGCCAGGACCGGCAGCTCCCGGCCTCGGGTATTGGCGTCCACGAGCCCGTGCAGCCGGATAATGGCCGCGCGGAAGGCAGCGAACGCGTCGTATTGGTTACGGAAGAATGACAGCGACTCCTCGATATTGCCGAACGCGGTCGCAGTCTGAGTGACGTCACCAAACTGGATCTTGCCTGCGAACAACCGCGGCGCCTGAATCACCCACGGCAACGGCACGATGAGCTGGGTCATCGACCAGTTCCACCCGTTGAACCCGATGGTGCGACGAACGTAGCGGCGGTAGTTGTCGATGATTGGGGTGAAGCGCTGCCACAACTGGGAGCGTTCGGCCCGCTCGCCACGCCAGAAGCCCACCGCCTCAGCGGCGTCCCGTAACCGCACCAGCGCGTAACGGAAAGCGGCGTTGAGTTTTTCGTTACGGAAGCTCAGCCAAATCAGCGGGCGCCCGATCCAGAAGGCAACGATTGTGGCGACCAGCACGTAAATGATGACCGTCCAAAACATTGCGCGCGGAATTTCGACGCCGAGGACGTTCAGCCGTCCCGAGAGGTTCCACAAAATTGCGGTGAACGAGAACACCGACACCACCGATTCGACGGCCCCGAACAGCAGTGTGCTGCCGGTTCCGTTGGACGGAATGTTCGGAGTGCCGCCCGCTCCTGCGGTGAAAATGTCGATGTCTTGCTGGATGCGCTGATCAGGGTTGTCAATTGTGTTGTCGATGAACAGGTCCCGATAGTAGGCGCGGCCATCGAGCCAGTCGTTGGTGAGATGGTCGGTCAGCCACACCCGCCACGCGATGATAAAACGCTGGGTCAGGTAGATATCGGCCATCACCCTGGCCACGAAGATCGCCGCTAGCACGCAGAAAATACCGAGCGACATCCAAAAGCCATGAATGCCAGAACGTTTAACTTCGTCATTGCCCGACGCAAGGCCCTCAACAGCTTTCTGCACGGCCGTATTGAGGTCGTTGCCCTGATAGCTGAGCAGCACGTTCAGCCGCACCGCCACGATGACGGAAAGCAGCAATACGGCGAGCATGAGCCACACCGGCACGGCACGGACCCCGGTGAAATAGCCATGCGTGACCCGCCAGTACTGACGGCCCCACGGCGCGGCATATCGGAGCACGACCAGCATGACAACAACGCAGACAGCGCTGATCGCCCATGCTTGTGCTATCCACCACAACGAGTCGGGCAGCGCATGGCCCCAGTCGATGGATGGTGTGAACGGTTTCGAACCCATTCGACATCTCCTTGCGGCCGGGCGCCACAACGGCGCCTGCGGGAACATCCTCTCGGCGAAGGTACCCGAGGTCTGCGGATAGGCTCCGGTTATGGTTACCGACACAGCCCCGACCCACACTGTGCACGCCGGCCAGCTCATCGCCCGGCGGTTGCGGGCCAGCGGCATCGACACCGTCTTCACCCTCTCCGGTGGTCATCTGTTCTCCATCTACGACGGTTGCCGCAGCGAGGGCATCCGGCTGATCGACACTCGCCACGAGCAGACCGCCGCCTTCGCCGCCGAGGGCTGGTCGAAGGTGACCCGCACACCGGGTGTGGCCGTGTTGACCGCGGGACCTGGTGTCACCAACGGGATGAGCGCGATGGCGGCTGCGCAGCAAAACTCCTCCCCGCTGCTGGTGCTGGGCGGGCGGGCACCGGCGCAGCGGTGGGGCATGGGATCGCTGCAGGAAATCGACCATGTGCCGGTCGTGGCGCCGCTGGCACGATTCGCCGCCACCGCATCCTCGGCCGACGACGCGGGCACGCTCGTCGACGACGCGTTGCGGGCAACGGTCACCCCCCCGTCGGGCGTGGCGTTCGTCGATTTCCCCATGGACCACGTGTTCTCCATGGCTGGTGACGACGCGCGCCCGGGCGCACTGGGTGACCTGCCGGCTGGTCCGGCCCCCGACGGAGACGCCCTGGACCGCGCTGCGAGCCTCCTGGCCACGGCGCGACGACCGGTGATCATGGCGGGAACCAATGTTTGGTGGGGCCACGCGGAGACGGCGCTGCTGCGGCTCGCCGAGACGAACCGGATCCCGGTACTGATGAATGGGATGGCCCGCGGCACCGTTCCCGCCGACCACGAGCTGGCTTTCTCCCGGGTACGGGCACAAGCGTTGGGGGAGGCTGACGTTGCCGTGGTGGTCGGTGTGCCGATGGATTTTCGGCTCGGCTTCGGCACGGTGTTCGGACCACACACCCAGCTCGTCGTGGCCGACCGTGTGGCGCCGGAACGCGAGCATCCCCGGCCGATCGCGGCCGAACTTTACGGGGATCTGGCGCTCACACTGTCAGCGCTGACCGATGCCGGCGGCAGCGGTCACACCGACTGGATTCGCGCATTGCGCGCAGCCGAGAGCACGGCCCGCGACCTTGAACACACTGAATTGACCGATGACCGGATTCCGCTGCACCCGATGCGGATCTACGCGGAGCTGGCGCCGCTGCTGGACCGCGACGCGATCGTCGTCATCGACGCCGGCGATTTCGGCTCCTACGCGGGCCGGGTCGTCGACAGCTACGTTCCGGGGGCCTGGCTGGATCCCGGCCCCTTCGGCTGCCTCGGCTCGGGGCCGGGCTACGCGCTGGCTGCGAAGTTGGCGGCCCCGGACCGGCAGGTCGTGCTGCTGCAGGGCGATGGCGCGTTCGGGTTTTCCGGCATGGAATGGGACACCCTGGTCCGCCACGGGGTGCCGGTGGTATCCGTGATCGGCAACAACGGCATCTGGGGCCTGGAGAAGCACCCGATGGAAGCGCTCTACGGCTATTCGGTGGCTGCCGAGTTGCGTCCGGGCACCCGCTACGACGAGGTGGTCCGCGCGCTGGGCGGCCATGGCGAGCTGGTGTCCACTCCTCTCGAGCTGCGCCCGGCGCTCGAGCGCGCTTTCGCCAGCTCGCTGCCGGCCGTCGTGAACGTGCTCACCGATCCCACCGTCGCCTATCCCCGCCGGTCGAACCTGGCCTGAGGCGCGACCGCGGGCGGGCACAGACAGGCACGCTCACGCGCGGCCGGTCACCGCGTACCGTTGTGCTGTGCCTAATACCACCAGCGTCCTGCCGGGGCGTCTGAGCAGCCGGTTCTGGCGGCTGCTGGGCGCCACCACGGAAAAGAACCAAAGCCGTTCGCTGGCTCTGGTCAACGCGTCAGCGGACTACAGCGAAAAGGCCGCCGGTCTCGACGACGAGCAGCTGCGCAAAGCTGCCGCGCTGCTCAAACTCGATGATCTCGCCGGATCCGCCGACATCCCGCAGTTTCTCGCCATCGCCCGGGAAGCTGCCGAGCGCTCCACCGGGCTGCGGCCGTTTGACGTGCAACTACTGGGAGCGTTGCGGATGCTGGCCGGTGATGTGATCGAGATGGCCACCGGGGAGGGCAAAACCCTGGCCGGTGCGATCGCGGCGGCAGGCTATGCGCTGGCCGGCCGGCACGTGCACGTCGTGACCATCAACGACTATCTGGCCCGCCGCGACGCCGAATGGATGGGTCCGCTGCTGGAGGCGCTGGGCCTGACGGTCGGCTGGATCACCGCCGAGTCCACGCCCGAGCAGCGCCGGGCGGCCTACACCTGCGACGTCACCTACGCCTCGGTCAACGAGATCGGTTTCGACGTACTGCGTGACCAGCTGGTCACCGACGTCGCCGACCTGGTGTCGCCGAACCCGGATGTGGCGCTGATCGACGAAGCCGACTCGGTGCTCGTCGACGAGGCCCTGGTGCCGCTGGTGCTGGCCGGAACCACGCACCGGGAGACACCGCGGCTGGAGATCATCCGGCTGGTCGGGGAACTGGAGCCCGGCGTCGACTACGACACCGACTCTGATAACCGCAACGTGCACCTCACCGAGGCCGGGGCGCGCAAAATCGAAAGCGCGCTCGGCGGTATCGACCTGTACTCCGAAGAGCACGTGGGCACCACGCTGACCGAGGTGAACGTCGCACTGCACGCGCATGTGCTCCTGCAGCGCGATGTGCACTACATCGTGCGCGACGACGCCGTGCATCTGATCAACGCCTCCCGCGGGCGCATCGCGCAGCTCCAGCGCTGGCCGGACGGGCTGCAGGCCGCCGTCGAGGCCAAGGAGGGCATCGAAACCACCGAGACCGGGGAGGTGCTCGACACCATCACGGTGCAGGCACTGATCAACCGCTATACCACCGTGTGCGGTATGACCGGTACCGCGCTGGCGGCGGGTGAGCAGCTGCGCCAGTTCTACCAGCTCGGAGTCTCCCCGATACCGCCGAACACCCCCAACATCCGCGAGGACGAGCCGGACCGGGTCTATCTCACGGTGGCCGCCAAGAACGACGCGATCGTGGAGCACATCATCGCAGTGCACGAGACCGGGCAGCCGGTGCTGGTCGGCACCCGCGACGTGGCCGAATCCGAGGAGCTGCACCGGCGGCTGCTGCGCCGTGGCGTGCCCGCTGTGGTGCTCAACGCCAAAAACGATGCCGAGGAGGCGCGGGTGATCGCCGAGGCCGGCAAATTCGGTGCGGTCACAGTATCCACTCAGATGGCCGGGCGGGGCACCGATATTCGCCTGGGCGGCTCCGACGAGGCCGACCACGACCGCGTTGCTGCGCTGGGTGGGCTGCATGTTGTCGGCACCGGTCGCCACCACACCCAGCGGCTGGACAACCAGTTGCGGGGCCGGGCCGGGCGCCAAGGCGATCCGGGTTCGTCGGTGTTCTTTTCCAGCTGGGAAGACGATGTCGTCGCCGCTAACCTCGAGCGCAACAAGCTGCCGATGCACACCGATGACACGGGCCGGATTGTCAGCCCCAAAGCGGCCAGGTTATTGGATCATGCGCAACGCGTCGCTGAGGGCAAACTGCTCGACATCCACGCCAACACCTGGCGCTACAACCAGTTGATCGCCCAGCAGCGGGCGATCATCGTCGAGCGCCGAGATGCGTTGCTGCGCACTGCGACGGCGCGTGAGGAGCTCGCCGAGCTGGTACCTGAGCGCTACGCGGAGCTCGCCGAGCGCCTGCCTGAGGAGCGCCTGGAGAAGATCTGCAGGTTGATCATGCTCTATCACCTCGACCGTGGCTGGGCCGATCACCTGGCGTATCTGGCGGATATCCGCGAGAGCATCCACCTGCGCGCGCTGGGCCGGCAGAACCCGCTCGACGAGTTTCACCGGATGGCAGTCGCCGCGTTCGCGTCGCTGGCCGCTGACGCGATCGAGGCGGCCCAGCAAACGTTCGAAACCGCTGATCTTCTCGAGGATGAACCGTGGCTGGATCTGTCCAAGCTGGCGCGGCCGACGTCGACGTGGACCTACATGGTGCGCGACAACCCACTGGCCGACGACGCGCTTTCCGCGCTGAGCCTGCCGGGAGTGTTCCGATAGGTTTAAGGTCGTGGAGCAGCCCGGCCCGGTGCGCGACCAGATACTGACGGTGCCCAATGCGCTGAGTGTGGCGCGCCTGGCGCTGATCCCGGTGTTCGTCTACGTGCTGCTGGTGCCGCACGCTGACATGTGGGCAGCGGCGATTCTGATGTTCAGCGGCGCGTCGGACTGGGCGGACGGCAAAATCGCCCGGGTCCTGAACCAGGCGTCGAAACTGGGGGTCTTGCTGGATCCTGCGGTCGATCGGCTGTATATGGTCGTCGTCCCGATCGCATTCGGTGTGCGTGGCATCGTGCCATGGGCGATCGTCGTGGCGCTGTTGGCCCGCGACGGGCTGCTGGCGGCGACGTGGCCGCTGCTGCGCAGCCGGGGACTGTCGGCGTTGCCGGTGACCTATATCGGTAAGGCCGCGACGTTCGGCTTGATGTCGGCTTTTCCGCTGATCCTGTTGGGTCAGTGGGATGCGATGTGGAGCCGCGCACTCCTTGCCTGCGGATGGGCCTGCCTGATCTGGGGTATGTACGCGTATTTTTGGGCTTTGGTGTTGTATCTGGCGCAGGTGACGATGGTGGTGCGCCGGATGCCTGCGGTCTCCCGGACGGGCCGGGAACTGCGCGCCACAACACCGGGTGACGCCGGGCAACCACTCGCGGGCACGGTGGACGACCGTGGCTGATCCGGATCGTGCTCTCGGCGGTTACGATCCCGGCGCCGGGCGCAACGTGCATGCGGTGGGGCAACCACGGCTCATCCCGGTCCCGTCGCTGCTGCGTGCGCTGCTATCGCAGCACGTCGATCCCGGGTATGCTGCCGCAGCCGCTCGGCGCGGCTCCGGGGCACCGCCGTCCGTGCGCACACGCATCCTCGGCTGGCTTTGGCAGGCGGCGGCCGCACTGCTGGTCGCCACCGTCTTTGCCGTGGCCGTCGCCCAGGCCCGGTCGACGGCACCCGGGGTGCGGGCCGAACAACAGGTGCTGCGCCAGAGCGTGCGTTCGGTCGAGACGGCCATCGATGAGCTGGCCGGTCACCGCGCAGCGCTGTCGGCGCAAGTTGATGACATCCAGCGCCGTGCGCTGGCAGACGACGCCGAAGGTCAGCGTTTGCTGGCCAGCCTCGACAGACTCAACCTGGCCGCGGCCAGCACGCGCGTCACCGGCCCCGGTTTGGCCGTGACCGTCACCGATCCAACTGCCGGACCCAATCTCTCCGATGTGTCCAAACAACGCCTACCGGGCAGCCGGCAAGTCATCTTGGACCGCGACGTGCAGCTGGTCGTGAACTCTTTGTGGGCCAGCGGGGCGGAGGCGATCTCGGTCGGCGGAGTGCGCATGGGGCCCAATGCGACGATCCGGCAGGCGGGGGGCGCGATGTTGGTCGACAATAACCCGGTCAGCAGTCCCTACACGATCCTGGCGGTCGGGCCGCCGCACGCCATGCGTGACGCATTCGAGCGCAGCCCCGGATACCAGCGCCTGCGGTTGCTGGAGGCCTCGTATGGTGTTGGTGTCAGCGTGAGCACTGACGACGGTCTGGTACTTCCCCCCGCAGCGATCCGGGATATCAAGTTCGCCAAGCAGATTGGACCCCAGTGAACGACTACAGCGCGGAAGAGAGTTTCGTGGAACGACATTGGGTGCAAGCAGTTGCGGCGAGAGCAATCGAACCGGTTGGGGTCTGGCGGCAATGATCGGTATAGCAGCGTTGGTGGCCGGCGTTGTCCTGGGACTGGTCTTCCACCCCAGTGTGCCGGAGGTGATCCAACCCTATTTGCCGATCGCGGTGGTGGCGGCACTGGATGCTGTATTCGGCGGGCTGCGGGCTTACCTGGAACGGATTTTCGACCCGAAGGTTTTCGTGGTGTCGTTCGTGTTCAATGTGTTCGTGGCCGCGCTGATCGTCTACCTGGGTGATCAACTGGGTGTGGGCACACAGTTGTCCACAGCGATCATCGTGGTGCTGGGCATCCGCATCTTCGGTAACACCGCCGCGTTGCGACGGCGACTGTTCGGGGCGTGATACCCCATGAGCGACCAGGCCCCGCCATCTGGAAACGCACCCGAGAGTGCAACCGCGGCGCGTCACGGCCGGCACGAGCTACCCCCGGATCAGCCGCGGCCCGCGTTCGGGCGGCTGCAGCAGACCGGCCTGGCCGGTCTGCTGCAGCGGAGCCGCTCGCAGCTGGTGTTCGGGCTTCTGGCGATCCTGCTGTGCGTACTGCTGGGGGTCGCGATCGTCACCCAGGTCCGGCAGAACGAATCCGGGGACGCGCTGGAGACAGCGCGGCCAGCTGATTTGCTGGTGCTGCTGGATTCGTTGCGGCAACGCGAAGCCACGCTGAACACCGAGGTGGCGGAATTACAGCGCACACTGAGCTCCTTGCAGGCGTCGGGCAGCAGCGACCAAGCCGCCATCCAAAACGCCCAGGCCCGGTTGGCTGCGCTCGCCATCCTGGCCGGTACCGTCGCGGCCACCGGCCCGGGCGTCAAGGTGACGATCGAGGATCCCGAGCGGGGCGTTTCCCCCGAAACACTGCTCGACGTGGTCAACGAGCTGCGCGCCGCCGGTGCCGAGGCGATTCAGCTCAGCGACGCGCACCAGGCGGTGCGGGTGGGCGTCGATACCTGGGTCATGGGGGCGCCCGGTGCACTGATCGTCGACGCCCGCACCCTCGCCCCACCGTATTCGGTTTTGGCGATTGGAGATCCACCCACACTGGCCGCGGCCATGAATATCCCCGGGGGCGCGGTCGACAGCGTCAAACGCGTCGGCGGGCGCATGGCGGTGCAACAAACCGACCGAGTGGATGTGACCGCCTTGCGGCAGCCAAAACCGCGCCAATACGCTCAGCCCGTCAAGTAATACCGACAATACCGACCACAACAAGGATGACCGTGAGCGAAATCCCACCCGATCTGCACTACACCGCCGAACACGAGTGGGTTCGTCGCACCGGCCAAGACACCGTGCGGGTCGGCATCACCGACTTCGCTCAGTCGGCACTTGGCGACGTCGTTTTTGTGCAGCTGCCCGACGTGGGCACTGAGGTGACCGCCGGCGAATCCTTCGGCGAGGTGGAGTCGACCAAATCGGTGTCGGACCTTTACGCACCAATGTCGGCGAAAGTGATTGCCGTCAACCGCGATCTGGAGACCGCCCCGCAGCTGGTGAATTCCGACCCGTACGGCGCGGGTTGGCTGATTGATCTGCAGCTCGACAGTGGCGCTCTTGAGCAGGGCATGGCGGCACTGCTGGACGCTCAGGCCTACCGCGGCACGCTGACCGAATGAGATTGGTAAAGTCCAGCCGGCCCGCCGATCCTGCGGTGGGGCGCACATTGCGGACCGGTGCGCGGTACGGTCGACACATCGACAGTAAAACCGGTAGGAAACCGGCCGAGCGGCCTCGACAGTAACGCCACATCGGCCAGGAGGAGCAGCGGGTGACGGACAAGGATACCGACAGGGAGAAAGACCAGACTTCTGACGACGTCACCGTGGAGACGACATCCGTTTTCCGCGCCGACTTCCTCAGCGAGTTGGAAGCTCCCGCACAAGCGGGCGTCGAGGGCGCAGTGTCCGGAGTTGAAGGGCTGCCGCCGGGCTCGGCGCTGCTGGTCGTCAAACGAGGACCGAATGCCGGGTCACGATTTTTGCTGGACCAGCCGACCACCTCAGCCGGCCGGCATCCTGATAGCGACATTTTCCTCGATGACGTGACCGTGAGCCGTCGCCACGCCGAATTCCGGTTGGAGGGCAACGAGTTCCACGTCGTCGACGTGGGCAGCCTCAACGGGACCTACGTCAACCGGGAACCGGTGGATTCCGCGGTGCTGGCAAACGGTGACGAGGTCCAGATCGGCAAGTTCCGCCTGGTTTTCCTGACCGGCCCCAAGCCAGGTGACGGACAAGGATCGCCGAGCCAGTGACCGCGCCCGAGAGCTCCGCGCCGACCGGGATGTCGATCGGGGCGGTGCTGGAGCTGCTGCGGCCGGAGTTTCCGGATATCACCATCTCCAAGATTCGTTTCTTGGAGGCCGAGGGCCTGGTGACACCACAGCGGGCGGCTTCGGGCTACCGCCGATTCACCGCCTATGACTGTGCACGGCTGCGTTTCATCCTCACCGCGCAGCGCGACCACTACTTGCCGCTGAAAGTGATCAAAGCGCAACTGGACGCGCAGCCCGATGGTGAGCTGCCGCCGACGCCGTCACCCTATGGTGTGCCGCGGCTGGTTGCGGTGACTCCTGGCGCTGCTGCCGACGCTGGGCCCGACACCACCGCGGTGTCGCCCACCCCTGTGCGGCTGACCCGGGAAGACCTCCTTGAACGCTCAGGAGCGGATGACCACCTGCTGACAGCGCTGCTGAAGGCGGGAGTGATTACCGCCGGCCCGGCTGGTTTTTTCGACGAACACGCGGTGGTGATCCTGCAATGCGCGGGCGCGCTGGCCGAATACGGTATCGAACCACGGCACTTGCGGGCGTTCCGCTCTGCGGCCGACCGGCAATCTGACTTGATCGCGCAAATCGCCGGGCCGGTGGTCAAAGCCGGCAAAGCGGGTGCCCGTGACCGTGCTGACGATTTAGCGCGCGAGGTCGCGGCGCTGGCCATCACGTTGCACACGGCGTTGATCAAATCCGCCGTACGCGACGTTCTTCACCGCTGAGGACTAGACTTCGTTCGACAGGCTGGTGTTCGGCGGTTCGGAGTTCGGACCCACCCCGCCGCGCCAGATCTGAGTGGACACGGCACCATGCGGAGGGCAGACACAGATGGCTGAAGTTCGCGTCGTGGGCATTCGCGTCGAGCAGCCGCAGAACCAACCGGTGCTGTTGCTGCGCGAGGCCAACGGGGACCGGTATCTGCCGATCTGGATCGGCCAGTCGGAGGCCGCCGCCATCGCGCTCGAGCAGCAGGGCGTTGAGCCGCCGCGCCCGCTGACGCATGATTTGATCCGCGATGTTATTGCTGCGCTTGGGCATTCACTTAAGGAGGTGCGGATCGTCGATCTGAAGGAAGGCACCTTCTACGCTGACCTGATCTTCGACCGCAACATCAGGGTGTCAGCGCGGCCGTCGGACTCGGTGGCGATCGCGCTGCGTGTCGGCGTTCCGATCTATGTCGAGGAGGCGGTGCTCGCCGAGGCTGGTCTGTTGATCCCCGACGAGACAGACGACGAGTCCACCAGCGCTGTCCGCGAGGACGAGGTGGAAAAGTTCAAAGAGTTCCTCGACAGTGTCTCACCGGACGATTTCAAGGCCACCTGAGCGGCCAGCGGGGCGAGATGCGCCGCGCAGGCGGGTGGGAGTTGTCCGCCGCCCGCGGCGCCAATATCACGGATGCGTCTCATCTGAGAGTCCGAGGTCGACACGCCCACCGGATAGCGGCCCGTGACCGGTGTGATCGCCATACTTTGATGGCAACGGCGAGCAGACAGCTTGTCGAAAAGCGTATGCTCTCAAGCACTCGGGCCGGAGCAGACTGCCGCGACAGCCAGTGACAACGAGCGCGATCGGCGAGAGGAAGCACCGTGGGTGATCAACCACGTCAAGACCAGCTCGACCTTGCTGAGCAATCAGGACCCACCCCGGGTCACACCAGCCCCGCCGCGACGCCCGACGAGCCCGTACAACCTGGTTTGTTCCCCGATGACTCGGTGCCCGACGAGCTTGTCGGCTACCGGGGGCCCAGTGCCTGTCAGATAGCCGGGATCACCTACCGCCAGCTGGACTACTGGGCGCGGACCTCGCTGGTGGTGCCGTCGATCCGCAGCGCGGCTGGTTCGGGCAGCCAGCGACTGTATTCCTTTAAGGACATCTTGGTCCTCAAAATCGTCAAGCGGTTACTTGACACTGGTATCTCGCTGCACAACATCCGGGTCGCGGTTGACCATCTGCGGCAGCGCGGTGTCCAGGATCTGGCCAATATCACGCTGTTTTCCGACGGCACCACGGTTTACGAGTGCACCTCGGCCGAGGAAGTCGTCGACCTGCTGCAGGGCGGTCAGGGGGTGTTCGGTATCGCGGTGTCCGGTGCGATGCGGGAGCTCACCGGCGTCATCGCGGACTTCCCGTGCGAACGCGCTGACGGTGGCGAATCGATCAGCGCGCCCGAGGACGAGTTAGCCTCCCGGCGCAAAAACCGCGACCGCAAGATCGGCTAGCGCCGCGTCACGGCACGCAGCCGCAAAGGCTCCTGGAAGTCCAGGCTTCCGGAGGGGCGCCAGTGTCCGCTCGCCTTCGGGTTTTGCAGAACGGTATGCTCGGCAACGCATCGCCCTCGTGCGGGAGAGTTCTGTGGCGCCAGCTGCAGACGCCGAAGGAGCAACACCTCTCCGCCAACCTCTCAGGCACCCGGACCGCACGAATAACCGATGCCTCTGGAAAGTGGTAGCGGCCGGTAGCGGCCCGCACCCGCCGATGGGGAAAGGCGCCCGCGACAAATCGGCGCCGAATCTCTCAGGTGCCCGGTGCCCGGGTGACGACAGAGGGAGAGGGCCGGTAGTCCTCTGCCCGTGTCAGGAGCTTTGCCAGTGTCCGACCGTTCAGTTTTCGCCAGCCGCCACATCGGCCCGGATAGCCGCGATATCGCAACCATGCTTGCCGTCATCGGCGTCGACTCGCTTGAGGACCTTGCCACCAAGGCGGTCCCGGCGGGTATCCGCGACCCGCTGACCGGCAGCGGCGCCGCCCCCGGGCTGGACCAGCTGCCACCTGCCGCCACCGAGGCCGAAGCGCTCACCGAGCTGCGAGCGCTGGCCCAGGCCAACACCGTCGCGGTGTCGATGATCGGGCAGGGATACTATGACACCCTCACGCCGCCGGTGCTGCGCCGCAACATCCTGGAGAATCCCGGCTGGTACACCGCCTACACGCCATACCAGCCGGAGATCAGCCAGGGCCGGCTGGAGGCGCTGCTGAATTTTCAGACCATGGTCTCCGATCTCACCGGTCTGGAGGTGGCCAACGCGTCGCTGCTGGATGAGGGCACCGCCGCCGCCGAGGCGATGACGCTGATGCATCGCGCCGGGCGAGGGTCGGCGAAGCGGCTGGCCGTCGACAGCGATGTGTTCGCCCAGACCCGCGCGGTGCTGGCCACCCGCGCCGAGCCGTTGGGCATCGACATCGTCACCGCCGACCTGCGTGACGGTCTGCCCGACGGGGAATTTTTCGGTGTCATCACGCAGCTGCCCGGAGCCAGCGGGCTGATCACCGATTGGGCCACGCTGATCGCCGAGGCACATGAGCGCGGCGCGCTGGTGGCTGTCGGCGCCGATCTGCTGGCGCTGACGCTGATCACCCCGCCAGGCGAGATCGGTGCTGACGTCGCGTTCGGCACCACTCAACGATTCGGTGTGCCAATGGGATTCGGTGGCCCGCACGCCGGGTACCTGGCGGTGCACGCCAACCATGTGCGCCAGCTGCCGGGCCGGCTGGTGGGGGTGTCCGTCGATGCAGATGGGTCGCCGGCGTTCCGGTTAGCGCTGCAGACCCGTGAGCAACACATCCGTCGCGACCGGGCAACGAGCAACATCTGCACCGCTCAGGTGCTGCTGGCGGTGATGGCCGCCATGTATGCCAGCTATCACGGCGCCGAGGGGCTCACCGCGATCGCCCGCCGCGTACATGCCCACGCCCGCGATCTGGCCGCCGGCCTGGCCGCGTCGGGTGTGCAGGTGGTGCACCGGCGGTTCTTCGACACGGTGCTGGCCCGGGTGCCCGGGCGCGCGGCCCAGGTCCAGGCCGCGGCCAAGGAGCGCGGTATCAACGTGTGGCGAGTTGACGATGACCACATCTCGGTCGCGTGCGACGAAGCCACCACCGCCGAGCATGTGGCCGCCGTGCTGGCCGCGTTCGGTGCAACGCCGGCACAAAACAGCGGCGAGTTTGCCGATATCACCACCCGCACCTCGACGTTCCTGACGCACCCGGCGTTCACCCGCTACCGCACCGAGACATCGATGATGCGGTATCTGCGCACGCTGGCCGACAAAGACCTCGCCTTGGACCGCAGCATGATTCCGCTCGGCTCGTGCACGATGAAACTCAATGCCGCAGCCGAGATGGAGCCGATCACCTGGCCGGAGTTCGCTCGTCTGCACCCATTCGCCCCGGCCTCGGATTCCGCTGGGCTGCGTCAGCTCATCGACCAGCTGGGCTCTTGGCTGATGCAGCTCAGCGGTTATGACGCGGTATCGCTGCAACCTAATGCGGGTTCCCAAGGCGAATACGCGGGTCTGCTGGCGATTCGCGCCTACCACGCCAGCCGCGGGGAATCCCGGCGCAATGTCTGCCTGATCCCGTCAAGCGCGCACGGCACCAACGCGGCGTCGGCGGCGCTGGCCGGCATGCGGGTGGTTGTGGTGGGCTGCCGCGACAACGGTGACGTCGACCTCGACGATCTGCGCGCCAAGGTGCGCGAGCACGCCGACCGGCTCTCGACCCTGATGATCACCTATCCGTCCACCCACGGGGTCTACGAGCCCGATATCGCGGAGATCTGCGCCGCGGTCCATGACGCCGGCGGTCAGGTGTACGTCGACGGCGCCAACCTCAACGCGCTGGTCGGCCTGGCCCGGCCGGGTAAGTTCGGCGGCGATGTCAGCCACCTGAACCTGCACAAGACGTTCTGCATCCCCCATGGCGGCGGCGGACCGGGTGTTGGTCCGATCGTGGCTCGCTCGCACCTGGCGCCGTTCCTGCCGGGTCATCCCTACGCCCCCGAATTGCCGGGTGGGCGCCCGGTGGCGTCGGCGCCCTATGGTTCGGCGTCGATTTTGCCGATCACCTGGGCCTACATCCGGATGATGGGCGCCGACGGCCTGCGCAGAGCGTCGCTGACTGCGATCGCCTCGGCGAACTACATCGCCCGCCGGCTCGACGAGTATTACCCGGTGCTTTACACCGGCGAGAACGGCATGGTCGCCCATGAGTGCATCCTGGACCTGCGGCCCATCACCAGGTCGACCGGAGTGACCGTCGACGATGTCGCAAAACGCTTGACCGACTATGGTTTTCACGCTCCCACCATGAGCTTTCCGGTGTCCGGCACGCTGATGGTGGAACCCACCGAGAGCGAGAGCCTGGCCGAAGTGGACGCGTTCTGTGCGGCGATGATCGCCATCCGCGCTGAGATCGACCGGGTCGCCGCGGGGGAGTGGCCGGCTGACGACAATCCGCTGCGGGGTGCGCCGCATACGGCCGCGTGTCTGCTGAGAGCCGACTGGGACCACCCCTACACCCGCGAAGAAGCCGCCTACCCGCTCGGTGAATCCTTCCGGCCCAAGGTGTGGCCGCCGGTGCGTCGCATCGACGGCGCCTACGGTGACCGCAACCTCGTCTGCTCATGCCCACCGGTGGAGGCGTTCGCTTAGCCTCGGCAGTGCGTTCCGCGGCGGCGCGAGCGCGTCGGCGGCGCACTTCCGCAGTCGCCTGCTTAGCCGAAGCGCTCGCTGATCGCCGCTGCGATCGGTTCAGGCGCATCCTCGTGGATGAAATGCTTGGCGTTCGGCAATTCGACAACGACGTGATCCGGGAAGATGCTGCGCATCCGCGGCACCGATCGGCCGGGAGGCAACGCGGGATCCTTCATTCCCCACAGCAGCAGTGCCGGTTTGGCACCTAGCCGGTCAGGCACCTCCCGCGCGAGCCGTCCCAGCAGCGGCCGGGTCAGCTTAACAAGCTGGTCAGTGCGGTAGTCAGCTCAGGCGACGCTGAACTCGCCAGGTGCTGGTAGCTGCCACCGGATAGCCGGGCAACGGCCTGCCAGGTGGACTGGTCGGGGTCGTTGCCGAAATCGATGATGTTGATCGCCACCGGTTTGTTCGGATCCATGCTGGCGCGGATGAAATCCTGCAAACCAGGCCCGTCGAGCGTGCGGTCGGTGTGTGGTCCAGCAGTGAGTACGAGTACTGAATTTGGTTCGCCGGGAATGAAATTCGCGAGCGCTTGCTTGTAGACCAAGCGCAGTGTGGTGAACGAAACCGCACCGCCGGCCGAGGAGCGCTGCTTGTCGAGCACCGCAGCGATGACTGCCGAACGTGGCTGACCGTTGACCGGGTCGGACAGCGGCCCGGGCGAGACCTCAGTTCGCCCCTCGACGCCGTCAAACGTCCACAGCCCCACCACCGCGGTCGGCGGCAGCGCCTTAATCCGATCCTGCAGCGCCGCGATGACATTGGCCAGCCGGGTTTTGCCGCCCTCCTCGGTGGTCATCGATTGGTCGAGCATGATGGTGACCGCTCCGCCCGCGGCCGGTGCGGTCAGCACATCGGCCAGTGTCGCGCGCATCGCATCGTCACCAACCGACAGCGTCGCCGGCAATGCGGTGAATTTAGTGACTTCGCTGCTCGGCGGCTTGACGCCCTGCACGCGGAAACCGGCTTTGGCGAGATCGGCAAGCTGGTCGGGTTTGTGCATGAACCGGGCAAACGCACTCGCAGCGGTCGCCTGCTCTTGCGACAGCCACGGACCGCTAAGCAGCACAGTGGGGAAGTCGGCGACCGCTGCCGGTCCGGGCGGCAGCCATGAACTCAACATGCTTGCCGCATCCGGGAGCGACTCGCCGCGTTGGAAGAGCTGCTGCTCGGTGGTGACCACCGCGTGTACCGGCGCGGCCGCCGGGTCGCCGGGTCTCAGCAGCGCGTTCATCGCTTCGGTAAGCGAGTCGTCAGCAAGCTTCGGCTGGGCGGCGACCAGCGTCCGCACCGCCCCCGTGCCCGCGGTGGGCGGCGCACCCGGAGGTGCTGACGCTGCTGCCACCGCCTCGGCGGCCAGAAACGCCGCATCACTGTTGCCGCGGATCGGCAGCGCCAACCGCAACGATCCCCAGGCCGGCAGGTTGAGCCTCGCCAACGCGTCGGGATCGTTCTGCAGGCCCGGCAGCGTCGCCCAGTTCTGGCTGACCAGCGCACGTTGCAGTTCCGGGCGGACCGCGAGCAGCACCGGCGACGTGACCAGCGACCGGCTGTCGCTGACGATTTGCGGGCCCGCCGCCGCGGTCAACCGCGCCGCTGACACCGAGCTGCCCGGTATCCACAAGCCCGGACGTTCGCCCAGATCGGCGGGCCAGTTTCCGATAAAACCGTTGACCACAGCGTCGGAACCGGCGGGTTTGACGCTGATCGACACACATCGATCACCCACCGGGGTCGCCGAGGCGTTGTACCGGTCGGCGAATTCCTGCACGTGATCGGCGATGGCGGGATCGGCGATCACCGCCACTGTCTCCTTACTACCCAGGCAACGCCCCACGGCGGTGTGGGAACGGTGTGACAACACCTCGCCGAAGAAGCGCCACAGGATCACGGTTGCGACGACGATGACCACGGTGACAAGAGCCGCGATCACCCCGATGCTGACACCGCGCCGACCGCCGTCACTGCGGTGCCAGCCTCGCCACTCGTTGCCGCCGCGATGTTCGCCGTGTCGCCGCGGCGGCAGGCTGGGCGGCTGCTGCGCGCGGCGCGGAAAATCGGGGTAGTCGTCGGCGTCCGCGCTGGTTTCCACGGCAGGATAGCGGTCCTCGTCGCGAAAGCCGCCCTCCGCTAAACGACCGTGCCGGTGCTCTCGAAGAGCCTCGGGATCATCGCCGGAGTAATCGGCAGAACCCGGATCATCCTCGGGGCGTTCCTCGCTGTACCGCGGATCACCGACTGGCGCGGGGAAGCCGGAGTCAGCGCCGCCGACCGAGTACCTCCCAGCGTGCGAACCGTCACGTGCGTACTCGGCTTCGTCGTGCGCACCACGCCAGGCGCCGCGGGTGTCGTCGTCCCAGAATGTGTAGTCGTCAAACGGTTCGCCGGCAAAATCCCCGGGCTCGGGCATGCTATGCCTACCCATGCCGGTGTGTGCATCCTCTCTTTCGGCCCAATATCGCCTGCTCCGTTGCCGGCCCGGCGCCGAGTCTAGTCATCCGGGAGGTCGCTGCAGGGCGAGCCGAAATCACGCACCGGCGCGGGCCTTGAACTCGCGGCGGCGGCGATGCAGGATCGGCTCGGTGTAGCCGTTGGGCTGCTGCGTCCCGGACAGAATCAGCTCCTGAGCAGCCAAAAACGCGATGCTGTTATCGAAGTTGGGCGCCATCGGCCGGTATGCGGGATCACCCGCGTTCTGCTGGTCGACCAATGGGGCCATGCGCTCCAGGCTGGCCCGCACATCGTCGGCGGTAATCACGCCGTGGCGCAGCCAGTTGGCCAGCAACTGGCTGGAGATGCGCAACGTTGCGCGATCTTCCATCAATGCGATGTTGTGGATGTCGGGCACTTTTGACGACCCGACACCCTGGTCGATCCAGCGCACCACGTAACCGAGGATCGACTGGCAGTTGTTGTCGAGCTCTTCGCGGATTTCTTCGGGTGCCCAGGCTAATTCCTTGGCCAGCGGAATGGTCAGCAGCTGATCGATCGTGGTGCGCTTCTTGCCGGCCAACTCCTTTTGTACCGCCGCCACGTCGACCCGGTGGTAGTGCATCGCGTGCAGGGTCGCTGCGGTGGGCGAAGGCACCCAGGCGGTGCTGGCGCCGGCACGGGGCTGAGCGATTTTTTGCTCCACCATGTCGGCCATCAACTCGGTCATCGTCCACATCCCTTTGCCGATCTGAGCGCGGCCGGCGAACCCGGCGGCCAGGCCGACATCGACGTTGTTGTCCTCATAGGCCAGGATCCAGGGCTGGGTCTTCATCGCTCCCTTGCGCACCATCGGACCGGCCTCCATCGAAGTGTGGATCTCATCCCCGGTGCGGTCCAGGAATCCGGTGTTGATGAACACCACCCGGTCGGCGGCGGCTTTGATGCAGGCCTTCAGGTTCACGGTGGTGCGCCGCTCCTCGTCCATCACGCCGACCTTCAGGGTCTTCTGCGGCAGCCTGAGAACATCTTCGACCCGGCTGAACAGCTCGGTGGTGAACGCCACCTCCTCGGGACCGTGCATCTTCGGTTTGACGATGTAGATGGACCCGGTCCGGCTGTTCACCAACGGCCCGTTGGCCTCGCTGGCTTTCAGGCCGTGGATGGCGGCCAACCCGGTGAACAAAGCGTCCATGATGCCTTCGAACACCTCGTTGCCGTCGGCGTCCACGATGGCGTCGTTGGTCATCAAGTGCCCCACGTTGCGCACGAACAGCAGGGCTCGCCCGGGCAGGATGAGCTCGCTCCCGTCGGGCGCGGTGTAGCGACGATCGTGGTTGAGCACCCGGGTGAAGGTGCGCCCGTCCTTGTCGACCTCGGCGGCCAGATCACCCTTGTTCAGGCCCAGCCAGTTGCGGTAGGCGCGGACCTTGTCGTCGGCGTCGACCGCGGCCACGGCATCCTCGAAGTCGATGATCGTGGTGACAGCGGCTTCCAGGATCACGTCCTTGATACCGGCGCGGTCAGTCTTGCCGATCGGCGATTCCCGGTCGATCAGAATGTCGATGTGCAGGCCGTGGTTGACCAGCAACACCGACGTGGGTGACGCCGGATCGCCGGTGTAGCCGGCTAACTGGCCGGGATTGGCCAGTCCACGCGAGAGTTCGTCACCGGCCAGATCGACCAGCAACCGGCCGTCGTCGACCCTGAAGGCGGTGGCATCCGCATATGACCCGGAGGACAACGGTACCGATTCGTCGAGGAAGTTGCGTGCATAGGCGATCACCTTCTCGCCGCGCACCTGGTTGTAGCCGGTGCCCTTCTGGGCGCCGTCGGTCTCCGGGATGACATCGGTGCCGTAGAGCGCGTCGTAGAGCGAGCCCCAGCGGGCGTTGGCCGCGTTCAGCGCAAATCGTGCGTTGGTGACGGGCACGACCAGTTGCGGACCTGCCGTCGCGGTGATTTCCGGATCGACCCCAGACGTGGTGATGGTGAAGTCCTCCGGTTCGGGCAGCAGATAGCCGATGTCGGTGAGGAACTGACGGTAGGCCTCCGGGTCGTGCGGCTCGAGCACATGGTGCCGGTGCCACTTGTCGATCTGGGCTTGCAGTTCGTCGCGGCGGGCCAGTAGCTGGCGGTTCTGCGGAGTCAGATCGGTGATGACCTTGTCCACGCCTGCCCAGAAGCTCTCCGCGTCGAGGTCGGTGCCGGGCAACGCCTCGTCGTTCACGAAGTCGTAGAGCACCTCGGCAACGCGCAGGTTCCCTACCGGCACACGATCAGTCATCAAGTTGTCCCTCCCTCTGCTGGCAACGAGCTCAGCTTACCGGTAGGTAGTGTCGTCGCCGTTTTCCGCGACCCGCAGCAGCTGGTCACACCGGGCTAACAACGCCGTGCGCAGCGGCGCGGCGCGCTGCGCGATCAGCCGCTGGCAACGCACAAACTCGGCGCGACCGGCGCGGTGTTCCACGGTAATAGGGGAGTATCCGTAGCCGCTGAGATCATACGGGCTGGCACGCATGTCAATTTCGCGTGCGGCCGCGGCGAGTTCCAGGCAGTCGAACAAGAGGTCGGAGTCGACCAGGGGGATCAGTTTGTAACACCATTTGTACAGATCCATATTGGCGTGCAGGCATCCGGGCTGCTCCCAGTCCGGTTGGGTAGCGCGGCCGGGTGTGCCGTCATTGCGTGCAGCGGCCGGGGCGGTGAAAAAACGAAAAGCGTCGAAATGGCTGCACCGCAAGGGCATTGACTCCACCACCGCGTCAGTGGCCGACCGCGACAGCCGCAGCGGGATATGGCTGTGGCGCACGGCCTCGCTGCGATAGACCATCGCCCATTCGTGCAGACCGAAACAGTCGAGCCGGGCTGAGCGCCGCGCGGTCGCCCGCAGCAGCCGCGCCACGAATCGAACAGTGTCCAGCCGGCTGCGCAGGTGGTTTTCGCTGACCGTCACACCGTCACGCCGAACGGTGTAGCCGCGCCGGCTCCGGTAATGCCGCACGGCGTCGTCACCGGCGAGGAGCACACCAAAACCCGGGTGCCAGCAACGCAACTGACGTGGCCGCAGGCTGTAGTAGGTGAACAGGAAATCGCCCACCGGGTTGCCGCCCCGGCTGCGGTGCCGGCTCAGGAACGTCTCGACGCGTCGGCTGTACTCCTCGGCGCGCGCCATCCAGTGCTCGGGTTCGAGCCGCGCGCCGCACTCAGGCATGATGTGCCCCGTCCCGTACCGTGCCGATCAGGTCTTCTACCAGATCCGCCAGCGCCACCATCGCGACCACGTCACCGGTGGTGGCAGTCACCAGCGCCAAATGGCTGTTGGTGCGGCGTAGCTGGGACAAGGCCTCCGCCAACGGCAGCGACTCGGGCAGCAGCGGCAGCGGGCGCACCATCTCCCGATCCACCACGGCCCGCGGATCCTCGCCGAGCGCCAGCACGTCTTTGATGTGCACGTACCCGACGAAGCGGCCGTCGGCCCCGACCACCGGAAACCGCGAGTAGCCGGTTTCGGCCAGCGCTTTTTCCAGCGCCGCTACCGTCGGACCTGATCCGGGCGCGGCCACCGGCACCGCACGCACCTGCGCCAGCGGCACCGCGACATCGGCGACGACCCGATTACGAATCTGCAGGGCGCGGGTGAGCCGGGTGTGCTCCTGGTGATCCAGCAGCCCTTCCGACAAGGATTCGGCGATCATCTCGCTGAGTTCAACTGTGGACACCGTGACATCGAGCTCGTCTTTGGGCTGCACGCGCAGCACCCGCAACGTCGCACCGGCGCACCAGTTGTACAGCGCGATGACGGGGCGGGCCACCCGAATGTAAAGCAAGTAGGGCGGGACCAAGAACATCGCCGCCTTCTCCGGGCCGGCCAGGGTGATATTCTTCGGGACCATTTCACCGAGCAGCACATGCACGGTCACCACGATCGCCAGCGCGGCGACCAACGACGTCGAATGCAGCAGCGCGTTGGACGCCCCGAGCCAACCCAACGGCTTGGCCAGCAGGTCGGCCACCGCGGGCTCGCCGATGCGGCCGAGCAGGATCGAGGACACCGTGATCCCTAACTGGGCGCCGGCGAACATGAGCGGGAGCTGTTCACCGGCATTGACAACCGTGGCCGCCCGGTGTTTGCCCTGGCCGGCTAACGTGTCGAGCCGGTCACGCCGCGCCGAGATCAGCGAGAATTCCGCAGCCACGAAAAACGCGTTGGTGCCGATCAACACGACGGTCAGCAGCGCGCGCAGCAGGTCCCCCATCAGTGGCTCTGCTCCCGTCCACCGCTCAGCGGGATCAACTCGAGCATGTCGATACGACGGCCGTCCATGCGCAGCACAGTCGCCAGCCACCGCTCGGCGCCCCGCGAACGCCCCTCTGGGCTGAACGCTGTCAGCTCTACCGTCTCGCCGACCACCGGAATGTGGCCGAGCTGATGCAGAACCAGTCCGCCGATCGTCTCGTAGTCGCCTTCGGGGGCGTGATACCCGGTGGCCGCAGCCACTTCGTCGATCCGAAGCAGCCCCGATACTCGCCAGCCGCTGCCGGCGGGCACCACATCCGGTGCGGCGCGGTCATGTTCGTCGCGGACGTCGCCGACGATCTCTTCGATCAAATCCTCGACGGTGACCATACCCGCGGTACCGCCATACTCGTCGACGACGAGCGCAGTCTGCAGGCTGTTGCCGCGGATCTGGGCCATCACCGCATCGCCGTGCAGGGTGGAGGGCACCACCGCGACCGGCTGGGCGACTGCGGTGAGCAGCGTGTGAGCCCGCTCGGCGGGAGGCACTTCGAAAATCTGCTTGACGTGCACGATCCCGACCGTCTGGTCGAGGTCGCCGTCGATGATCGGAAACCGGGAGAACCCGGTCTGGGCGGCGGTGGCAACCAGGTCGGCGACGGTGTTGTCGGTCTGCAGTGCCACGATCTTCGAGCGGGGTGTCATCAGCTCCTCGGCGGTGCGGGCGCCGAACTGCAAAGACCGGCGCACCAGTGCGGCTGTGGCGCGGTCCAGCGCGCCGCTGCACGCCGACGCTTGCACCAGCGACAGCAGTTCTTGCGCCGAACGAGCCGATCTCAGTTGCTGCGCCGGCTCGATGCCGAGCTGGCGCACCATCCAGTTCGCGGTGCCGTTCGTCAGCCGCACGGCCGGCGTCAGCATTGCGGAGAACAGCAGCTGAGGACCTGCGACCGCGCGCGCGACTCGAAGCGGGCGCGCCACTGCGACGTTCTTCGGCACCAGCTCGCCGAAGACCATCGACAAGGAGGTGGCGATCCCCAGTGCGGCGAAGGCGGTGACCGCGTCGCCGACGCGATCCGGTACTCGCAGTACCTCCAGCGCCGGGTGCGGCAGGTGCCGCACCATCGGTTCGGTGAGATAGCCGGTCACCAGCGTGGTGATGGAGATGCCCAACTGGGCACCGGAAAGCTGGAACGACAGCGTGCGGTGTGCACGCTGGACGAAGCGGTCGCGGCGGCTCCCATTGCGTGCATTGGCGTCCACCGTGCTGCGCTCCAATGTGGTCAGCGAGAACTCGGCGGCGACGAACATCGCGGTCCCGGCCGTCAACACCACGATGGCCAGCAGGCTGAGCACGGTGACGGTGAGATTCACCGGTGTAACCCGCTCCCTGGCGGCCGCTGAGCCCGGAAGCCAACGGCCTCAACGGGTGACTGCGGCACGTCATCCCTTTCGCTTGATGCCGCGCAGCAGGATGCTGCGGAATCGAAGCTCACATGGTAGCGAAGATCGCGCGACCGGGGCTCCGCACCGGCAAAGATCCCCGGTCCGGATCACCAACCGAACGGCAGCGGATGACCCTCGGCGAACCCCGCGGTCGACTGCACACCGATCACCGCGCGCTCGTGGAGTTCGCTCAGAGTCCGTGCACCGACATAGGTGCAGGCACTGCGCACCCCGGACGTGATGTGGTCGATCAGGTCTTCCACGCCGCCACGGTCGGGATCGAGCCCCATCCGCGAGGTCGAGATCCCCTCCTGGAACAAGGCTTTCCGGGCGCGCTCGTATGCGCTGTCGGTGGCGGTACGAGCGACCACCGCCCGCTTGGACGCCATCCCGTAGCTCTCCTTGTAGGGCTGGTCGTCACGATCTCGCATCAGGTCGCCCGGAGATTCGTAGGTGCCCGCGAACCAGGAGCCGATCATCACGTTCGAGGCCCCGGCCGCCAACGCCAAAGCCACGTCCCGCGGATGGCGTATCCCGCCATCTGCCCACACGTGTGCACCGAGTTCTCTTGCAGCGCTAGCGCATTCGACGACAGAAGAGAACTGTGGCCTTCCGACGCCGGTCATCATCCGGGTGGTGCACATCGCTCCGGGACCCACACCGACTTTGACGATCCCGGCACCGGCGCCGATCAGGTCTCGGGTGCCCTCAGCCGACACCACATTGCCCGCAGCCAGTGGCACCCCTAAATCCAGCGAGGACACCGCCTTGATCGCCTCCAGCGTCTTCACCTGGTGACCGTGCGCGGTGTCGATGACCAGCAGGTCAATACCTGCTTCCACCAGGGCCTGGGCCTTGGCAGCGACGTCACCGGTGATGCCGATGGCCGCGCCGATGCGCAACCGGCCGGCCCGGTCGAGCGCCGGGGTGTAGATACCGGCGCGGACAGCTCCGGTGCGGGTCAGCACCCCGGCGAGTGTGCCCTCCGCGGTGGTCAGCACTGCGACGTCGATCGGGGCGTGCTCGAGCAAGTCGAAAACCTGCCGCGGATCGGTGCCCATCGGTGCAGTCACGAAATCACTCACGGCGACATCGCGCACCCGGGTGAAGCGGTCCACACCCATACAGGACGCTTCGGTCACCAAGCCGATCGGGCGGCCTTCGAAGACCACCACCGCCGCACCGTGCGCGCGTTTGTGGATCAGCGCCATGGCATCTGAGACCGAATCATCAGGTGCCAACACCACCGGGGTGTCGGCGACCGCATCGCGGCTTTTGACGAACTCCACCGTCTGTTTCACCGCAGTGATCGGAAGGTCTTGCGGCAGGATCACGATTCCGCCACGGCGGGCCACGGTCTCCGCCATTCGCCGCCCGGCGACCGCGGTCATGTTGGCGACCACGATCGGGATGGTGGTGCCGGAGCCGTCATCCGTCGACAGATCGACGTCGAATCGCGACGCCACCTCGGAGCGGTTCGGCATGATGAACACGTCGTCGTATGTCAGGTCGTATCCGGGCCGGTGCCCGTCGAGAAACCTCATCGGTCTCGCATCGCCCCTCAATTGCCTGATGTCATTGTCGGGCTCCTCCTCGTCCTCGCGCCGTCACGCGGTGTGCGCTGCCGACGGATGCGCTAGGCCGGTACTTCGCTGCGATCGCCGCTCCACAAGGTGTGGAACTTGCCCGGTTCGTCGATGCGCCCATAGGTGTGGGCGCCAAAGAAGTCACGCTGGGCCTGGATGAGCGCCGCGGGCAACCGCTCGGTGCGCAACGCGTCGTAATACGACAACGCCGACGAGAAACCGGGAATCGGAATGCCCAGTTGCGTCGCTGTGGACACCACCCGCCGCCAGCTGTCGACCGCTGATTCCAGCGCACCACGGAAATAGGGTGCGACGATCAGGGTCGGCAGGTTCGGGTCGGTGTCAAAAGCCTCTTTGATCCGGTTGAGAAACTTGGCCCGGATAATGCAGCCGCCGCGCCAGATGGTCGCCAGGTCGCCGGGTTTGATGTTCCAGCCGTATTCGGCGCTGCCAGCCTGAATCTGGTTGAACCCCTGTGCATAGGCAACGATTTTTGAGGCGTACAAAGCCTGGCGGATATCCTCGGTGAACCGGGCGGGGTCACTGGGCGCGTCGGCGAGCTGCCCGGCGGCTAGACCGATGGCCGCTCGGCGTTGTGCCACCGAGCCAGACAGGGCGCGCGCAAACACCGCTTCGGCGATGCCGGTCACCGGGACACCCAGGTCGAGCGCGGATTTGACGGTCCAGCGTCCGGTGCCCTTCTGTTCGGCTTCGTCGCGGATGACGTCGACCAACGGTTTGCCGGTCTTGGCGTCGGGCTGGCGCAGGACCTCGGAGGTGATCTGCACCAGGTAGCTGTCCAGCTCACCGTTATTCCAGTCGGCGAATACGTCGGCGATCTGCGGGGCGGTCAAGTTCAGCCCATCGCGCAGCAGCTGGTAGGCCTCGCCGATCAGCTGCATGTCGGAGTACTCGATCCCGTTGTGCACCATCTTGACAAAATGTCCCGAGCCATCTGGACCGATGTGGGTGCAGCACGGCACCCCGTCGACGTGCGCAGAGATCGTCTCCAGCATGGGACCCAGGGCCTCGTAGGACTGCGCTGGACCACCCGGCATGATCGACGGCCCATTCAGCGCGCCCTCTTCGCCCCCCGAAATGCCGGCACCCACAAAGTGCAAGCCGCGCTGGGCCATTGCCTTTTCTCGGCGGATGGTGTCGGTGTACAGCGCATTGCCCCCGTCGATGATGATGTCGCCGGGGTCCATGGCGTCGGCGAGTTGGTTGATAACGGCATCAGTGGCCGCGCCGGCTTGGACCATGATCAGCACGCGACGTGGCTTTTCCAGTGCGGCAAGGAATTCCGGGATCGTTTCGCTGCGCACAAAGTTGCCCTCCGAGCCGTGCTCATCGAGCAGCGCATCGGTTTTGGTGACCGACCGGTTGTGCAGTGCCACGGTGTAGCCGTGCCGGGCGAAGTTGCGGGCGATGTTCGACCCCATCACAGCCAGGCCGGTAACCCCGATCTGGGCGGTCCCCGTTGTCATGTTGTGCGCTAACAAGCTCATCTTTTGCCTTTCGGTTGTTCGTCGCTGCCCGGAGGCTTTCGTCCCGCCTGTTCTTTCTTGCCTGGAGATGCCCGCAAAGCACTGTGGCACAGCAGGTTTCGGACATTCCCCAATGCTCTCTAAGTCCGTCAGGCGGTGAACAGCCGGTGTAGCTCGACCAGCCACGGCACAGCCAGTGCAACGGTGGGTACCACCAGCACAGCAGCCGCCGCCAGGTAGGCGGCCGCCGACAGTAACACGCTGTTTCCGCGGCCTGCCAGCCGACGTACCCGCAGCAGGGTAGTGGGCCCACCTGCGGCCAACGCGCCTGACGGCGCCGCCCCAGATGCGCAGGTGACCAATGCCCGGGCCAGCGGAGCGCGTCCCGCAGCCCGCACCGCAGCATCGTCGGCCAGCAGTTCGACGAGCAGTTGCACCGCATCCAGTGCGCTGGCGCTGCGGACCAGCCGGGGAAAGGCAGCGTGCACCGCGGTGAACGCTTCCAGCACAAGGTCGTGGCGGGCGCGCAGATGGGCGCGCTCGTGGCTCAGTATCGCGGCGATTTCGGCCTCGGTGAGGCTGCTCAGCGTTCCTTGGCTCACCACGACTCGGCTGCGCACCCCGGGCAGGCAGTAGGCCAGTGGCTGGGCCACCCCGAGCACCCGCAGGTCCCGGCTGCGGGCACAGCGCGAGAGAGGCACCTCGGCGTGACCGATCCCCACCAGGTCGACCAGCATGCGATGGTGGGCCCGCCGCCGACGGGTGCCAATGGCGACCCGCAGCACGGCGACCGCCAGCCGGGCGCCGATCAGCACGGTGAGCACCAAAACCCCTACGGAAAGCCCCCACAATGGGAAGCCGAGCCGCCCGATGCCACCGACGATGCTGGTTGTGGGCCGCCCGTCGGCACCGGGCATCAATAGCCTGCTCGCGATCGCGATACCGGCGCTGAACGCCGATAACACGGCTGCAACGGTGATCGCCTGCCACAGCACCACCGTGGCGCGCGGCGCGCGCAACGGCCACCTGGCTCGCGCCAGCAATGCCGGGGCCGGCCCGACCAGCAGCACCGCAAGGATGGTGAAGGCCAGCGCGGACACGCTGCCAGTGTCCCTCAGTCTCCGGACCGAGCGCCAGCCGGTGGGCTCTTGCGGTGGCCGGCTTCCAATTCGGCCAGCGCCCGCCGCAGTGCCGCCGCCTCGTCGGCGCCGACACGCTCGACAAAGTGCACCAGTGCGGCTTGTCTGCTGCCGGAGTCCTCAGCCTGATCCAGGGCATCGACCATCAGCCCGGCGACCAACTCGTCGCGACTATGCACGGGCGCATATCGGTGCGCCCGGTCATCGCGAATCTGCGAAACGAGATTTTTCTTCGCCAATCGCTGCAGCACAGTCATCACCGTCGTGTACGCCAGTTCACGTCGCTCCGACAAGGCTTCGTGAACCTGGCGGACGGTTTGGGGCTCCGGCGCGGACCACAAGTGGTCCATCACCGCGCGTTCCAGATCCCCCAGACGCGTCAGCTTGGCCATCGTTTCGTCTCCTGAGTAATGCCACCAGCATACGCCGGTTTACTACCGACTGTCGTATCAACGTTCTGCTAATACCCGGCTTGGGCTGACGCAGCCGGCGGATCGCCGGGTAAGGGCAATCACACCGCCGGCGGGTTGGCCCGAGCCATCGGTGTGACGGTTCTCACACCAGCAATCCGGATTGTGGCCACGCCACACTTGTGAAATTAGGGCAGGCTTGCCTATATTGGCGGGGCACGAGCGGAAAATGACCGCGGCGCGTCCTGAGGGCTGCAGTGACCCCCGGTCGATCCCACGGGCGGGCTCCGTGCGACAGGCATGGGGCCCGCCCCCGTGCGGCCCGCTCCCGTGCGGGAGGGTTGAGTGGTGATTGCGCCCGTGGTGTAGACACGAGGGCGTGTCACCGCTGCCGAACCCCCCTCTCCCACCCGACTTCACCGGACCGTTTGACAAAGAGCTTGGACTGGTCTTCACGGAGCTAAGCCCGGATCGGGCGCAGGCACAGCTTGAGATCCAGCCCAAGCTGCTTCAGCCGATGGGCATCGTGCATGGCGGCGTGTATTGCTCGATGATCGAGAGCATGGCCAGCGTCGCTGCCTACACATGGCTCAGCGCGCACGGTGGCGGCGCCGTCGTCGGCGTCAACAACAACACTGACTTTCTGCGTGCCATCAGCTCGGGCACGGTTTACGGAACCGCCACGCCGGTGCACCGCGGCCGACGCCAGCAGCTGTGGCTGGTCACTATCACCGATGCCGAGGATCGCATCGTGGCCCGCGGTCAGGTGCGTCTGCAAAACCTGACCGATTAGCTGGCCGCCCTGGCGGCTGCGCCATGGCGTGCCTCGGCGGCGAGCACCGCGAGCTGTTCGAGGCGGGTCCGGGCGAACGCCTGCTGCTCGGTGATCGTCAGCTGACCGCGCCGAGTGCTCAAAAAGGTCACGGTCCACGACAGCAGGGTGGTGATCTTCGTCTTGAAACCAATCAGGTAGGCCAGGTGCAGCACCAGCCACATCAGCCAGGCGATGAAACCGCTGAACTCCAGTGGGCCGATCTTGGCGACCGCGGAAAACCGCGACACCGTCGCCATCGATCCCTTGTCGAAGTATTGGAATGGCTCACGCTGAGCAGGGTCAGCGCCGGCAAGCTCGGCTTTGATCGTGTTCGCGACATATTTGCCGCCCTGGATAGCACCCTGCGCCACGCCGGGCACACCCTCCACGGCCGCCATGTCACCGATGACGAACACGTTCGGGTGTCCCGGGATGGAAAGGTCAGGCAGCACCTTGACCCGGCCGGCCCGGTCAAGTTCGACGCCCGACTGCTTGGCGAGGTCGGCACCCAGCGGGCTGGCCTCGACACCGGCCGACCAGACCTTACAGGCTGACTCGATGCGCCGGATGGTGCCGTCGGCGTCCTTCACGGTGATGCCGTCGCGGTCGACGTCGGTGACCATCGCGCCGAGTTGGATTTCCACACCCAGTTTCTGCAGCCGTGCCGCTGCCTTTTTACCGAGCTTTTCGCCCATCGGCGGCAGCACGGCCGGGGCGGCGTCGAGCAGGATCACTCGCGCTTTGGTCGGATCGATCTGGCGGAACGCGCCTTTGAGGGTGTACTCAGCCAATTCGGCAATCTGCCCGGCCATCTCCACCCCGGTTGGCCCGGCGCCGACCACAGTAAACGTCAGCAGCTTCTTGCGTCGTTCCGGGTCGCGGGACCGCTCGGCCTGCTCGAACGCGCTCAAGATCCGCCCGCGCAGCTCCAGCGCGTCGTCGATCGATTTCATCCCGGGGGCGAACTCGGCGAAGTGGTCATTGCCGAAGTAGGACTGGCCGGCGCCGGCGGCGACGATCAGACTGTCGTAAGGCGTCTCGTAGGTGTGACCCAGCAAATCCGAGATGACAATCCTGCGGGTCAGGTCGATATGGGTGACATCACCGAGTAGAACTTGAACATTGCGCTGTCTGCGCAAGACGACCCTCGTTGGGGGCGCGATTTCGCCTTCGGAGATGATGCCGGTCGCCACCTGGTACAACAAGGGCTGGAATAGGTGGTGGGTAGTACGGGCGATCAATTTGATGTCAACGTCGGCCCTTTTGAGCTTCTTGGCCGCATTCAGCCCGCCGAATCCGGATCCGATGATGACAACCTGGTGTCGACGCTGGGCAGTGGCTTCCGGATGGGCACTCATAGGTTGTGGGTTGCCTCCTCGACGGCTCCTGCGGTCCCTGTACACCGTAGTCACCCGGACCGGCAACAGCCCAGTTCGGTGCCTGTGTGTTCAGCCACAACCGGCCGTCACCCGCCCCGCCCGGCACGCCCCCGCATGTCTAGCAACCCAGCAAGGGACGCAGCGCCGCGCCGGCAGCGGCCACCACACCAGGCGTATAGGTGGGCATGTTGATGATTACGCCGTCGATTCCCGCGTCAAACACCGTGGTTTTGATCTGCTCGGCGACCGATTCGGCACTGCCCACTACCACGGAGTGGGTCAGCTCAGCGGGAATCTGGTCGGCAGTCATGCGCTCATCGATTATCACCGTGGTCAACGTACTGGTTTCCAGTGTGGCCGGGTCGCGGCCGACTTCTTCGCAACACCGCTGCACGACGGCGACTTTGTGGGGCAACTCGTGGAACCCCGCGATGATATTGAGGTGATCGAAGTGCCGGGCGGCCAGCGGGAACGTCTTCTTTTCCCCCGCCCGCCGATCAACAGCGGAATGTGAGCCCGAAAGCGCGGCTCCGCCATCGCCTCCCGCACGTGATACCAGGTGCCCGAGAAGGTGGGGCGCTCACCTTTGATCATCGGCACGATGATCTGCAGGGCTTCCTCCAGCCGGTGGAATCGGTCGGTGAAGGTACCGAACTCAAAACCCAGCTGCTCGTGCTCCAGCTCGAACCAGCCCGTGCCGATGCCTAAAATGGCCCGCCCGGCGCTCACCACGTCGAGGGTGGTGATGATCTTGGCCAGCAGAGCCGGGTTGCGGTAAGTATTACCGGTTACCAGTGCGCCCAGGTTGATTCGTTCCGTGGCCGTGGCTAATGCGCCCAAAGTAGTGTAGGCCTCCAGCATCGGCTGATCTGGCGAACCCAGCAACGGTAGTTGGTAGAAGTGATCCATCACGAAAACCGCATCGAAACCGGCGGCTTCGGCTTCGCGGGCCTGGGCGATAACCGTGGGGAAGAGCTGTTCGACGCCGGTACCGTACGAGAAGTTGGGGATCTGTAGCCCGAGCCTGATAGTCATGCAGCGTACGGTAGCTGGCGAGCACCGCCGGTGCGGCGCTATCGCAGATGAGCCAGCGCGCCTTGACTGACATGCAACATCTGTCCTGAGATATGCCGGGCCGCAGGGGACATCAGAAACAATGCCAGCCGGGAGATCTCAGCGGCGAGCGGCGGTGGGGTACCGGTGAGTCCCTCGTAACCGGGCTGCGCGCTGCGTCCGCACGCGACCGCGTTGACAGTGATTCCGCGGGTTCCGAAAATGTCTGCCTGACCGGCGATCCAGTTTGCCAACGCCGCCTTGACCGCCGCCTCGGCGCTGCCCGCCCGCGGGTTTTCGGGCACCACGGCGACGATGGAGCCGCCCGAACGCAGGTGATCACCCACCGCCTGCACGGTCAGCACCGCCGACAGCACCGTGGTATCGAGTGCCTGACGCCAGGCGGTGGCCAGATCCGCCAGCGAGTAGGTGCGCGGGTCGGCGGCGTCGCAGCGCCGCGCCGGCACGGTCACGATGGTGTCGAGGTGATGCGGGAAAAGGCTACGGGCCTCGGTGAGGCTTGTGGGGTCGGTGTTGTCGCAGACGATCGCGTCGGCGTCGAGTTCTTTGGCAGCGATCTCGAGATCGCCGCGGCACGCGCCCAGCAGTGTCACAGTATGGCCCGCATCGCGACAGGCTTCGGCAACTGTGCGCCCCAGCTCGGTATCACCGCCAGTGACCAGCACGTCCACTGCCATGACCTCCTCGTCGTCGGCGCTCAACCCGGGCCAGAGGCCGGACCACCCTTTCGTCGGCTCAAGACTTCTGCCGATGTTACTCGACAGTAGCCAGCGGTGTAACCACGGCCTGAGACGACTCGCGCAGCATTTCCATAACTATTTGGAACGGTGTGCCTGTCGTGCGTCGCAGGTGCGGGTGTCAGCGCGGAAACACCGCGTCACCACCCACGACCGGCCACGACCGGTGCCAGGAGGCCGACCATCACCGGCACAGTTGAGAACTATGCGCCGGTGAACCACACGCGCGCAGCACCCTCGCACGGCCAATCACATCTTCAGCAAGCCACACTTGCGTCACGGCTGTAACACGGTAGGTTCTTCGCCATGGACCGGGTGGACCCCAATCCGACGCACCGGAACGGCCGCTGGATGACCTTGGCGCTCGCCGTGGTGAGCGGTGCTGGCGGTATCACGATTGCGTTGCCGGCAACTGCCGCGAACGCGGATCCGCCACCTCCACCGCCGGGTAGCACGGCGCCGGCCCCGCCGCCGGCCGGCACCAACACCAACACGGCACCAGACGCCGCGCCGGGTCCGGCTGATCCCAATGCGCCTGCAGCGCCGGCTGGCCCGAACGCGGTACCACCGCCGGTTGACCCGAACGCACCCGAAGCCGGTCGCGTTACCAACGCCGCCGGCGGATTCAGCTATGTCATCCCCACCGGCTGGGTGGAATCCGACGCTACCCACCTCGACTACGGATCTGCACTGTTGAGCAAGGAGATCGGTCCGGCCGCGCCAGGGCAACCGCCGCCCGTTGCCAACGACACCCGTATCGTGCTGGGCCGGCTGGACCAGAAGCTGTATGCCAGCGCCGAACCCGACAACGCGAAAGCCGCGACCCGGTTGGCCTCGGACATGGGGGAGTTTTTCATGCCATACCCGGGCACACGGATCAATCAGGAAACGACACCGCTGAAGGCCAACGGCATGACGGGCAGTGCGTCCTACTACGAGGTCAAGTTCAGCGACACCAGCAAACCGAATGGCCAAATCTGGACCGGTGTGATCGGCACGACAGCACCCAACGCTGCCACCAGCTCGCCACCCCAGCGCTGGTTTGTGGTCTACCTGGGCACAGCTAACGACCCGGTGGATAAATCCGTGGCCACCACGTTGGCCGAATCCATCCGCCCCTGGACACCACCACCCGCTCCGCCGGCCCCTGCCGCTCCGCCGGCCCCCGGCGCTCCGCCGCCGGTGCCCGCACCTGCCGCTCCGCCGGCCCCTGCCGCTCCGCCGGCCCCCGGCGCTCCGCCGCCGGTGCCCGCACCTGCCGGGGAACAAGCTCCAGGCACCGCACCGGTCCCGCAGACGACGCGAGCGGCCTGACCGGGCGTTCTGTGCTGGTCAGCGCTTTGCCCGCTGGGGCAGGCCCGCAATCGGACCGTCCCTCACGGTCCTGATCCGGCGGCGCGGATTTTGCGCCGATGCGCTACCGATTTTGTTTTCCCTCTCGGATTGCTTATTGTCCATTTACTGTTAAGCCGCCGCGTTATCCTGGCCACCAGCCGACAAGATCGTCAAAGGAGCTGGCCGTGGTCTGGCACATCATCTGGATAATTATTCTTGGTCTTATCATCGGTTGGGTTGCGCGCTTTATCGTGCCTGGTACGCCACGCATGGGTTGGCTCGCGACAGCGCTGCTGGGCATTGCTGGCAGTTATGTCGGAGGCACGCTTGGGAGTGTGGTTTTCGCGCCACACCAGTTCACGATTACTCCCCCGATCAAGCACTCGTTCTTAGGAGCGCTGATCGGCGCTGTGATCTTGTTATTGATCTACCGGCTTGTCAGGGGACGCGCGTCCAGAACCTAACCGCGAGAACGCCGGTGCGTGCACCCGATCACGGCACCGGATTCACGGCAAACACATCAATTGTGTATTAATTGTGCGATCACAAGCCAATACGGCTATCGCCGAGTGCTTTTGACCAAGCCCGCTCACCGATGACGAGCAGTCGGTTGTGACGTGCGCACATATGCCTCTCCGCACTGACCGGGTGTGCATGGGCATATCGCGGTGCACTATTAAGGACATGACGGTGAGGTCGGCGAAAACGACGATGAGTGCCTGGCAGGTCCGTCAGCCCGGGCCGATGAGCAGTCATCCACTCGAGCAGGTGATCACCAAAGTGCCGCGTCCGGGGCCTTCTGAACTGCTTGTCGCAGTGCATGCGTGCGGGGTCTGCCGCACCGACCTGCATGTTACCGAGGGTGACCTGCCCGTGCACCGCGAGCGAGTGATACCCGGACATGAGGTGGTGGGGGAGGTCGTTGAGGTCGGCGCCGGTGTAGGCGACGAGTTTGCCGTGGGCGACCGGGTTGGCATCGCCTGGCTGCGGCACACCTGTGGTGTGTGCAAGTACTGTCAACGCGGTGACGAGAATCTCTGCCCCGAGTCCCGGTACACCGGTTGGGACGCCGACGGTGGGTATGCTGAATTTACCACTGTACCTGCAGCTTTCGCGCACCGATTGCCAAGCGGCTACACCGAAAGCGAACTGGCGCCGTTGCTGTGCGCCGGAATTATCGGTTTCCGTTCCCTGCTGCGCGCACAACTGCCGCCCGGTGGCCGACTGGGTGTCTACGGGTTCGGCGGCAGCGCTCATATCACCGCGCAGGTTGCTTTGGCGCAGGGAGCAGAACTCCACGTGATGACGCGTGGGGCCGCGGCACGGGAACTGGCGTTGCAACTCGGCGCCGCGTCAGCCCAAGGTGCCACCGATCCGCCACCCGTGCCCCTGGACGCCGCAATTCTGTTCGCCCCGGTCGGCGATCTGGTGCTGCCCGCACTGGAAGCTCTCGACCGCGGCGGCACGTTGGCGATCGCCGGTATCCACCTCACCGATATTCCGCAGCTGAACTACCAGCGACATCTGTTTCAGGAACGCCAGATCCGATCGGTCACGTCAAACACGCGCGCCGATGCACGCGCCTTCCTTGACTTTGTCAGCCAGCATCACATCACGGTGACCACACCGGAATATCCGATGGGACAAGCCGATCAAGCGTTGGCTGATTTGTCAGCCGGCCGTATCGCCGGAGCGGCGGTGCTGCGGATGTGACCAATCCGGCAGCACTCACTGCCCGGAATGCGTCGAGCACGGTGTGGTCATCGCTGTGCCCCACTCACGGTGTCGGCAGGTATGTGTGCGTGTTCGGCCAGCCAGCGTTCGGCGTCGATGGCGGCGGCGCAACCGCTGCCGGCGGCGGTGACGGCCTGCCGGTAGGTGCGGTCCACCAGGTCGCCGGCGGCGAACACACCGTCGAGGGAAGTGTGGGTGGTGCGTCCCTGGACCAGCACGTAGCCGTCGGGGTCTAAGTCGATGATGCCGCGCACCAGCTGTGAGCGCGGCTCGTGACCGATGGCGATGAACACTCCGCTGACTGCCAGCGTGGTGTGGGCACCGGTGCGGGTATCACGCAACTGCAATCCGGTCACACGGGTATCACCGTGCACGGCGAGCACCACATGGTTGGTCATAAACCGAATCGTGTCGTTGTGGCGGGCGCGATCCAGCATGATTTTCGACGCCCGGAACTGCTCACGGCGATGCACGATGGTGACGCTGCGGGCAAACCGGGTCAAAAACAGCGCCTCTTCCATCGCCGAATCCCCACCGCCGATCACCGCGACATCTTGATCACGAAAGAAAAACCCGTCACAGGTGGCACACGAACTAACCCCGCGGCCCAAAAACTCCTGCTCACCAGGCACATCCAAATACCGCGCCGCCGCGCCCATCGCTAAAATCACCGCCCGCGCCTGATAACGGCCCTCGGCAGTCACCACCGATTTCACCGGCCCCTGCAGCGAGACCTCCTCCACATCTTCCATCCGTAAATCCGCACCAAACCGCAGCGCCTGCTCGCGCATCTCCTCCATCAACTGCGGCCCGGTGATCCCCTCCCGAAACCCCGGATAGTTCTCCACCTCCGTCGTGGTCATCAGCGCACCACCAAACGACGTCCCCTCAAACACCAGCGGCGCCAACTGCGCACGCGCCGCATACAACGCCGCCGTATACCCAGCCGGACCAGAACCCACAACAATCACATCACGAACAGCAGGGGCGCCAACCATACAAGCCTCTCCGCCACAACATTCACCAGCGATGGCATCCGCCAGCCGATGATTATTCGGTCACTGTGATGACAGGCTAAGACACAATGACAAAACTAATCCAAGCCGGCGATATCTCGGCAGAAAGATCACACAAGGAAATGTTGTGACCCCACAACATCCCGACACCTACTACCGCAGTCGCGGGCAGTGAACCATCGAGAATGTGAACTCGCCGAACCACGCGAAGCAATGCCAACGATCGGCGTGCCGCTGGCTGGGCACTTCTGACTTCGATGTTGTGGGCTTGCCCACATGTGCCGGCAAGCGGTCGCCGTTACTGGGAGGCACCTTCCGCTGATGGGTGCTACTCGGCGACCGTCGCTAAGGAGGATTGCGACATGAGCGCACCGCGACCCACCAAAACTCGCAGTGAAGGCCAGTGGGCCCTCGGTGAGCGCGAGCCGCTTAATGACAACGAGAAGTTCAAGCAGGATGATGCGCCGCTGAATGTCCGGGACCGCATCATCAACGTCTACGCCAAGCAGGGTTTCGATAGCATCGACAAAACGGATTTACGTGGGCGCTTCCGCTGGATGGGTCTCTACACCCAGCGCGAGCAGGGTTATGACGGCACCTGGACCGGTGACGAACACATCGACACCATCGAGGCCCGTTACTTTATGATGCGGGTCCGCTCCGATGGTAAGCCGATGTCGGTGGCGACACTGCGGACACTGGGGGAGATCTCAACCGAGTTCGCCCGTGACACCGCCGATATCGGTGACCGGGAGAACGTGCAGTTCCACTGGATTGAGATCGAAAACGTTCCCGAGATCTGGCGGCGTCTGGCCGCGGTTGGTTTGCAAACGACTGAGGCCTGCGGTGACTGCCCGCGCGCTATCCACGGTTCACCGCTTGCCGGCGAATCACTCCAGGAGGTGCTCGACCCTTCGCCAGCGATCGAGGAGATCCTGCGGCGCTTTTTGGGCAATCCTGAGTATGCGAACTTGCCCCGCAAGTACAAAACGGCGATATCGGGTCTGCAGGACGTCTCTCATGAGACCCATGACGTCGCGTTTATCGGCGTCAATCATCCCGAGCACGGCCCCGGGATGGACCTGTGGGTCGGTGGTGGCCTGTCGACAAATCCGATGCTCGCCCAGCGGGTTGGCGCGTGGGTGCCGCTCGAGGAGGTGCCCGACGTCTGGGAAGCTGTGACGAAAATATTCCGTGATTACGGTTACCGGCGACTGCGCTCCAAAGCCCGGCTGAAGTTTTTGGTCAAAGACTGGGGTATCGAGAAATTCCGGGAAGTCCTGGAAACGGAGTATCTCGGCCGCCGGCTCATCGACGGCCCGGCTCCCGAACCGATCACGCACCCGATCGACCATGTCGGGGTTCAGCGACTGAAAAACGGGCTCAACGCGGTCGGTGTGGCCCCCATTGCCGGACGAGTGTCGGGAACCATTCTGTCCGCGGTGGCCGACCTCATGGAGCGGGCCGGATCGGATCGGGCGCGGTTCACTCCGTATCAAAAGCTGGTCATTTTGGACGTTCCCGACGACAAACTCGACGAGATGGTGGCCGGCCTTGATGCGCTGGGGTTGCCGTCGCGGCCGTCGCATTGGCGTCGGAATCTCATGGCCTGCACCGGGATCGAGTTCTGCAAGCTGTCGTTCGCCGAAACTCGCGTGCGCGCCCAGACACTGGTGCCCGAACTGGAGCGCCGCCTCGACGACATCAACGCCCAACTCGATGTGCCGATCACCGTGCACGTCAACGGATGCCCAAACTCCTGTGCCCGAATCCAGGTGGCCGACATTGGCTTCAAGGGTCAGATGGTTGACGACGGTGAAGGTGGTTCAGTCGAGGGTTTCCAGGTGCACCTGGGCGGTGGCCTTGGAGTGGACAGTGGTTTCGGCCGGAAACTGCGCCATCACAAAGTGCTCAGCCACGAGCTTGGTGATTACATCGACCGGGTAGTGCGCAACTTTCTCAAACACCGCAATGAGGGAGAACGGTTCGCGCAGTGGGCGATGCGAGCAGACGAAGCAGAACTACGATGACCCGGGAGTCGAACAAATTGACCGAAGCGGAACTACGCGAACTGGCAGAACGCGGTGCAGCGGAGCTTGAAGGGGCGAGCGCCACTGACATACTGCGCTGGACCGACGAGCATTTCGGTGGTGTCGAGGGACCCCGCGGGTGGGCGACATGTAACTGGGTAGTGGCCTCTAACATGCAAGACGCCGTACTGCTGTCGCTGGCGTCCAAAGTGCGCCCCGGTGTGCCGGTGGTCTTCCTCGACACCGGCTACCACTTCCCGGAAACGATCGGCACCCGTGACGCAGCCGAGGCTGTCTACGACATCCATCTGCTCAATATCACGCCTGAGCATACGGTGGCCGAGCAAGACGAACTGCTCGGCAAGGACCTGTTCGCCCGTGATCCCAACGAGTGCTGCCGGCTGCGCAAAGTCGTCCCGCTGGCTAAAGCCCTTCGCGGCTACTCCGCATGGGTGACCGGGCTGCGTCGGTGCGAGGCGCCCACCCGCGCTAACGCGCCGCTGGTCAGCTTCGACGACAAATTCCACCTGGTGAAGGTCAACCCCCTTGCGACGTGGACCGACCAGGATATGGCCGATTACATCGCCGAAAATAATGTGCTGGTCAATCCGCTTGTCGACGAAGGTTATCCGTCGATCGGCTGCGCTCCGTGCACGGCTAAACCGGCGACGGGCGCCGATCCGCGAAGCGGGCGCTGGCAAGGTCAGGCGAAGACCGAATGCGGGTTGCACGCCCCGTGAACACCCTTGTGCTCACTGCGCACGGCAGCAAGGATCCGAGGTCTGCGGCCAACGTCCGCGCCGTGGCCAGTCGGCTCAAATCAATGCGGCCCGGGCTCGACGTGCGGATCGCGTTCCTCGAACAAAATTCACCACGCTTAGCGGACGTGCTGGCCGGGCTTCCGGATCCGCACCGGGCTGTTGTCACCCCCTTGCTCCTGGCCAGCGCCTACCATGCCCGGGTCGACATTCCACAACACATGGCACGTGCCGGGGTGGCCGGTCTGCGGCAGGCCAGCGTGCTGGGCGAAGACGATCGGCTGGTGGTGGTGCTGCGTGAACGGCTGGCCGGGTTGGGCGTGACGGCGCACGACCGAGGATTGGGTGTGCTCGTGGTCGCCACCGGCTCGTCGGACGGCGCAGTGAATGCGCGCACCGCGACGGTGGCAGCCCGCCTTGCGGCAGGAACGCGGTGGGCCGGTGCGACGATGGCGTTCGCCACCGGGCCTCAGCCCTCGGTCGCAGAGGGAGTGAACCAGTTGCGGCGGCGCGGCGCCCGCCGTCTCGTTATCGCACCGTGGTTCCTGGCACCAGGACGCATTACCGACCGGGTGTTGAGCTACGCACACGACACCGGGATCGCCATGGCTCAACCGCTCGGCGCGCACCGACTGGTCGCCGAGACCGTGCTGGACCGCTTCGCACAGGCCTCGGTTGACCAAGCCGCGGCGTGACCCACGCCATCACGCTGCATGCACGATCTCTCATCGGCCCGGATGACGCTATTTGCGGGCTGCCGGGGTGCGGGTCCTGATGTGGCTGAGTAGATCTCGTATTGCACCCGCCGGCGGCGTGCGCCCACCAACCCAGATGGCCCGCAACTGCCGCCGCAGGTTTAACTCCGGGACGCTAACGGCCCGCAGCCGACCGATCGCCAGATCATCGGCGACTGCCAGCCGGCTCATCACGGCCGGTCCCGCGCCGGCGAGGACAGCGGCGCGCATAGCAGCAGCTGACGTCAATTCGAGTACAGGGGGTGCTTGACGCATATCGCTGCCCAGCACCTGGCGTAAGGCCACTGTGAGTGAATCGCGTATACCTGAGCGGGGTTCACGGGTGACCAGCGGTGTTTGCGCGAGTTCAGCGGCGCTGACCACCCGTGCCCGCCGAGCCCATTTGTGGTCCGGCGGCACGACGATCACCAGTTCGTCGTGTGCCACGACGCAGCTGCCTAATCCCTTTGGCGAGCCGGGATTTTCGACAAAACCTAAGTCCGCTGTGCCATCGCGTACCGCGGCGATAGCGTGGTCACTGTTGGTCGCGGTGAGAATGACCTCGGGGACAGCGCTGCCCCGCTGTGCAGCCGCGGCGTGCAACGACACAAGCCAGTGAGGCATCAGTTGTTCAGCGATCGTCTGGCTGGCCGCGACCCTGATGCGCTGGCGACTTTCGGCCCGCAGCGACCCCAAGCCGGCATCGACCTCGCGGGCAACTTCAACCAGGCGGGCGGCCCACTCGGCGACAAGGACACCCGCAGGGGTCAGCGTAGAGCCCCGCGTCGTCCGGACAGCCAGGCGGACCCCGAGCTGGGCCTCCATCGAGGCCAGCCGTGCCGATACAGCTTGTTGGGTCAATCCCAACTCGCGGGCGGCGCCGCCCAAACTACCTGTCTTGGCGATTGCCAGAAACATTTCGAACAAGGCAAGTTCGGGCATGCGAGCGCTGAGTGCCATACTTGCTCAAGTCACAAATCAACCTTGTGTGCAGTGCACCAGTTTCACACTCTCATCATAAAGGGTGCTGCCGTCAGCCCGATGACTGCCCAGTCGTGCCGCGACCCCATTACAGCGACAAATATGCCGTTGCGGGTGACAACAGGTCAGCTTCACAGCTGATGTGCAGCACACTCCCATGCGCCCCGAAGTTTCTGCTAGCCGTTGAGAGCAGGCGCCGTCCATACGATCCGTGCGTCCTACCACAAGACGACCACACAAGGGATTCTTGTGACTCCACAAGCTCTACGCCTCTACTGCAAACCCAGCACACCGACAACTATCGGACGTATGCCCGGTCCACCCAGCGAAACACCGGCGCACAGGTCGCGCCGGCGCGTTCGCGGCGTGTATCAAACCGAACACCAGACTGGTCAGCGCCACAGGAGGCGGTGAGTATGCGTCCGTACTACGTTGCGATTGTCGGTTCCGGGCCGTCGGGGTTTTTCGCGGCGGCGTCGTTGTTGAAGGCCGCCGATTCCGGTGGGTTCGACGTTGCGGTGGACATGCTGGAGATGCTGCCTACGCCATGGGGGCTGGTGCGTTCCGGGGTAGCGCCGGATCACCCGAAGATCAAGTCGATCAGCGCACAGTTTGAAAAGACCGCCGCGGATCGGCGTTTTCGTTTTTTCGGCAATGTGGTAGTGGGCAAGCATGTCCAGCCCGCCGAGCTGGCTGAGCGCTATGACGCGGTTATTTATGCCGTCGGCGCGCAGTCTGATCGCGCACTCAATATTCCCGGCGAGGATCTGCCGGGCAGTATCGCGGCAGTGGATTTTGTCGGGTGGTACAACGCGCACCCGCATTTTGTGCACATGGCGCCGGATTTGTCCGGGGGCAGGGCAGTGGTGGTCGGCAATGGCAATGTGGCCCTCGATGTGGCACGCATCCTGGTGACCGATCCTCAGGTGCTCGCCGGCACCGATATCGCCGATCACGCATTGGCCGCGCTGCGGACCCGCGGCATCGAGGAGGTACTGATCATCGGGCGGCGCGGCCCCTTGCAGACCGCGTTTACCACCTTGGAGCTGCGGGAACTGGGCGAGTTGGACGGGGTCGATGTGGTCGTCGATCCCGCGCAGCTGGAGGGCATCAGTGACGACGACGCCGCGGCGGCGGGCAAAACCGCCAAACAGAACATCAAGGTGCTGCGCGACTACGCGGCCCGGACACCCAGCCCCGGCCATCGACGTATCGTCTTCCGGTTTTTCACCTCCCCAATCGAGATCAAAGGTAACGGCAAAGTCGAGCGCATCGTGCTGGGCCGCAACGAGCTGGTCACCGACCATAGCGGGCGTGTGGTGGCCAAAGACACCGGCGCACGTGAAGAGCTCCCGGCCCAGCTGGTGGTGCGTTCCGTGGGCTACCGCGGCGTGCCCACCCCGGGGCTGCCGTTCGATGAGAAAACCGCCACCATCCCCAACCTCAACGGTCGCATCGCCGGCAGCCGCAATGAGTATGTCGTCGGCTGGATCAAACGCGGTCCGACCGGTGTGATCGGCACCAACAAAAAAGACTCCCAAGACACCGTCGACACCCTGCTGGACGACCTGGCCGCTGCCAAAGACTCCGCGCACCTCGCTAACTTCCCGCTCGATCACCCCGAGGAGCTCGCCCACTGGCTGGCCACCCGACAACCCCAACTGGTCACCACCGACCACTGGCAGGTCATTGACCGCCACGAACGCCAAGCCGGCCAACCGCACGGCCGGCCACGAATCAAACTGGCCACCCTGGAGGAACTACTCCGAGTCGCTCACGGCTGATCGCCGCCCGCGAACAGGCTGTGCCGGCTCCCGGATCGCTGCACGAAAGGAGATGCTGATGACCTACGTGATTACCGAACCCTGTGTCGACGTCAAAGACAAGACCTGCATCGATGAATGCCCAGTCGATTGCATCTACGAGGGCGCCCGGATGCTCTACATCCATCCTGATGAATGCGTCGACTGCGGTGCCTGCGAGCCGGTCTGCCCGGTCGAGGCCATTTACTACGAAGACGATCTGCCCGAGCAGTGGGGTGAGTACACCCAGATCAACGCCGACTTTTTCGCCGAGCTCGGCTCACCCGGCGGCGCGTCGAAAGTCGGACTCACCGAGAATGACCCGCCGGCGGTCAAAAACCTGCCGAGCAGAGCGGAAGATCCAGCCGCCCCCGGTGTGTGACGACCGGCAGCACCTTCGGTGCGCGTAGCCGGGGTAGCCGGGGGTCAGGGCGCGTAGCCGGGTCAGGGGTCGATCCGCCCCGCTACCGCCGGCTGCGCTAACCCGCCGGCATCGCCGGGCGCGGATAGCGACGCGGACCGCTGACCGATCCCCGCGGCGGTAACCGGCCAGACCGCGAAGGGACGACGCACGTACATCCACCACGTGACCAGCGCCGCGACACAATACAACGCCAGGAAAACCCAGAACGCCGCTGTTTCTGACCCGGTGCTCTGGTAGGACTGCCGTAGCACGAGGTCGATTCCGACCCCGCCGAAGGCGCCGGTTGCGGCGGCAAACCCGAGCAGCGCACCTGACATATTGCGGGACCAGTGGCGGCGTTCGGGTTCGCTGAAGCCCTGCGTGTGACTGCGCGCTTCGATGACCGCCGGGATCATCTTGAACACCGACCCTTTGCCGAGTCCTGCCAAGACGAACAAAACGATGAGGCAGACAATATAGCTGACGATCGTGGCCGTCGTGGTGGGCCCCGGGGTGTGGTCATCGTGAGTGCTGACGCCGGCCAGCGCACCCGTTGCGCCGATCATGCCGATGAAGACCGCCAGAGTGACACGGCTCCCGCCGAAGCGATCAGCCAGCCGCCCGCCGTAGATGCGGGCCAGCGAGCCCAGCAGCGGCCCGATGAACGCGAATTCGGCGGCGTGCAGTGATGCTTGCGCGGCGCTTTGCCCACCCTCAACAAAATTGACCTGTAACACCTGGCCGAACGCGAAGGAGAACCCGATAAACGTGCCGAAGGCACCGACGTAAAGCAGCGCGAGCACCCAGGTATCAGGCACGCCCATGACCGAGCGCATGGTGGTCACCTCGATGCCGTGCTCCAAGTTGTCCATCAGCAGCGCAGCCGCGATCGCGACGACCGCCAGCAGCACCAGGTAGACCGCACAGACCCAGTAGGGCTGGCGATTACCGGCGATTGCGAGTACCACCAGGCCGACCACCTGAACGATCGCCACCCCGAGGTTACCGATGCCGGCGCTGACCCCCAGGGCCCAGCCTTTGAGCCGTTGCGGGTAAAACGCGTTGACATTAGCCATCGACGCCGCGTAGTTGGCGCCGCCACATCCGGTCAGTGCCGCACAAATCAGATAAGCCCACAACGGCAGACCGGGGTTTGCCAGCAGCACGATGGTTCCGACGGTGGGAATGAGCAGCACCAACGCCGAAAACGTCGTCCAGGTGCGGCCACCGAAGGTCGCGATGCCCAACGTGTAGGGGATACGCAGGCAGGCGCCCGACAGCGTCGCGGTCGCCCCCAGCAGCAGTTTATCGGCCGGCGAAAATCCGTATACCGATTGCGGCATGAACAGCACCATTACCGACCAGAGAGCCCAGATCGAGAAAGCGACGTGGTCGGAAGCCATCATGCACAGCAGGTTGCGCCGCGCAATTTTCTTATTGCCGGCCTCCCATGCCACAACGTCCTCGGGATTCCAATCCACGATCCGGTGCGTGCGGCCCACATAACCTCCTCATTCACAACGGCCGCCGATCAAATTAACCCACGAACCCCCTGCCGTTCGTATCGGTAGCTGTGAGTTGGCGGTGAATCTGGGCCACCCAATCCCGCCGCTCAGGTGGTCAGGTGCCACACCACGGCGGCGGCCAGCGCCCCGACGGTCCCGCCGCCGAATACCCGCGTGAAGCCGACGTTGCGGCGGGTCAGTCCCAACGATGCGGCGATGTGCCAGAGCCCGAAAAGCAACGAACCCGCCCCAGCGACACCGCGAAATCCCCAGGCTCGTTGCAGCGCCCCTTGCGGTGCTGCGAAACACCAGCTCCCCGGGTATGACGGTGTGTAGCGCAATAATCAGCAGTGAGGCGATCAGCGCCCCTGACAGCGTTGCGTAGTGAGTATTAAGGGTGAGTACAGCCCATCCCGGATTTCCGGTGCTCACGGACCAGGCCCAGCTCAGTGCACTCTAAACCATTGCACTGCAACAGGATTACCAACCCGATTGCTGCCGCGGCTACGTCGCGATACCCGCCCATGCGGTGGTGAAATGCGCAATCAGGTTTGCCAGCTCCAGGACCACGACGACAACTGCGACGTCGACGTCGGTTCTGAACCGGTGCAGCGCCGAGAGCTGCCACATCAGCGGGTGCGGTTCACTTACCATTGCACCCTGGTCACAAGGTATTTCAAGGTATGTTACCCACACCGACGAGTTGTCTCGTTCCCGTCACGTTGTTCCGCTCACTCGACTCCCCAGGCCCACCCTGAAATTTGGGGGTCATCTTCACCGTGTTCGCGGGTGTAACTGCGCGCGGCAAGACGAGCGTCGACCATCCGCTGACGAAGAACCGCAGCGCGCGAGGCCAGCCCCGGCACCCGGTCGATGACATCGATCACCAGATGAAAGCGGTCCAGGTCGTTGAGCATCACCATGTCGAACGGTGTCGTTGTGGTCCCGCGTTCCTTGAAGCCGCGCACATGAATCTGATGGTGATTGGTGCGCCGATACGTCAGCCGGTGGATCAGCCAGGGGTAGCCGTGATACGCGAAGATAACCGGTTTGTCAGACGTGAACAACGCGTCAAACTCCTTGTCCGGCAAGCCATGCGGGTGCTCTGATGGCGGTTGCAGGCGCATAATGTCGACGACGTTGACCACCCGCACTGCCAGATCGGGCAGTTCGCGTCGCAGGATGTCGGCGGCGGCCAGTGTTTCCAGCGTCGGGATGTCTCCGGCACAGGCCAGCACCACGTCGGGTTCACCGGTCGCCGTGCTCGCCCACTGCCAGATGCCCAGCCCGCGGCTGCAGTGCGCGATCGCGGAGTCGATGTCGAGGTAGGCCAGTGCAGGCTGTTTGCCGGCCACGATGACGTTGACATAGTCGCGGCTGCGCAGGCAGTGATCCATCACCGACAGCAGCGTGTTGCCGTCCGGCGCAAGATAGACACGCACCACCTCGGGGCGCTTGTTGGCGACGAGATCAATGAATCCCGGGTCCTGATGCGACGCCCCGTTGTGATCCTGGCGCCACACATGAGACGTGAGCAGGTAGTTCAGCGACGCGATCGGTCGCCGCCACGGCAATTCCCTACTGGTAGAAAGCCATTTCGCGTGTTGATTGAACATCGAGTCGACGATGTGCACAAATGCTTCGTAGCAGTTGAATACACCGTGGCGACCGGTTAACAGATAGCCCTCCAACCACCCCTGACACAAGTGCTCGGACAACACTTCCATCACTCGCCCCTCGGCCGAGAGATGATCATCACCGTCGACTGTGTCAGCCAACCACGTTCGGTCCGTCGCCTCGAACACCGCACCGAGCCGGTTTGACGCGGTTTCATCGGGACCCATCAGACGGAACCGGTCCGGGTTACGACGGATGACATCCCGCAGATATCTGCCCAATACCCTAGTGGCTTCGTGTGTTTCGGTTGCCGGGCGAGACACCGGCACCGCATAGTCCCGAAAATCAGGCAGATCCAGGTCGCGCAGCAGCAGCCCGCCGTTGGCGTGCGGGTTCGCGCTCATCCGGCGATCACCCGTGGGTGCCAGCGCCCGAAGTTCGGGCCGCAGTTTGCCGTTGTCGTCGAACAGTTCCCGGGGCCGGTAACTGCGCAACCACTGTTCAAGTTGCTTGCGGTGCGCGGGGTTGTCACGCGTTTCGGCGAGCGGCACCTGATGTGATCGCCAGGTGCCTTCAACCTGGTTGCCGTCGACTACCGCCGGACCGGTCCAGCCTTTCGGGGTGCGGAGCACGATCATCGGCCACACCGGTCGCTCCCTGCGCTCGCCGCTGCGCGCGGCACGTTGGATCGCCTCGATATCGTCGAACGCTTCGTCAAATGCAGCGGCCAACTGCTGGTGTACGCTGGCGGGCTCATCACCGGCGACGGTGATGGGCCGGTAGCCGTAACCACGCAGCAGCGACTCCAACTCCGCGTACGGCAGGCGGGCCAGCACAGTCGGGTTGGCGATCTTGTACCCGTTAAGGTGCAAGATCGGCAGCACAGCCCCATCACGCACCGGGTTGAGGAATTTGTTGGAGTGCCAGCCAGCGGCCAGCGGACCGGTTTCGGCTTCGCCGTCACCAATCACACAGGCCACCACCAGGTCGGGATTGTCAAACGCGGCGCCGTAGGCGTGCACAAGTGCGTAGCCGAGCTCACCTCCCTCATGAATCGAACCTGGTGTCTGGGCAGCAACATGGCTGGGGATTCCGCCGGGAAAGGAGAACTGCCGGAACAGCTTGCGCAGTCCTTCGGCGTCTTCCCCGATCCCGGTGTAGACCTCGCTGTAGGTGCCTTCCAGATAAGCGTTGGCGACGAGTCCGGGTCCGCCGTGACCGGGTCCGGTGATGTAGATGATGTTGGCGTCGCGGTTGCCGATGATGCGGTTCAGGTGGGCATAGATCAGGTTCAGCCCCGGGGTAGTGCCCCAGTGCCCCAACAACCGGGGTTTGACGTGCTCCGCTGCCAGCGGTTCGGTCAACAGCGGGTTGTCCAGCAGGTAGATCTGGCCGACCGACAGATAGTTGGCGGCTCGCCAGTAGGCGTCGATGAGGGCGAGTTCGCGCTCGGATAGGACTGCCGGCACCGGTGCAAGGGTATCTGCGTTCATCTGGCTCATTTGGCTCATTGTGCGCGCCCCCGTAAACACCGCTTGGCACGAGCACAATGCCGATGTGACTGAACTCACGTGACCGGCAGGAATCCGTCGCCGAGAGCGCACTGAGCAGGATGGGCGCTCCGCCAAACACCACGCCGGTCACACCCGTGCGGGTCGAGCGCCCGGGACGGGCGCTAGGGCCTGAGGTGGCGCCGGGTTACGTTCGAGGTGTGTCGCTGCGTTGCCAGAGTCACGGAAGGTGAGCCCATGCCAACAGATCCGAAGACACCGGTGCTGGTCGGCTACGGCCAAGTCAACCAGCGTGACGAGACGGCTTATCTGGAACCGGTCGATCTGATGGCCGCCGCGGCCCGCCACGCCGCCGAGCCGCGGGTGCTGGAAGCTGTCGACACGATCCGCGTGGTGAACCTGCTTTCAGCGCATTATCGCGATCCCGGGCTGCTGCTGGGGCAGCGCATCGGTGCCGACAGTCCCGCCACCGGATACAGCGGTGTGGGCGGCAACGTGCCGCAGGCGCTGGTCAACCGGGCATGCCGGGACATCCAGGACGGGCGCGCCGGAGTAGTACTGATTGCCGGCGCCGAAACGTGGCGCACCAAGATGCAGCTGCGGGCCCGCGGCGGCAAACTGGCGTGGACGCGTCAGGACAAGTCGGTTCCGATGGCCGACGTTGCCGACGATGACGTGCCGCTGGCCGGGCCGGCTGAGCTGCGGATCGGCCTGGACCGGCCCGCATACGTATACCCGATGTTCGAGCAGGCACTGCGCATAGCGGCCGGTGAGCCGATTGAGGATCACCGCAGGCGTATCGGCGAACTGTGGGCGCGGTTCAACGCCGTCGCGGTGAACAATCCGCATGCCTGGATTCGCCAACCCCTCACCGCCGAGGAGATCTGGCAGCCCAGCCCTGCCAACCGGGTGATCAGCTGGCCCTATACCAAACTGATGAACTCCAACAACATGGTCGACCAGGCCGCGGCGCTGGTCTTGACATCGGTCGAGACGGCGGTTCGCCTGCAGATTCCCAGCGACCGTTGGGTCTACCCGTACGCCGGCACCGACGGGCACGACACCTACGCCATCGCCGAGCGCGACGAGCTGCACCGCTCTGCGGCCATCCGCATCGCCGGAGCCCGTGCGCTGGAACTGGCCGGACTGGGTATCGATGACATCGACTACGTTGACCTGTACTCGTGCTTTCCCTCCGCGGTGCAGATCGCCGCGGCCGAGCTCGGCCTGGCGGTCGACGATCCGGTCCGGCCGCTGACGGTGACCGGCGGATTGACCTTCGCCGGCGGCCCGTGGAGCAATTACGTCACCCACTCCATCGCCACCATGGCTGAATTGCTGGTGAGCCACCCCGGCCGGTATGGCTTGATAACCGCCAACGGCGGCTACCTAACGAAACACAGCGTCGGCGTTTACGGCACCCGGCCACCGTCGGAATTCCGTTGGGAAGACGTTCAGCCGGCCATCGACCGGGAGCCCACCCGCCAGGCCGTCATCGAGTGGGATGGGGTCGGCATGGTTGAATCATGGACGGCCCCGTTCAATCGGGACGGACAACCGGAGAAGGCTTTCCTGGCGGTACGGACACCAGAGGACTCGCGCACTCTGGCGCTGATCGCCGATCCCGCATCAGCGGCTGTGACCGTGCGCGAGGACATCGCCGGCGCCAAGGTCGCGGTCAACCCGGACGGGACCGCCACCTTGCAGTGATCACCGGCCCGGCGTGAGGCGCGGCGACCAGCCCAGTTCTCAGCTACATGTGCGAAGCCCCGCACAACCACACCAATGTGCCTATTGTCGAGGTAAGCACCGGGGGAGGTAGGAAACGCGATGCGGATCCTCATCACAGGTGTCACTGGGGTGGTCGGGCGATCAGTCGCACGGCAGCTTGTGGCAGCGGGGCACATGGTCAGCGGTATCGCACCGTATGGGCATCGCTGCCTGGATCCGGACGTCAACTTTGTGTGCACATCGCTGCGCGACCCGGTGCTTCAGCATCTGGCGGACGAGGCCGATGTGGTCATCCATCTCGCCCCAATCGATAATGACGCCCCGGGCAGTGCAGGCATCAACGGTGTTGTCCACGTGACCCATGCGGCGGCTCGGGCAGGTGCCCGGCTGCTTTTTTTATCCCACGCTGCCGGGCATCCGTCGCTCTACCGGCACGCCGAGATGCTGGTGTCCACCGGATGGGCGCCGAGCCTGATCGTCCGGGCAGCACCGCTGATGGGCCGGCAACTCGACTGGATGGTGTGCCGTACCGTGGCTACCCTGCTGCGCGCCAGGGTGTCACCGCAGCCGGTGCGGCTGCTCCATGTTGATGATCTGGTCCGTTTTCTGGTGTTGGCGGTCAATACCAACCGCACCGGTGCCGTCGATGTGGCGCCGCCCGACGCGACGAACACGTTCACGGCCTGGCGGCTGCTGCGCTCAGTTAACCCGAGACCGCGGCTCCAAGGTATTCGCAGCTGGACAGGGCTGACACCTGACATGGACCTTGCTGCGGTGCAAGAGCGTTGGGTGTTCGACTTCGGCTGGACAGCGTCGCAGGCGGTGGCGGACACCGCCCGTGGACTCGCTGGGCGAAGGCTCAGCGCAGCCGGCGCGGTCAGCGTGCGCGGCCATGTGTCGTTACCGGCCGAGGTGACACCGCGGTTGGCGCCATCCGACGGCATGCCCCTGCACTGTGCAGCACCCGACGGGCTGGAAGGCGAGTTCGACGACCGAATCGACCCCCGATTCCCGACCTTCAGCTGTACAGGTCTGAATCGGGCGCTGCCCGAGCCGCTGACCCCGATGACGCTGGATGTCCAGGTATCCGGCCTGCGCGCGGCGGCTCGGGTGATGGGTCAGGTGATGGCGCTGGACACTGTGGTCGCCAACGAGTGGGGGAGCAGAGCCCTCGCGGTGTTCGGTCATCGGCTCTACGCCGGGGTGTCAGTCAACATGGTCGCCGCCTCCCAGTTGCCCGGGTGGGATCTGCACGCTATCGCCCAGCAGGCCTGCAACGGACAACCACAGACTCCTGTCGTGCCTTGGGATTGTTCACCGCGAGCGGGCCGACTACGCGGGCCGCTCGCCAAGCCCCGGATTGTGGCACGCGCTCTCATGGTGTTGCGGCATCTCAAGGCTGACACGCGGGCCTACAGCACGGCAGCGATCGCCGAACACCTCGATCCGGCCCAGCTGGCCGCTCTGACCGATGCCGGGCTGCAGACACGGATTCGGATGTTGCGCGACCGCATCCACCAGGGCTGGATTATGACGGCGCTGTGGGTGATCGACTCCGGTGTCACGGCGGCAGCGCTCCGGCACAGCCGCACCGGCCAGATCAACTCCGTTCCGGGCATCAGCGCCATCGTGGAAAGCAGTCGGGTGGACGCTGAGATCGCGCCGCTGGCGGAAATCCTGCGCGCCGACCCGCGACTGGCGGCGATGGCGCGCGCCGGCGACCTCGGCAGCATCCGTGCCCGGTCCCCGGCGGCCGCGGCGGCTGTCGACGCCACCCTCACCCGGGTCGGGCACCGGGGGCCCGGGGAAGTGGAGCTCGCCAATCCGACATTCGGCGACGATCCGCTGATGCTGCTGGCGGCCGCGGCGCACTCCGCAGCGGCGCTGCCCCCGCTGGGCGCTCCGGAGCGGTCGACACTGCCGGGACGGTTGGCGACCAACTGTGTCGCATCCCGAGAACTGGCCCGTGACGCGACGATGCGGTTCACCAATGAACTCAGAACGGCACTGCGCGAGCTGGGGTCTCGACACGCGTGTGCGGACGTCATCGATACGCTCGATGACGTGTACTACCTGACCTGCGAGGAACTTTTGGCCATGCCGGCTGATGCCCGGTTGCGGGTGAAACGCCGACGCGCGGAACGGGAGCGTCTACAGGCGCTGCGGTTGCCCGGTGTCATCAACCGGGGCTGGGTTCCCGTGAGCCGCTGTCCCGCCGCTGGCTGAGCATGCGCCTGAAGTCAGCGCAGTAATTCCGAGAGCGGCGTCTGCGGGTCAGCCAGCCGGTCGGTGTCCACGGGGCGTTGCGAGCGGATCAGGTTTTTGACGTCGTCGAGCACGTCCCAGACGTTGACGTTCATCCCGGCCAGCACCCGGTTGTCGCCGTCGAGCCAGAAGGCGACGAACTCGCGGCCGGCGACGTCACCGCGGAGCACTACCCGCTGATAGCCGGGAGCGTGTCCGACATATTCCATCCCCAGCTCGTACTGGTCGGTGAAGAAATAGGGCAGTTCCGCGTATTCGGCTGGCCTGCCGAGCATCCCGGCTGCCGCGACAGCGGGCTGCTTCAGTGCATTGGCCCAGTGCTCGGTTCGGATGCGGGTGCCGAACAGCGGGTGATCGGCGGCGGCGATGTCGCCGACGGCGTAGATGTCGGTATCGCTGGTGCGCAGCGATGTGTCGACCAGCACGCCGCCGTCGCGCACCGATAAACCGGCTCGCTCGGCGAGTTCGATGTTGGTGTGCGCACCCACCGCCACCAGCACAATGTCGGCAATGACCGTCGAGCCGTCACGCAGCCGTAGACCGGTGGACTTGTCGTCGGCGGAAAAGATCTCGTCGACCTGCACGCCGAGCCGCAGGTCCACACCGTGGTCGCGGTGCAGCCCGGCGAATATGGCGCCGACTTCTTCACCGAGTGCAGTCATCAACGGTTGTCGGGTGGTTTCGACTACGGTGACGTCCACGCCGCGCTGACGGGCGCTGGCAGCGACTTCGAGGCCAATCCAGCCTGCACCCACCACCGCGAGCGAAGATGCTTGACCCAAAGCAGAATTCAGCCGCTGAGCATCGTCGAATGTACGCAGGTAGTAAAGACTGTCGGCATCGGCACCGGATATGGGTGGGCGCCGGGGCCGCGATCCGGTGGCCAACAACAGCTTGTCGTATCTGACGGTGCCGCCGTCGGCGACGCCGACCACGTGCGCGGACGGGTCGACCGAAGTAACACCCGTGCCCAGCCGCAGGTCAATGTCATGGTCGCGATACCAGGCTGAGTCGTGCACGGTGAAGTCGGGTAACGATTTCTTGCCGGCCAAGAATTCCTTGGACAGCGGCGGCCGCTCGTAGGGCAGGTGTTCCTCGTCGGCGAAGAGCACGATGCTTCCGTCGAAATCATTGTCGCGCAGCGCTTCTGCAGCTTTAGCCCCCGCAAGCCCACCACCGGCGATGACGATTGTGGTCGAGATTGACATGGCGGATGCTCCGTTCTGCGGTATTGACACACAAGCCGGGCCCGTGGGTGCGGCACCGCGGCGCAGGGCTTGGCTTCAGACTACTCGGCGCTCAACTCAACAGCTGGCGCAGCGCCAGGGCATTGCGGACAGCGTGGCCGTGCGGGTCATTATTGAAATACACCCAGACGTCCTTACCTTCGGCACGCCAGCGGGCAATCCGGTCGGCCCATCGGCGCAACTCGTCGGCGGAATAGGATCCGGTGTACATTTCAGCGGGGTCGGGACCGTGCATCCGGACATACACCAGATCGGTCGTGGTACGCGGGACGCAGGGCAGACCTGCACCACTCATCACGACATAGGCTGCCCGGCGGCGTTCCAGCAGCGCATAGACCGCCGGATCGTTCCACGACGGGTGGCGCAGTTCGACAGCAACCCGGATCCACGCAGGCAGACAACTCAGAAAGTAGTCGAGGCGGGCGTCGTCACGGTGCTGCCCGGGATGCAGCTGCACCAGCAGCACCCCGCAGCGATCACCTAAGGTGCGCCAGCATCGTTCGAATCGCTGCACCCAGGGTTCGGGGGAAGCCAGCCGACGGTAGTGTGTGAGCCCGCGATGAGCCTTGACCGACATGGTGAACCCCTCCGGCAGCTGGTTGCGCCACCCGGCGAAGCGTGATTCGGTGGGCCACCGATAGAAACTGGAATTGAGCTCTACGGTGTTGAACACCTCGGCGTAGCGGGCAAGCCGGCGCGCCGTGGACAAACCCGGCGGGTAGAGCACGCCGGCCCAATGGTCATACGACCAGCCGGAGGTGCCGATCCGCACGGTCACGGGCCGCTCAACCGCTCACCTCGCCGACCGACCGCATCAGGGCGGCGGACGGCTGCGCACAGCGGCGAGAATGCACAGCACCAGCAGTTTACGTGATGCGCAGGCCGGCGAGTCCCCCCTGTGACCACCCGCGGGGGTGGTCCGCTCGGCTCAGCTGCTGTGCAGCGTGTACGCATGCCCCCGTGGCGGCTTCGCGACTTTCACGCCGACGACTTGGACCAGGCGATTTCGGTGTGGGATCAAAGCCGTCATCCCGGTGAGCCTTCGCCGGTCTTCGCGGTCTCCGAGGTGGTGGCGGCGGCCAGGTCGGGGCAGCCCGCGGTGGTCGCCGTGGTCGGTGACGAGCTGGCCGGTATCGCGGTCGCCCAGTTCCAGGGTGAACGGGCATGGATCGTGACGGTGGGGCTGAGTAGCCGGTGGCGGAATCGAGGGATCGGCAGCGCACTGCTCGGCGAGTTGGAAACCCGGCTACGCAGCCTGGGCGTCCGGCGGATCGGTGCGCTGCTGCCTCCCGGAGGCGCCGGGACGACCGCGCTGCGCAACTCGGGCTACCACGAGCGTGGTGAGCTGGTGTTTTTTGAAAAGGTCGACCATAGCGGCGCCTCGGACGCCGGTCTGCTGGCCGAACTCGGCGCACAGGCCATGCCACGGGGCCTGTGGCAGGCGATGGCGGGGATGGAATCCGAAAAGCAGATCATTGACCGGCGAATCGTGTTGCCGCTGACAGAGCCGGACGCCGCTCAGCGGTACGGGGTCTCACCACCTCAAGCGGTGATTCTGTTCGGCCCCCCGGGTACCGGCAAAACCAGTTTCGCCAAAGCGGTCGCCGGCCGGCTCGGATGGCCGTTCGTCGAACTGTTCCCGTCACGATTGGCGACCCCGGCCATGGCCATGGCGGCCGCGTTGCGTGAAGCGTTCACCACGCTGATGGAGCTGGACGCCGTCGTGGTGTTCATCGACGAAGTCGAGGAGGTCGCCGGCTCACGTTCCGGGGGCCGGTCCGATCCCGCGCACGGCGTCACCAACGAGCTGCTGAAGTTGATTCCCGCGTTTCGTCAGCGCGACAACCGACTACTGATCTGCGCAACGAACTCGGTGCGCTCGCTGGATTCGGCATTCCTGCGGCCAGGCCGATTCGACTACGTCATTCCGATCGGACCGCCGGATGCGACGGCGCGAGCGGCGATCTGGACTCGGTATCTGGGTCCGGCGGCGGAGTCGGTTGATGTCGGGGCGTTGGTCGCTGCCACGGAAATGTTCACCCCGGCCGATATCGAGTTCGCCGCGCGCAAGGGCGCACAGTTCGGGTTCGAGCGCGAGATCGAATTCCGCCGCGGCGAGCCCGCCTGCACCAACGACTATCTGACGGCGGTCAACGAGACACGTCCGTCACTGACCGAGGCTGCGCTGGCCGACTTTTCCGAAGACATCGAGCACTACACCCGGCTGTGAGGCGCAGGCTTGCCCCCACACACCGGCGCGGCTGTTCAGCGCACGGTCCCCGGCCGCTGGCGCTGGAAGATCACAAACAGCCATAGCAGCGACGGAATCAGCACCAGCGCGCCGCAACCCAGCGCGATCAACATAGCTGTGAGGACAGCCCGATTGGCTGCAGCATCGCCGATGGTCACATCCGGGACGAGCAGGTAGGGGTACTGAGCAACGGCCCACCCCCACAGCAGGGTGCCCACAGCAAACGCTGCGGTCAGCCGTACCGCCAGATAACGGCGGGTCAGCAGCAGCAACAGCGAGGCCACACCCGCCGCTGCTGAGGCGATGATCAGGGGAAATGCGCGATGTGTCAGGCCGTGAAACAGACGTGGCGCGTCGGCGTGCAGCACCGCGACACCCCCGAGTGCCGCGACGCCCAGCACCGCACCCGTCGCCAGCGCCCGCAGCCGGAATGCGTCGACGAGCGCACTCTGGCCCTCACGCTGCGCGTCTGCGCACAGGTAGGTGGCCGCCAGATAGGCGGCCGCGCCGACCGCGAGCGTGCCGCCCAGTATCGAACTCGGGTTCCACCAGCTGTTGAGGAGGTCGCCGCGCGCCAACCCGGCCGGCACGCGGCCCGACGCGATGCCGCCGGCCACGGCGCCCAAACAGAATGGCGTGATCACCGAGGACAACGCGAACGCGGCGCCGAACAGCCGCTGCTGCCCGAGCTCATCACTTGCCTTGCGGAACGCGAAACCCGCGCCGCGCACGATAATGCCCAGCGCCACCAGCGTCAGCGGTATGTACAGGGTGGACATGACGGCGGCGAACACCGGGGGAAACGCGGTCCACAGCAGCACCAACACGAATATCAGCCACACATGGTTCGCCTCCCACACCGGGCCAATCGAGTGCTCGATCAGTGTTCGCTGCGCGCGGCCCCGTTCGCTCCCGCCGGCGAACAGGTCCCAGAATCCGCCGCCGAAGTCCGCGCCGGCGAGCAGCACGTACAGCGTCAGACCGATCCACAGCACACCGATCGACCAATCCGCCAGCGTCATCCGGCCTCCACCGGCTGTCGCGGTGCGAACATGCGGCGGCTGTGCGCCATGCGGCGCAGGACAAGGACCGTGCCCACGGTTAACAGCACATAGACCGCGCTCACGACGAGCAAGCTGGCAGCCAGGCCCGGCGCGGGATTCACCGCGTCGGCGGTTCTGAGGAATCCCCAGACGATCCAGGGTTGGCGCCCGACCTCGGTGGTGACCCAGCCGGTTTCCAGCGCGACGCAGGCGGCGGCGCCCGCGAGCGCTGCCGCCCGCAGGAACCAGCGGTTGCGGGGCAGGTCGCGGCGCCGCCACCACGTGACGCCAAGCCAGGCGACCAGCAGCAACAAGGCAAAGCCGCTGCCGACCATGAGGTCGAAGGTCAGGTGCACCACGACCGGGGGGCGGGCGTCGGCGGGTGCACTGTCCAGGCCGGTGATGACGGTTTCGGGGCGGAAACCCACGAGCAGTGACAAACCGTCCGGAATCTTCAGGCCGTAGCGCAGCTGACCATCGACGGGAAACCCGCCGATCGTCAACGGGACATGCGACCCGGTCTGGTAGACGCCTTCGATCGCAGCCAGTTTGATCGGCTGTTTGGCGACGAGGAAGCGGGCAGCGTAATCACCGGCGACGATCTGCAGCGGGGTGACGATGGCGGCGGCAGTGAACGAGACCAGAAACCCGAGTCGGTGGTAACGGTCACGCCGGCCGCGGAGCAGCCCGACCGCGTAGACGCTTGCCATGACGAAACCGGACACCATAAACGCGGCCAGGATCATATGGATCGTCTCCGGCGGGGTCGCCGGATTCAACATCGCGGCATACGGATCGACGGCACTGACGTGGCCGTCCCGCAGGGCAAAACCGCGCGGCTGGTTCATCCACGCGTTCGCGCTGACGACGAAGAATGCCGAGGCAATGCCCGCGACGATGACCGGGATGCCGGATACCAGGTGAGTACGGGCCGGCAGACGGTCCCACGCGTAGAGGTAGATGCCGAGAAATATGGCCTCGATGAAGAACGCGACACCCTCGATCGCGAACGGCAGGCCGATAACTTGCCCGTAGCGGCCCATCATCCCCGGCCACAAAAGACCCATCTCGAAGCTCAGGATGGTGCCCGACACCGCGCCGACCGCGAAAAGCACCCCCATGGCCTGAGCCCACCGACGCGCCAGCAGCCGGTAAGCGTCGTCGCCGGTACACCAGCCCCGCCACTCGGCGAAGAGCGTCAACGCGGGCATCCCGACGCCCAGGCAGGCCAGGATGATGTGCCAGCCCAGCGAGATCGCCATCTGCTCACGCGCCGCCACCAGGTCCAGCGGCGAGGCGGCTGAGGCGAGCAGCGGACCGGCCGACGACATTGCTGGGGTGACCTCCGGGCATCTCGGTTTTGTCTCGACGGTACCGGCCGCGGCTGGCCCCGGCACCGCCGCACGCGGATGGCCACCGACCACACCGCCAGATGCACACGACAGCGCGGGCACGCGCGCGCCACATCAGCCGGACCTCAGCCGCCGGTTGCGATCGGCGGAAACGGGTATACGCGAGCTGCTGGGATAAGCCCCGGCCGGGTCCCGACCGTCAAGGAGCGCTCCATGTTTTTGCACAACACCGCGATGATGTACACCGTGCGGGTTGATGAGCCCAATCCCGCGTTCGCGAAACTGCTCTTGGAGCAATTCGGGGGCGCCAGAAAATGTTCGAAGCCGCGCTGGCGGCGATCGAAACCAACTTCCCGCCCGGCAAGCTGCCCGGCACCGAAACATTGGGCCACACCTACATCGCCGACTCCGGGAACTTCGGTGAATCGGGCCGCGACAGTGCCGCCAACACCGAGGGCTTTGATCTGGCCGAGGCCAACAGCTCCTGGGGATTCACGCTCGACGATAAGCCCACCCGACACGCCTCCGACCAGCACGTGCAGTAGCCGAAAGCCACCTGCGCATCCCGGGCGCACCGGCCCGCCACTCAGCGAGAAGCCGGTGAAATCGGCAGCAGCCGCCGCAATTGAGTCACATGTTTCGGCGACAACTCCTCCAGGCAGGTCACACCGAGCAGCCGCATAGTCCGGGTCAACTGTCCGGAGAGAATCTCGATGGCGCGGTGCACACCTGCTTCGCCACCGGCCATCAGCCCGTACAAGTACGCTCGCCCGACCAGTGTGAACCGGGCCCCCAGCGCGATGGCAGCGACGATATCGGCCCCAGACATGATGCCCGTATCCAGCAGGATCTCAGTGTGCTTGCCCACTTCGCGCGCAACCGAGGGCAATAAATGAAACGGGACCGGAGCCCGATCGAGTTGGCGGCCGCCGTGATTCGACAACACTATGCCGTCGGCCCCTGCATCGACGACCTTGCGGGCGTCCTCGAGCGTCTGGATCCCCTTGACAACCAGCTTGCCCGGCCACTGGGTCTTGATCCAGGCCAGATCCGCAAACGTCACGCTGGGGTCGAACATGGTGTCCAGGTACTCGCCGACGGTGCCGGGCCAACGCTGCAGGGAGGCGAACGCCAGCGGCTCGGTCGTCACCAAATCGAACCACCAGGTGGGGTGCCGCAGCGCATCGAGGACCGTCCGCGCTGTCAGCGCCGGCGGGATCGTCATCCCGTTGCGGATATCGCGCAGCCGCGCCCCGGCGACCGGCACATCGACGGTGACCATCAGCGTGTCAAACCCCGCGTCCGCAGCCCGTCGCACCAGTGCCATGGAGCGGTCGCGATCACGCCACATGTATAGCTGAAACCATTTGCGGCTCTCCGGAATTGCCGCTGCAACATCTTCGATCGAAGCGGTACCCAAGGTGGACAGCGAAAACGGGATCCCCGCTGATGCCGCCGCTCGCGCGCCGGCGATCTCGCCCTCGGTGTGCATCAGTCGAGTGAAACCGGTCGGGGCAATCCCGAAAGGCAACGCTACCGGCTGGCCGAGGACCTCCCATCCGGCGCGTACCGTCGTGACGTCGCGCAAAATTGATGGGTGAAATTCGATCTCACGAAACGCTTGCCGGGCACGTTCGATCGACAGCTCGTCCTCGGCAGCGCCGTCGGTGTAGTCGAATGCGGCCTTCGGGGTGCGCCGCTTAGCGATGCGCCGCAGATCGTGGATGGTCTGTGCGGCCTCCAGGCGTCTCCTGCGGTTGAATCGAGGCTTGTCAAACCGGATCAGCGGTGCCAGGTCTCGCAGTCGTGGCACCCGCCGGTTGACCGTCATCGAGTGATACCCTCATCCGCCCTGCCGCCTCGCTTATGCTGAGGCGTCGCCCGTGTGCAACTCTAGGTGGCGCGGCTCGATGTCGCCCACGAAACCGACGGGATGGGCCTGCCGCTACATCGCGTACCGGACCAGACGGCTCACCGTTGATATTTGGCCGCGTACAACGACTTCAGTTCCTCCTCGAGCGCAGGTGCCGGGCCGTCGACCACGGCCTTGGGCGCCACCGTGGTGATCGGCAGCGGCGCCACCGGAGGTGTGGGTGCGCGCCATTCCGCAAGCCAGTTGTTCAGCTGAGCGGCTGACGTTGCGTAGACAATGCGTCCCAGACCGACCCAGGCGTGGGCGGCCGCGCACATGGGACAGTGTTCACAAGACGTGTACACCGTCGCCCGAATCCGACTGACCGGAGCCACATTTACTGCGGCCCAACGGGCGATGGCGAATTCGGGATGCTGGGTGAGGTCCCCGTTGCCAGAGCGGTTGCGGCCTTCGTAGAGGGTTCGGCCCTCGTCGTCCACCAGGACTGACCCAAAAGGTGCGTCTCCGGCGTCGAGCGCAACACGCGCAAGTTCAACACAGCGCCGCAGATAGTCGAGATCGATCTCGCTGATGGCCACGAAGGCCAAGTCTAGTGTTCAACCCGGCGCCGGCAGCGTCATGCTCAGCCGGCAGCGGCCAATGTTTGGGCAGCGGTGATCGCCTGCGCCACACCCGCGACGATCGCGGCGACTTTCAACGCTTCCAGAATCGTTTCCCGGTCGACGCCTGCTTCGCGCAGTGTGTGCTCGTGGGCGGTGACGCAGTCGGGGCATCCGTTGATCGATGACACTGCGAAGCACCACAGCTCGAAATTCTTTTTGTCCACGCCGGGGTTGGCGATGATGTTCATCCGCAACCCGGGCCGCAGGTCGTCGTACTGGCCCGCGAGGAAACCCCGGCCGCGGTAGAACACGTTGTTCATACCCATCACCGAGGCGGCGCCCAGCGCCGCATGATAGGCCTCAGCCGACAGAATGCCGACCGCTTCGGCGGCAATTTCGGCCAGCACCTGTGTGTTGCGGCTGGCCGCCGCACTGGCTAATAGGGTGCCCCACAGCTGCTCTTCATTGAGCAGCGTGGTGCGTGTCACCGAGCCGAGGTTGAGTTTGAGGTCTTTGGCGTACTCCGGCAGGGCATCCTTCAGATTCTCGACGCTCATCGCCCCCCCTACGCCGAAGCCTTCAGCAGTTCAGCGGCGTTGAGGGTCGGGTCGCCCTTGCGCCAGTTGCAGGCACACAATTCGTCGGACTGCAGCGCATCCAGCACCCGTAGCACCTCGTCGACATTGCGGCCCACTGAGCCCGCGGTCACCGAAACGAACTGAATCTCGTTTTCGGGGTCAACGATGAAGGTCGCACGATCGGCGACACCCTCGTCGTTGAGCACACCGGTGGCGGTGACCAGCTCGCGCTTGATGTCCGACAGCATCGGAAACGGCAGGTTCTTGAGGTCCTCATGCTGTGCCCGCCAGTGGAAGTGCACAAACTCGCTGTCAACCGAAACGCCCAGTACCTGTGCGTCACGGTCGGCGAATTCGTCGTTCAACCGGCCAAACGCAGCGATTTCGGTGGGGCACACGAACGTGAAGTCCTTGGGCCAAAAGAACACCACACGCCACTTGCCCGGGTGGTCATCGCTGCTGATGGTGGTGAAGTAGTCGCCGGGTTGTTTGGCGTCGATCTTCGACAGGTCCCCGGGCACCAGCGCGGTCAGGCGGTAGGCGGGGAACTGGTCGCCGATGGTCAACAGCGCCATATCACTCCTCGTCGAATCTGTTGGTGGATCGGGCTTTCACCCTCCATAGTGCCGAAAACGAACTTTGAATTAAAGGTGATATATCCCACTATACTAATAGGTATGTCCGATAGGTGTTATCAACCGACCCTGGCCGGGCTACGGGCATTTGCCGCAGTGGCGGAAAAGCAGCATTTCGGCAGTGCGGCAAGCGCTCTGGGCGTCAGTCAGTCGACCCTGTCACAGGCGCTGACAGCCCTGGAAACGGGACTGCAGATGCAGCTGGTAGAGCGGTCGACCCGGCGGGTGTTTTTGACGACGGAGGGTAGGCAGCTGCTGCCTTACGCCCAGGCCGTGGTGGAGGCGGCGGCCCGTTTCACCGCAGCCGCCGCGGGAGTGTCCGATCCGCTGCACGGCAGCATACGACTCGGGCTGATTCCGACGGTGGCGCCGTATGTGTTACCGACGGTGCTCGCAGGACTGACCGAGCGGCTACCGGCGCTGAGTTTGCGCGTAATCGAAGACCAGACCGAACGGCTGCTGACGGCGCTGCGCGAAGGGCGATTGGATGCCGCGTTGATCGCCCTGCCGGCCACCACCAGCGGAATCACCGAAGTACCGATCTACGAGGAGGATTTCGTGCTGGCGCTGCCGCCCGGGCACCCCCTGTCAGGTAAACGGCGGGTGCCTGCGGCCACCCTGGCACATCTGCCCTTGCTGTTGCTCGACGAAGGTCACTGCCTGCGCGACCAGGCGTTAGACGTGTGCCGCAAGGCAGGCGTACGACCCGAGGTGGCGAACACCCGCGCAGCGTCGCTGGCGACCGCGGTGCAATGCGTGACAGGAGGACTGGGGGTGACGCTGATCCCACAGACCGCGGTGGCCGTCGAAGCCGCACGCAGCCGGCTCGGTCTGGCCCAGTTCGCCGCGCCTCGTCCCGGGCGGCGGATCGGACTGGTGTTTCGCTCTTCGAGCGGCCGCGAGGGCCCGTATCGACGACTTGCCGGTATCATCGGCGAGCTGATCAGCCACGATCAGCAGGTGCGCCTTATCAGCTTGAGCGATTAGCCGGCGATTCGCACCCGGACCGGCCCCCCTTTGTCGCCGTCGCACAGCAACGTGTTCTAGTTTCAGGCATGCTGGAGTTCACCCCGGAAAACCTCAGCGCCGCAGACGTCGAGCGGCTGCGCGCGGTGTACGAGCCGTTGACCCGCTCGGTACGGGCCTTGATCGACGCCACCATCCGGACCCAGGTGGACTTTGACGTCGTCGCCGCGGCCAAGGCCGAGATCGACTCGGCAACAGCACGTTTGCAGAGCAAACAGCTCGACGGAACGTTCGGTATCCGCTATCTGAGCACTGGAGAGCGGATGGCGTGGGGCAACGTGGCGATCGGGATTCGCAACCCCATCGCACCTCCCTTGGAGGTGCATCACGACGCGTCAGGCACGGTGTGGTGTGACTTTCACCTGGGCGCTGCGTACGAAGGACCTCCCGGGCACGTGCACGGCGGAGTTGCTGCCCTGATTCTCGATCACATCCTCGGCGAAGCGGCCAGCGACGGTGTCAACCCACGTTTCACCGGAACGATCAGTCTCCGCTACGTCCGGGCCACCCGGTTGGGGCATCTGCACGCCGAAGCGACAACCACCCGAACCGACGGGGTGAAAACATTCGCCGTCGGCCACCTCGCCGATGATGATGGTGTCACGGTTCAGGCCGAGGGAGTGTTCATCCTGCCCCGGTGGGCCAGAGGTCAACCCGGCCCCGAGTAGTCAGGCGCCACCTGCCCGGGCAGAAACGGAGGTTACGGCCGTGGAGAAGGTCGTTGCGGTGCTGATGACCGCAGACGGGGACGACGACTGGTGCGAGCGCTTACGCGGTCCGGTGGCCGCCGCCATCGTGCAACTCGGCGTTCCGGGGTTATCGGTCAACGTTCGTGACGGCGCGGTGCGTGATTCGCTGATGACGTTCACGACGCTCGACCCGCCGGTCGCCGCGGTGGTGAGTATGTGGACCCAGCAGTGCTACGGCGAGCAACTTGCGGCGGCGCTGGCCTTGCTGCAGAAGGAAGCCGCGCACCTGGCCGCCTACTTGGTGACCGAATCGGTACCGCTTGCGCCGCCGGTCGACAGCGGTTCGCGGACACCGGGTCTAGCCAATATTGCGTTGCTGCGCCGGCCACCCGGGCTTGACCAAGAGACCTGGCTGAACCGCTGGCAGCGTGACCACACGCCGGTGGCCATCGAGACGCAGGCGACCTTCGGCTATACCCAGAACTGGGTGGTGCGCGCGCTGACTCCCCACGCGCCGGCGATTGCCGGAATCGTCGAAGAATTGTTCCCGGCCGAAGCGGTCAGCGACCTGAAAGCGTTCTTTGGAGCCGCCGACGAGGACGACCTGCATAACCGGCTGAACCGGATGTTGGCCAGCACAACGGCGTTCGGCGCCAACGAGAACATCGACACCGTGCCGACCAGCCGCTACCTCATCAAAACACCGTTTAGGACCTGAGGGCTTGCTGATGACCACCCTCGACGGCGCTGTGGCACTGGCCCGGGCAGAGCGGGGTCTCGCCGTGGTGTCCACCGTTCGTGCCGACGGGACCGTGCAGGCTTCGCTGGTCAACGTCGGTCTGCTGGCCCACCCGATCAGCCGAGAACCGTCGCTGGGCTTCGTCACCTACGGCAAGGTCAAGCTTGCCAACCTGCGCGAGCGGCCGCAGCTGGCGATCACCTTCCGCGACGGCTGGCGCTGGGCCACCGTCGAGGGCCATGCGGAGCTCGCCGGGCCGGACGACCCGCAGCCCTGGTTGGCCGAGCCCCATGGTTTGCGCCTGCTCAGACGCGAGGTGTTCATCGCTGCCGGGGGCACCCACGACAACTGGGACGAATACGACCGGGTGATGGACGCCGAGCGGCGCACCGTGGTGCTGGTGGCCCCCACCCGGGTGTACGGCAATGCCTGACCCGCGCTTTAGGCTGCAGCGGTGATCCTGCAGAGCGACGATACCAACCGAGTACGCACCCTCACCCTGAACCGGCCCGAGGCGCTCAATGCCTTCAACGAGGCCCTCTACGATGCCACCGCCGAGGCCCTGCTGGCCGCCGCCGACGATCCGCAGGTCGCCGTCGTGCTGCTGACCGGCGCTGGACGGGCCTTCAGCGCCGGCACCGATCTCACCGAGATGCAGGCGCGTGTCAGCGACCCGCACTTCGTCCCGGGGAAATACGGTTTCACCGGACTCATCGACGCACTCAGCCGTTTCCCCAAACCGCTGATCTGCGCGGTGAACGGTATCGGGGTGGGCATCGGCGTCACCATCCTCGGCCACGCCGACCTGGCGTTCATGTCGTCGACGGCGCGCTTGAAATGCCCGTTCACTAGCCTCGGCGTCGCGCCCGAAGCCGCGTCCTCCTACCTGTTACCGCGGCTGCTGGGCCGGCAGAACGCGGCCTGGCTGTTGATGTCCGCGGAATGGGTGGACGCCCACCAGGCGCTGCGGATGGGGCTGGTCTGGAAAGTCTGCGAACCGTCCGAATTGTTGACCGAGGCGCGCCGACATGCGGAGATTCTTGCTGCGCACCCGATCTCGAGTCTAATGGCGGTCAAAAACTGTATCGCTGAACCGCTGCGCCCGGGGATCAGCGCGGCGAGCGCACGCGAGAACGCCTACTTCGCCGAACTTCTCGGCACGCAGGTCAACGCCGAGGCCCTGGCCAAATTCACCGCAGGCCGGGGCATGTGACGCTCGCCGGCCACCTGAGACCGCGGCCTAGGCTGACCGGCTGGGTTCGAGTGGGGAGGCCGCGGCAATGATTGCCCGCAGCGTGCGCCGGCAACGCCCGCAATCGGCGCCGGCCCCGCAGGCAGCGGCAATCTGCTTGGACGTCGACGCGCCGCGCTGGACGGCCGCCGACACCGTCTGGGTGGTAGCTCCGACGCACAGGCAGACGTACATCAGCACAGCCTCACACATGCCGCTGTCCCGATCTCGGCCATCACACCTCCTGGTCGGAGACGGTGCCACCACATCACACCACAGCTAGTTTAGCGCAGTCTAACCTAACTTGGATGAGTGCAGTCTAACCTAAGCCAAAACTGGTGCGCGCTTGGCTCCGGCGGGCCTGTCGCGCAATGCGCCATGCGCGCCGGTAGATTGAACGCGGCATCGCCGGGCAGGGCCACGGCAGCCTGCCCGGCAGTCCACAGCTTTTGAGCCGAAGGAGCGACCATGCACGGTGATCCGGACGTCTTACGCCTGCTCAACGAGCAACTGACCAGCGAACTCACCGCCATTAACCAGTACTTTCTGCACTCCAAGATGCAGCAAAACTGGGGCTTCACCGAATTGGCGTCCCGGACTCGCGCCGAGGCGTTCGATGAAATGCGGCACGCCGAAATGGTCACCGACCGGATCTTGTTACTCGACGGCCTGCCGAACTATCAGCGGATCGGGTCGTTGCGCGTCGGCCAGACGCTACGGGAGCAATTCGAAAGCGACCTGGCGATTGAGTACGACGTGCTGAACCGCCTGAAACCCGGGATCATCATGTGCCGCGAAAAGCAAGACACCACGACCGCAAACCTTTTCGAGAAGATCGTGGCAGACGAGGAAACCCACATCGACTATCTGCAAACGCAGCTGGAACTGATGGACAAGCTCGGCGAGGAACTCTACTCCGCCCAGTGCGTGGCCCGGCCCCCGACGAACTGAGAGATCGTGCGGGGCTGAGCCGGGATGCTCGGTCGCAAGTTCCCGGCTGCCTGTGGCACGACAGTTCGTTCAGCACCGCGATGCACGGCCCGCCAGTCGGCCGGTTGGCCCGTACCCGGTGACGGGGTGTGCGACGGCGACCGGGGGAGGCTAACGAAGGATGGTGCGCATCAAGGTGATTACGGCCGACGCAAGATCCAACCGGGCTGCGATGAGCTGAGCAGCCGGGCACGCGGGCGGAGACAATACCGTGCGGGTGGTGTCGCGCCGTGGTGGGCCGATCTATTCGGCTGTGCGATTGCACCGGAGTAGCATCGCGCCATGAGCAGGATCGGGCCTTTTGCCGACGATGACCTCGCGGGTTGGCTGTCGAAATCCCCTGAACTCGGGGCCGCGATCGCCGGGTTCAGCGATGCGGTCTACAACCGCAACCGCTTGCCGCTGCGCGCCCGCGAATTGGCACGCATGGTGATCGCGTATCACAACGAGTGCGCTGTATGTGTCAACACCCGCGTCGGCGACGGGCCCGCCGCCGGTGTCGATGATGAGTTCTACAACCACGCGATCGAGTGGCGCACCTGGCCGGGGTACACCGACCAGGAGCGCCTGGCAGCGGAGTTCGCGCACCGGTTCGCGACGGAGCACACGGTCTTGCGTGATGACGAAAACTTCTGGCGCCGCTGCCGCGAGCAGTTTAGCGAGGAGTTGCTGGCCGACCTGGCGTTGTCGTGTGCGCTCTGGCTGGGAATGGGCCGGGTGCTGCGCACCCTCGATATCGGGCAGGCCTGCATGCTCACCTTGCCTAGCCCGGCCCACCACAGCGGATAGCCGACGAGGACTCCACGCCGGGGCCGTATCCGCACTGCACAATGGCTGCCATGACCGCCACACCGCTTGCCGCCGCGGCGATTGCTCAGCTGGAAGCCGAGGGAGTGGACGCCGTTATCGCTACGGTGGTGAACCCCGCCGGGCTGATGCACGCCAAGACGGTGCCGATACGGCGCACCAACACGTTCGCAGACCCCGGGGTGGGCGCCAGCCCAGTCTGGCACGGCTTTGCCATCGACCAGACCGGAATCGCGTTGAGCGATACCGTCGGAGTGGTCGGCGACCACCGTATCCGGGTGGATCTGTCGGCGTTGCGCATCATCGGCGACGGGTTGGCCTGGGCTCCCGGCGCGTTCTTCGAACAAGATGGCACGCCGCTTGCGGCGTGCAGCCGCGGAACACTGGCTCGCGTCGAGACGGCGCTGGCTGAGGCCGGCATCCGTGCGTTGATCGGTCATGAAATCGAGTTCCTGCTGGTCAATCCGGACGGCAGTCGGCTTCCGTCAACCCTCTGGGCGCAGTACGGACTGGCCGGTGTACTCGAACATGAAGCGTTCGTCCGCGACGTGACCGCCTCGGCGACCGCATCCGGTGTCGGTATCGAGCAGTTCCACCCTGAATACGCGCCCAACCAGTTCGAGATCTCACTAACACCCCAGCCCCCAGTGGCCGCCGCTGACCAACTGGTGCTGGCGCGGACGATCATCGGCCGCGTCGCCCGCCGCTATGGGCTGCGTGTGAGCCTGTCGCCGATGCCTTTTGCCGATAGTGTGGGATCCGGTGCGCATCAGCACTTTTCGCTGGCGACAGCCGAAGGGCCGCTGTTCTCTGGCGGAACAGGGGCCCGAGGTATGACGGCGGCCGGCGAAAGTGCGCTGGCCGGATTACTGGAGGGTTTGCCGGAGGCTCAGGGTATCCTGTGCGGTTCGATCGTGTCGGGGTTGCGGATGAAGCCCGGTAACTGGGCCGGGGCGTATATCTGCTGGGGAACTGAAAACCGGGAAGCCGCACTGAGGTTCGTCTGCAACGCTCGAGGTAAGCCGAACGGCAGCAATGTCGAGGTGAAAGTGGTGGATCCGTCGGCTAATCCCTACTTCGCATCCGCGGCGATTCTCGGCCTGGCCCTCGAGGGAATCAAACATAAGGCGGTGCTTCCGCCGGAAATCACGGTGGACCCGGCAACATTGCCCGACCACGAGCGCCAACGCGCCGGAATTGCGGCGCTCTCCGCTAGCCAAAGCAAAGCCATTGCCGCACTGGATAGTTCGAAGCGGCTTCGAGCTATTCTGGGTGATCCCGCCGTCGATGTGGTGGTCGCGGTCCGCCGCCTGGAACAGGAACGATACGCGAACCTGCGCCCGGAACAACTGGCCGACAAGTTCCGCATGGCCTGGAGTGTGTAAGAGTGGCGACGCTGGCCAGTTCGGCGCTGGAGCACCACATCGCCGCCGTGCCGTTGATCGATCAGCATGTCCACGGGTGCTGGTTGACTGGGGGGGACCGGCGGAGGTTCGAAAACGCCCTCAACGAGGCCAACACCGAGCCGCTTGCTGACTCAGGCTTTGACTCTCAGCTGGGCTTCGCGGTGCGCGCTCATTGCGCGCCGATACTCGGTTTGCCGAGACATGCTGACCCGCAGCAGTATTGGGAACGGCGCAGCCAGTTCACCGAGACGGAGCTGGCCAGGATTTTTCTATCCGCCGCCGGGGTGAGCGACTGGCTGGTGGACACCGGCATCGGCGATGGTGTCGCCGATGTCACCACGCTGGCTGAGCTCTCCGGGGGCCGGGCACACGAGCTGATCCGCCTTGAGCAGGTAGCCGAGCAGGCCGCGCACGCCGCAGGCGATTATGCTTCAGCGTTCCAGGAGATCCTGCACCGACGCGCAGCCAGCGCTGCGGGGACCAAATCGATCCTGGCCTACCGGGGCGGATTCGAGGGTGTGCTCAGCGAGCCGTCGCCGGCGCAAGTCTCGGCCGCTGCCGACCGGTGGCGTGCGGCCGGTGGGGTGCGACTGCGTGACCGGGTGCTGCTGCGTTTCGGTTTGCACCAGGCCCTGCGGCTGGGCAAACCCTTGCAATTCCATGTCGGTTTCGGCGACCGGGACTGCGACCTGCACAAAGCGAACCCATTACATTTGCTCGACTTTCTGCGCCAGTCCGGCGACACCCCCATCGTATTGCTGCACTGCTATCCCTATGAACGCGAAGCGGGCTATCTGGCGCAAGCCTTCAACAACGTGTATGTGGACGGGGGACTGAGTATCACTTTCCTCGGGGCTCGCGCACCGGCGTTTATCGCCCGGCTACTCGAGATGGCGCCATTCCACAAAATTGTGTATTCGTCGGACGGGTTCGGGCCAGCAGAGCTGCATTTTCTCGGTGCGATCTTGTGGCGCAACGGCATCCAGCGAGTGCTGCAACGTTTTGTCGACGACGGTGACTGGAGTGAGGCCGACGCTATCCGAGTGGTCGACATGATCGCACACCGGAATGCGACACATCTGTACCGCCTGCCGCCGGCGGTCTCCGATTAGGTAGTGCAGCAGTTTTCGCGCGCAAGAAACTGCCGGTGCGCTGGGTGCCGAGCAGGCCGGTTGGTGCGCCTTCGACGAAGACCGCGCGCCCATTGACGAAAACCGCGTTCACCGCGCCATCGCTGCGGTTCACCATCCGGGCCAGGCTGTCGTACTGCTCAACTGCCGCTTCGGCGTAGTCATCCAGCGACGAGTCAAGATGCTCGGGATCAACCACGACGAAGTCGGCCCGATCGCCCAGCCGAAGATGACCGGCATCAAGGCGATACCAGTCAGCCAATTCGCCGGTGAGCCGATGCACGGCATGCTCGATCGTCATGAACGGCCGACCGGACTTTTCCGCGTCGTGAACGTGCCGCAACAGCCGGAGTCCGAAGTTGTAGAACGCCATATTGCGCAGATGGGCACCAGCATCGGAGAAACCTAGCTGCACTCCGGAGTCGCGGGCCAGCTTCTTAAGTACCCCGGGCCGGTGATTGGAAATCGTGGTCCGCCACCGCAGCGCTCTTCCATGTTCGACGACTAGATCAAGGAAGGCATCCACAGGATGCAGGCCGCCGCGGTCGAGGCCAACTTGGCCGAATGACTTTCCAAGCACCGATGCATCCGGACATGCGACGATTTCGGCGTCGAAGAAGTCACGATGCCACACCCGAACCCCGAATCTGCTGTCGTAATCCTTGCGGAAGCGCCGCCGGTAGGCTTCGTCGCGCATCAACGCGTTTCGTTCCACCTCGCTGCGGAGATGCAAAGCTTCCGCACCCGCACCGAATTCTTCGAACACCACGAGGTCTATGCCGTCGGCGTACACGGTGAAGGGAACCGGAAGGTGCTGCCACCGAAAGTCCCCGCCCAGCCAGGTCACGAATCTCGCGGCAGGTCCCAAGGCGTGGATGACGAGTGGGTTGGCTTTGACGTCCGCCGCGGAGAGCAAGCTGGTCTTCAGCGGCTTGCGGAACACCCCCAGCGACTGAACCAGTTGAGACACAACATCAAACGGATTGGCAATGTCAGGACCGGATTGCAAGACCCGGCCGTTTCTACGCAGAAGCGCCTTGAGCCGCCGCAGTTCTCGACGTTTTGCATAAGTCGACGGCAAAGTGCGGGAGCGGCAAGTCACTCCATCAAGTTTGTCGAAAAGAAGTTGTTGCGAGGACATCCCAACAAAGCCGGCGTCCAGTGCTTCGGTCAGCATCTGTTCCATGCGCACCTGCTCGCACGCTGTCGGCTGCAATGAATTCCTCGTGGCACGGTCCAGACCCATTGTGGCGGCCCGTATATCGGAGTGGCCAATGAATGCTGCCACATTCGGGCCCAATGGCCGCGCTTCCAGTGCGGCGATGTATTCTTCACAGCTGCGCCACGTCTTGTGTTTGGCCAGCGCAGCGATCACGTGGTCGCGCGGGATTGCCTCAACTCGGCCGAACAGGTCGCCGGCCTGAACCGGGTCGACATAAATAGTCGACAGCGAACACGATCCCAGTAGTACCGTCGTCACGCCGTGGCGCAGCGATTCGGGCAGCGCGGGCCCGTCAAGCACTTCGATGTCGTAGTGCGTGTGGATGTCGAGGAATCCGGGCATCACCCACTTGCCGCTAGCGTCGATCACCTGCGGGCAGCCCGACTCGCCCAAACGGTGCGGGCTTATCGCCACAACACGACCGTCGCGGATACCGATGTCACGGATCGCCGAGGGCGCACCCGTCCCGTCGAACCAACGGCCATTGCGGATGATGGCGTCATACGTCACGGCGTCAATACAAGTCGGTTGCAAGACAGGTGTCAAACACGTGATCGTCGGGGTGAATGAGCTGGCTAGCGGGCAACCATTGACCGCGCCGGACCCAGCGCCACCGGGAGCGTCGACCAACCCCGCAGCACCCGGGTGTCCCGCCGGCTGCCGGCGCCCGCGGCGCGCACCTCGGGGAAGCGGTCGAAGAACGCCCTCAGCCCCACTTCGCCCTCGGCACGGGCCAGGGCCGCACCCAGGCAGAAATGCTGGCCGCCCGAGAAAGCCAAGTGCCTGCCGGCGTTGGCGCGTTCGATATCGAAACGGTGCGGATCGGGGAACACCGCTGGGTCACGATTGGCGGCTGCCAGGTACACAACCACCATTTCGCCGGCCCTGATCACCCTGCCGGCTACCGCCGTGTCGGTGCGCGCCACCCGGGCGGTGAGCTGAACCGGTGACTCGAGCCGCAGAATCTCCTCGACCGCATTCGGCCAGAGCTGCGGACGTTCACTGAGCTTCCGCAGGTGTTCGGGGGCGTCGAGCAGCATGCGGATCCCGTTGCCCAGCAGGTTCACTGTGGTCTCGAAGCCCGCGGCAAGCACCAACCCGGCGATTCCCTGCAGTTCGGTTTCAGTGAGATAGGTTTCTGCGGAACCGCTTTCAGCGGCTTGAATCAGCTGACTCATCAAGTCATCGCCGGGGGCACGCCGCAATTGCCGTAAGTGCCCGGCCAGCCAGGAATTGAACCCGGCGATTCCGCGCTGCACACGCCGGTATTGCGGCCAGGGCAGCCCGATGTCGAGGCTCGGCGCGGCCAATTCACCGAACTCGAGGATGCGCCGCCGATCCGGCCCGGGTACCCCCAGGATGTCGCTGATGATCGCAACCGGAAGCTGGGAGCAATACCGGGCCACGATGTCGACCACCCCCGGCCCGTCGGTGAGCTCATCCAGCAAGATGGCCGCGGTTTCTTCCACCCGATCGCGGAGCTTGGCGACCGCCCTGGGGGTGAACACCGACGAGACCGTCTTGCGGTATCGGGTGTGGTCAGGCGGCTCGACGGACAATAACGACGGCGGGCGCAGCGGATGCAGCAGCTTATCGCGGCTGCGGCGCTCCAGCCAGCGCAGGGGTGCCGGCAAGTTCGAACCCAGCGAAATCACCCGGAACGCCTCTGACCGCAGCACCTCGGAAGCGACCGCGTGGTCGACGGTCAGGTAGCTGATACGACCTCGCACCAAAGGCCCGCGCGAGCGCAGCTCCTCATAGAACGGTACCGGGTCGGCTTTGACGGCGGGGTCGACAATCAAGCGGGCCTGTGGGTCGCCGCGCCGAATGCCGATCGCCGCCACACCGCGGACGAACCCGTGCAGGACCAGCCAGTGCAGCCGTTCTCTCACCAGCGCCTCCATACATCGTGAGATCCCGCCTCCGCGGCTCATGCTACTGAACCGGGCCGACCGCGCCGGCCGTGAGAGCTGCTCGCGGATGCTCTGGTATTCCCGCTCCCGGAGTTTGTCAGCTGGTGTCGCTACCGCTGCGGTATCAGGGTGGGCAGCGCTTTAGCGATACGGCCGCGCACGAACTCGGGGCTAACGCTTTTCAAACGGTCGATCCAGCGAATGCTTTTCGGCACATACCAGTGCAATCGGCTGGGGTGATGATAGGCGCGCCAGGCCACCCGGGCCACGCTGACGGCGGGCATCAGCCGGAACATGCCCCTTGTGGGTGCGGCGGCGCGAATCTCCTCAGCGGACCGTGTCGCACCGGCGCCGTCGGAGTGGTCGGATGTTGAAGTGAGTATCGCGGTGTCGATCAGGCCGGGAAGCACATCGGCAACCCGCACACCGTGGCGTTGCCACTCCACACTCAGTGCTTCAGTGAGCCCCTTGACCGCATGTTTGGTCGCCGCATAGACCGCCAGACGCGGAATTCCGTATGTGCCGGCAGATGACGACGTCGAGAACATCAAACTGCCCGGTGCCTTCTTGAGATAGGGCAGTGCCGCATAGGCCCCCGTGAGCACCGCCTTGAAATTGATGTCCACGACACGCATCGCGGCCTCATACGGTATGTCTTCAAACCACCCGGATTCGCCGATACCGGCGTTGTTCCACATCATGTCCAGCCCGCCGCCCGGGTTGCCGGCGCAAAAGTCAGCCACCGCCGAATGCAGGGCCATCCGGTCTGTCACATCGACCCTGCGGGTCCACAGCCGCGCGGCGTCGAGCTGGTCGGCAAGCAGCGCCAGGCCGGCGTCGTTGCGGTCGATAGCCCCGATTCGCCAGCCGTTGGCGTGGAAGAGCTTGACCCCCTCACGGCCTATGCCGCTCCCGGCGCCGGTGATGAAGATCGATTTCGCCATGGTTGGCCGTCAGGCGGCCTCGACGACGTCTTTAATGCGTTGCAGCGTCGTCGTCATGTCGCGAATGTTGCGCCGCTGACGCAGATAACCGCCGAACAGCCAATAGTAAAGGGTGGTCCACACGGAGGGGGTGAGCCGAAAGGATTCGGTCACCTCCGTGCCGCCGTCGGTCGGTGTCAACCGGTAGTGCCAGTGATTCACCGGCCTGTCCCCGAGAAGGACATCGAAACCGAACTCGCGGCCGGGTTCGCATGCAGTCACCCGGCAGGTCGTCCAATACACCGGCCCGATCCCATTGCGACGAACATGTCCGCGGAACCGGGCGCCAACCGCCGGTCCGGTCGCGCCGTCGATCCACTCCGCCTCGAAAGTCTCCGGGGAAAAGCGTCCAATAGTGCGGACATCCGTGATCAGCTCCCAGATTTTCTCTGCAGGTGCCTTCATCCGAACGGTCGCCGAGCCTTGCATGGGACGATCCAATCACGTTGGCGCGTGATCAGCGACCGGAACCGCTGAGATCCGCATGCGATCGACCCTGACGTGCGCCGACTATGCCGGTCGTGACGGGTGCACGCGTCTGATGCCGGGTGAGACGTTGCGCCGGGGGAGTCCAGATTTTCTGGTCTAGCCGGAATCGTCACCGTCAGGCATATCGTGTCGCACCACGCGCACCTTGCCACGTGCCAGGCAAGCCGCGTATCCATGATGCTTGCCGTACAGCTCCCACGCGGTGTGGGTGGCGTCGGGCGATACGTCGATGTGGTGACCGTCAGAAAATTCCAGATGCAGGTCTCCGGTGTCATACCACAAAACCGCGGTGCACGTAGTGCCAGAAAAGTCGAATAGGGGACGCTCCTCGACGGCCGGATCTTTGGGGTCGATGGAAACGACCTCGACGGGGGAGGTGTCCGTCGCGGGCAGGGTCAGCCGCATCGGTGCCGAGACGACAAGTTCGTTGTAGTCGTCGAAGTTCAATATCAAACCGTCGCGGAACATGATCCGCTGTACCGCACAACCCTCGAGCCAGTGCGTGATCATTTTCTGTTCGGTCATGTCCTCACTCTGAACGCTATCCGTCGCGTGCACAAGAGCGGAAACGTCGGCCGCTGCCGCCCCGGTCGGGGAGACGCTGCGGCAGGAGCCGGCGACGTCTCAAACCCTTGTGAAGACGATCGATCCGCGCTAGCGTGTCGGCGTCTTCTCCCACGACGTCGTTGACCTATGGAGTGATCACCATCGACACGCAGATCAGTGCGGCCGGATACGACACCAGACGGTTCAACGCTGACGGCACGGTGGATGACGGCGAGGCCCCGGTCATCGTCAGCTTGGTGGACGCGGCGATGCAAATGTTCATTGCCGCGATTGACGCGCTGCCGGACACCGGCGATCCGGAATTTTCCGATCGCGCCGCCGTGATCCTGTCCGGTTTGCGGAAACTGCAAGCGGCGCTGACCCGGGCGGCCGCCCGGGGCAGGGCCACACCAGCGGTTATCGTGGCGCTAAGCGGGGTTCGCACCCGCTATGACGATCTGATGGCCCGGGCCGCCTCGGCACCCGGCGCCACCCTGGGCCAGCAACTTTACGTTGCGCGTCGGCGTGCCAAACTTTCCGCCCAAGAAACTGCTAACGGCGCGGGCCTGCGGGCGGACCTGATCGACGCCATCGAGGCTGATGAGACCCCCACTGAAGAAGAGGCGGCCCGAATCAAGGAGCTCATCGCCGCTCTGAGCGGCTGACAACTGCCGACGGGAAGCAGGGGCCGCCGGGCTCACCGCTGAGGCGGAAGGCGTGCTCACGGTGTCGAAGGTGCGAGGCGTTTTCGTCGGCGGGTTAGCCTGAATTGGGAGAGTGACGCCGGTTACCTGGAACGCTGGTCGATGATGCAGGCGTACGTGGCGTATCGCGGCACATGGGAAAGACGGTTTCGCTCGCCGTGGGGCCGGGCGCTCATTGCGGCTGCGCTGATGGTGTCGCTGGTGCTGGACGGGATTTTTCTGGCGGTCGACCGACTCCATTCGCCGGCCGCCGACAGGCTCGAACACCCGGCCGACCCGGTGACCGATGCGCAGAGCAGGAACCAGGTTGTCGAGCCGGCTCAACAAATCGTCACGGTGGCCCGGCTGCAGAATCCGACGGCAGGTTATTTGCTGATGTCGTGCAAAAACCATGATGACCCCCCGTATCAGGGCGCGGTTTACCTGAACTTCACGCTGCCCGCCGGGGCGCATGCCGAGAGCTTTTTCCGCAACGTCGCGGCGACGATGGTGGCCCACGGCTGGTATGAGGGTCTACCGCCCAACCAGCACTTGCACGGCGTCACCCTGTACAAAAAGGGCGTCACCGCCATCGTTTATCCCGACAGCGATGACGCGAGTATGGGAACGATGCGCCTCTACGGGGAATGCCGGAACCTCAACGACCACCGCAACGACACCACCGGGTGGGTCGATATCACCGGTGAATTCAACCCAACCCGCTAAGCTCACCCGGGTTGCCCATCGCTCCCAGGGGCAAGGCCGGCCGTGGGCCGCCGGAGTCTAGCCGCTGGGACTGCGCTGCGCGGTCGCATGCTCCGCGCCGGCCCGATGCCGAGCCCGCTCGTCAGCCTCTTGCAATTCTGCCGGTGTCATCACAAGTGCATCCGGTCCGGGAAACACTGTCGTCTCGTGGCCGGTCGAGGCCCAGCGCACCACATACGGTGGGGAGCCGTCGGCTGATCGCACCTCGGTGATCACCCCGCGCTGATCGGGCTTTTCGACCGTCGTGCCCTTGATCACCAACCAATCGCCAACGTGGGCCTTCATTGCAGCTCCTTTCGTTGCGTTCCTTCTCCGATTGTGCGCGTGCGGCAGTGCTTCGGGAAGGGGAGCAGACCACCAATCACGGAACGGCCGTCCGCGGTGCGGAGATCCCAGAACACCCGCGACGGCCGCCCGGGTATGCGCCCTGACTCGTCAGCGGCAGTACCGAAAGCAGGCCGGTTAGGCCGCCCCGGTGGCGCCCAACGTGCGCTGCAGATCCGGTTTCATGGCATTCAGCTGAGCACCCCAGTACTCCCAGCTGTGGGTGCCGTTGTCGGGAAAATTGAACACGGCATTGTGGCCGCCGGCAGCCTGATAAGCCTGCTGAAACTTCAAGTTGCTGGTCCGGACGAAACCTTCGAGGAACTCGGCGGGCAAATTGGCCCCACCCAGCTCGGACGGGGTGCCGTTACCGCAGTAGATCCACAGCCGGGTGTTATTCGCCACGAGTTCGGGGATGTGCAGCATCGGGTCGTTGCGCTGCCACGCCGGGTCTTCTTTCGGGCCCCACATGTCCTGGGCCTTGTAACCGCCGGCGTCACCCATCGCGAGGTTGATCAGCGACGGTCCCATGCCCTGAGAGGGATCCAACAGCGCCGAAAGCGAGCCGGCATAGATGAACTGCTGCGGGTGGTAGACGGCCAATATCAAGGCCGAGGATCCCGACATGGAGATGCCCACTGCAGCGCTGCCGGTCGGCTTGACATTTTTGTGCGACGCCAGGTACTGGGGAAGCTCGCTGGTCAAGAAGGTTTCCCATTTATAGGTCTGGCACCCAGCCTTACCGCAAGCGGGGCTGTACCAGTCGGCATAGAAACTGGACTGGCCACCAACCGGCATCACAAGCGAAAGACCGGACTGGTAGTACCACTCGAACGCCGGGGTGTTGATATCCCAGCCGTTGTAATCGTCCTGAGCACGCAGCCCATCGAGTGCGTAGACCGCAGGGGAGTTGGGTCCACCACTTTGGAACTGGACCTTGATGTCGCGGCCCATCGAGGGTGACGGCACCTGCAGATATTCCACCGGCAGGCCGGGCCGCGAGAACGCCCGCGCCGTCGCGGCTCCTCCGGCGAGGCCGACCAAGGCAGGCAGCACCGCGGCCGCAACAGCAGCGACGACAAACCGGCGTGCCCAGCCCCGCATCTTCTCACTCACGTCTGTCATACCTATGCCCCTCGTCATGCCCCTCGTCGTATGCCGTCATGCGCCCTCGGCAAAACTTACCGTGTGAATAGCCGGTATGTCGATCAGGACGCAAAGACGTCTCGATTCGATTCCAGCGACCCGCCCCCTGGTAGGGGTACGGCACGGCGCATCCGGAGGCGTTTGACCGGCCCGACGAGCCGAAGTTGCGACGCCCGCGTAGGCTCACCCAAGATAAGCCGACGAAGACCACGCTGGCCCGGTCCGGTCCGCGCTCGCCAACCACCGCCCAGTGGTGTTGTGGTGCGCAGCGACGGGGCCTGCACTCCGGGCACGATCGAGGTGCGAATGTGGACACGGTACTCGGGCTGTCGATGACGTCGACCACCGTGGGGTGGGTTCTTGTCGAGGGAAGCGACGCAAACGGCAGCATCCTGGACCACGGCGAGTTCGGTGTGTGCACCGGCGGCGGGGGCCGCGCTGTCAAGACCGCGAAACAGGTAACCGCAGCGGTGCTGCGTGCCCACAATGTGGCGACCACACACGGCTACCTGCTGAGCGTCATCGGCGTGACGTGGAACAACGACGTGGCCGCGGAGGCGGCGCTGCTGCTGGAGTCGTTGACCGGGGCAGGGTTTGACAATGTTGTGCCAGTTCAGTCGCTCCAGGCGGTGGAAACGTTGGCCCGAGCGATAACACCGGTCATCGGCTACGAGCAGACCGCGATGTGTGTGCTGGAGCGCGATTCGGCCACCGTCGTTCTGGTCGACAGCTGTGAACCCCCGACACAGACAGCCGTCAGACAGCTGGGCAACGGCCGCGACAAGCTGATCCGCTGGCTGACGACCATGTTCGACCGTGGCAGGTGGCATCCGGCTGCCATCGTCCTGGTCGGATCGGAGCCCGAACTCGAAACCATTTCATGGCAGCTTGAAAAGGTTCTGCCGGTGCCGGTTTTCGCTCAAACCACGGCGCAGTTGGCAGTTGCGCGGGGGGCGGCCCTCGCGGCATCGCGAAGCACCGAGTTCATTGAGGTACAGCTGCCGAAGGTCGGTGCCGAGCGCGGCGCGCAGCCGGTGCGCTCGGCCTCTTATTCGGGTTATAGGGGGGCGCTGGCCACGTTGGCTGCCGGTGCGGTCACTTTGGTGGCCTCGGTATCGCTCGTGGCGGGGTTGCGGCTGACACCAGACAGGGCTCTTGGAGCGGTGCAGCAGGCGGCGCACCCCTCGCCACAGGGGATCGCGCCGGTGGCTCCGCCCGCACCACACGCCCAAGCGCCGCGGGTGACGACTCCGTCACCACCGCCACCCGTGGCGCCGCCGGTCGCCGCGCCGGCCAGCCAGCCGGAACCTGACCCGGTCCGGGAGCCGTCGGCTGATATACCCGCCGATGAAGCGCTCACACCAGCCCCACAACAGCAGCCGAGTGTTCCTCCGCCGCAGTCCGACAGCCGGGCACCGCTGTTGACCAGGGTGCTTGAGCATATCCAGGGTTGGCATCGAGACCCGCCACCGGCACCGCCCCCGCTCCAGGCTCAGCCGGGGCAACCGCCGAATCCCGGGGTTCCCTCGCCATAGCGGATAGGGCATCGCGGCGGCCAGTCGGCGATGACCTCAGTGCGCCAGACGGATTGGGCTATCGATACCGGCTATCGATACCGGAGATGCCGGCTGCGGTCAGCGGGCTCCCATGTCCAGTCGCAGCGGCGGGTACTCATCGCGCATCAGTGTGGCGTAAGCGCGTACTCGGATACCCCAGCGGTTGATGCCGAGCACGAAATCGTATAGGCCCTGCGGGTAGCGCCCGGTGAACAGTAAACCCAGCAAAGCAATCAGAAGCAGGATCACAATCAGCGGCGGCAATAAGTAGGCAACGAATTCGTTCGGGTTCACCGTGAGAACGTGCCAACTGCTGGTGTAGAAGACGGCGAGTATGAGGTAGTGGGGGATGGCCAGCAGCCACCACTTGATCAGCACCAGGCCCCGGTGCAGACGTTCGGGATAGTCGATCTCGACATCGGCCGGGTAATCTTCTTTCGCCCGCAGACTGAACGGAGGGTATTTGTCAGTCCCCAGAGCGTGCAACGCGTAAAAGGCCACCCGCCAGCGCCACCGCAACACCCCGAGGCTGAAGTCGAACAGCGGGCGTGGGTACTTGCCGGTGATCAGAATGGCAAAGAATGCGATCACCGTGACCACCACAACCGCGATGTTCAAGAACAGCAGCACAATGTAGTGCGGGATGGCCAGAATCCATTTGACCAGCCATTGCCAGCGTGATAACGCGGGGTCGAGGTCACCTCGCACCCGAACCGGGTAGGTCTCAGGTTGCATGATCGACAGCTCCTTGGGTGTGTGTTGGCTGCAGCGGTGCGCCGCCCTGATTGTTCCGCATCCTGGTGTGGAACCCAAACACATTTGCCGCGACACGTTCAGCGAGACGAGGACCCATCGAGGTGAAGCGGTGAATTCTCGGCCGCTTCGGCCACGCTCGCCAGGACGGCGAGGTGGTCGTCGACCGAGGTCAAACCGGCACCCATGGTGTTGATCGACACGTGGGTTGCCCCGGTATCGGCCCATGCGCGCAGCTTGTCCAGAAGCTCGGGCACGTTACCCCGCCAGGTAACACGACCCTCCATGGCGATGCCGTCGGGGTCTCGGCCCGCATCCGCGGCCGCTTGACGGACCCATCGGCGCGCCTCGTCCAGTTGGGGTCCGGGGCCCACCATGGGAAACCAACCGTCACCGAGCCGGCCGGCGCGCCGGTATGCCTGCGGTGAAAACCCGCCGAACCACACGGGAATTGGCCGTTGGATCGGCAACGGCGCCAGTCCCGCTCCGGTCACCCGGTGGAATTTGCCGCGGTAGGTAACGGTGCTTTCGGTCCACAGCCTGCGCATCAGGTCCACTTGTTCCTCGCAACGCCTGCCGCGGTTGGAGAAGTCTTGCCCGAGCGCTTCGTATTCCACGGCGTTCCAGCCCAGACCGACGCCGAGGCGAAGTCGTCCGCCGCTGAGCACGTCGACTTCGGCCGCCTGTTTGGCCACCAGCACAGCCTGCCGCTGCGGCAGAATGACGATGCCGGTGACCAACTCCAGCGACGACGTCACCGCGGCGAGATACCCGAATGTCACCAGCGGTTCGTGGAACGTGCTGTGCACGTCATACGGCCCGTCCCAGCCGACGTGAATCCGGGGGTCGGCGCCGACGACATGGTCATAGGCGAGTATGTGGGTGAAACCCAGCTCTTCGACATGCTGGGCGTAGGCACGCACCGCGCCTGCGTCGGCGCCGATCTCGGTCTGCGGCAACACCACTCCAATGCGCATCGTCACCTCGCTATCAGACGTCTTTACCCAGATTGGCGGTGAACGCCACCGTCACTTCATCGGCGACCCGCACCGACCCCATGAGCAGCGAATAGGGCCGTACACCGAAATCGGAATGGCGAACGATGAATTGGGCCGACAATCGCCATGAACACCCGAGATCTTCTGTTCGCAAGTCGATGACATGTCCTCGAGTTTTGCCATTGATCACCAGCCGGCCGGTCAGCCGATATCCGCCATCGGTCTTCTCAATACGATCGGCATCGAAGCGTACTTGTGGAAATGCTCCGGCGTTGAGCGACTTCAGCGCGTTCGAGCGCACCAGGGCCTTCTCCGGCGCGGACAGGCTTGTCACACCGCCTTCGCCGTGTAACACCTCAAGCGCAGCCAAGTCGACGATGACCTCCGTGCTGACCGGTTCGCCATCGGCCCATCGCACCGTGGCGTGCCACTGCTTCATCGCAATGGTCAACCGATGGCCCATCCGCGCGGCCCTCCCGGTGACCCCGGTACGCACGATCAACTCACCGTCGGAGGCGCCCAAGGCGCGCACGGTGTCGATCACGGACCGACTCTACACATCACCGCTGAACAGCACGCTGCCGTTGCGGCAGCGTCTTTCCGCCGGGCGCGCGTCAGCCGACTTCTAATGCGCGACAGGGCACTTCGCCGCGGAATTACCCCGGTAGTCGACCTGCCAGTGTTTGATGCCGTTCAGCCAGCCCGAGCGCAATCGTTGCGGTGTGGAGATCGGCGTCAGATCGGGCATGTGATCGGCGATCGCATTGAACATCAGCTCGATCGTCATCCGGGCCAGGTTGGCGCCGATGCAGTAATGCGCTCCGGTGCCGCCGAATCCCACATGCGGGTTGGGGTTGCGCAGGATGTTGAAGCGGTAGGGATCCTCGAACACGTCCTCGTCGAAGTTGGCCGAGCGGTAGAACATCACCACCCGCTGCCCCTTTTTGATCTGCACCCCGGACAGTTCATAATCCTGCAGCGCGGTGCGCTGGAAACACGTGACCGGGGTGGCCCATCGGACGATCTCATCGGCGGCGGTCACCGGGCGTTCCCGTTTGAACAGCTCCCACTGGTCGGGGAACTCCGTGAAGGCCATCATGCCCTGCGTGATGGAGTTACGGGTGGTCTCATTACCGGCGACGGCCAGCAGGATCACGAAAAACCCGAACTCGTCCTCAGAGAGCTTGTGGCCGTCGACATCGGCCTGGATCAGCGTGGTGACCAGGTCTGGCCCAGGGTTTTTGGCCTTCTCCGCGGCCATCTGCATGCCGTAGGTGATCAGTTCGAGAGAGGCGGTGATGGCGTCGTTGTCGGCGAACTCGGGATCCTGGTCGCCGACCATCTGGTTGGACCAGTGGAACAGCTTCTTGCGATCTTCCTGCGGCACACCCATTAACCCGGCGATGGCCTGTAACGGCAGCTCACAGGACACCTGTTCGACGAAGTCGCCGGAACCCTCGGCAACGGCCGCCTTGACGATATTCTGGGCCCGCTCGTTGAGATCCTCGCGCAGGCGCTCGACCGCCCGGGGTGTGAACGCCCGCGAGATGATTTTGCGCAGCCGGGTGTGCTGGGGAGCGTCCATATTGAGCAAGACAAACTTGCCCCGTTCGACCTGCTCGCCGACCGTGCCGTCCTTGTAGCGTGGCAGCGCGGTCTTTTGCAGGCTGGAGAAGATGTCGCTGCGCAGCGACACCTCTTTGACGTCTTTGTGCTTGGTCACCACCCAGAAGCCGCCGTCATCGAACCCGCCAACGCCGAGCGGCTGCTCATTCCACCAGATCGGCGCCGTTCGCCGCATCTCGGCCAGCTCTTCGATCGGCAGCCGCTCGGCATAGATGTCGGGGTCAGTGAAATCGAACCCGGGAGGAAGATTCGGAGTTGGCATCGGTGCACCTCTTCGCGACGACGTCTTCTAGTCCAGTAAAACATTGCTACACCACAGATGGAACGTGTCGTTGCGGGATGACAAAAGCTGGAATGAAACGTGTTCTCGGTCGGGCGCCACACCGCCGCAGGGGGACGTGCACGGGTGCCGGCGTGATCGCGGGCAGGGGCAAATGGGCCTTGTCACCTCGCCGCCCTCGTTATGCTGCGGTGCAGACCACCGGCAGCCCGGACGGTCCGGCGGTCTCGACGCCCAAGGAAGGACATGTTTCGAGAACTAGTCACCGCGGTCGCGATCACCGGAGCGGCTCTCAGCGCGACCCCCGGCGCAGCCGCCGATCCGCGACAGTACGACGGAGACGTACCGGGGATGAACTACGACGCTTCACTCGGTGCACCGTGCGACAGCTGGGAACGGTACGTCTTCGGACGAGGCCCCAACGGTGAGGCTGAGGCGTGCCATTTCATACCCAATCAGTTCCCGGCTGTCAGCACCGGGTTTTGGGTGATCTCCTACCCGCTGTACGGTGTCCAGAACGTCGGCGCGCCCTGCCCGGGTCCACAATCGGCGGCACAGTCTCCCGACGGCCTGCCGATGCTGTGTCTGGGCGCCCGCGGCTGGCAGCCGGGCTACTTAGTCGGAGGTGGCTACCCGCAGACCGGAGGCGGCTTCGTTCCCATCACCGAGTAACCGGTGTGCCGTGCCGAACGGCCGGGTGCCGCGAGAGGTGCGGTGCCCGGGGCGACGGCAGCGCCGGGAGGGTCGACGAGCTTAGACGGCCGTGGCCCCGGGCCGGCCCCTGTCAGAGGGTGGCGGCCTCGTTGAGCTCGTTGAGCCTCGTGGTCGCCTCGAGATACTCCTGGACCCAGCGCTCGATGACCGCTGAGGTCTTCTCGACTTTGACCAGCTGACCGACCACCTGACCAATCGGGTTGAACGCGACATCGACGGATTGCTCTGGATACTTCTGGGTGGCGGCGACGGCCATGCCCGAAACCATGTACTGCAGCGGCATGTCCAGCGGTTTCGGGTTACCGGGTTGTTCCCACGCCTCAGTCCAGTCATTACGCAGCATGCGCGCCGGCTTGCCGGTGAACGAGCGACTGCGCACGGTGTCTTTACTGGTCGCCTTCGCGTAGGTGGCCTGCTGCACCGCGGTGTTGGACGCTTCCTCGACCATCAGCCATTGGGAGCCGGTCCACGCGCCCTGCGCACCCATGGCCAGGGCCGCAGCGATCTGGTAGCCACTGGCAATACCGCCGGCCGCCAGCACCGGCCGCGGCGCGACTTCCTTGACAACCTGGGGCCACAGCACAATCGAGCCGATCTCGCCACAGTGCCCGCCGCCTTCGCCGCCCTGGGCGATGATGATGTCGACGTCGGCGTCGGCATGTTTGCGCGCCTGCGACGGCGACCCGCACAACGCGGCCACCGTGCGTCCGGAGTCGTGGATGTGTTTGATCATGTCAGCCGGGGGAGTGCCGAGCGCGTTGGCGATCAACGCCACCTTCGAGTGCCGCAGCGCCACTTCCACCTGCGGGGTAGCCGTGGCCTCGGTCCAGCCCAGCAATTGCAGAGCGTGGGCATCACTGTCCTCGACCGGCACACCGTGGTCGGCGAGGATTTTCCGGGCGAAATCGAGATGCTCTTGCGGAACCATGGCCCGCAGCGTCTTCGCAAGCTCCTCCGCCGACAGGTGCGAATCCATACCCGCGTACTTGCTGGGGATCACGATGTCGACCCCGTAGGGATGCTCGCCAATGTGCTCGTCAATCCAGTTGAGCTCGATCTCGAGCTGTTCGGGAGAAAAACCGACCGCGCCGAGCACTCCGAACCCGCCGGCCTTGCTCACCGCGACGACCACATCGCGGCAATGGGTAAACGCGAAGATCGGAAACTCGATACCAAGTTCGTCACAGACTGGGGTATGCATCCCTGCTCCTTACGGGCCGGCCGGCCGAATTGAAACATGTTCTAGTTTAGTACCGGCGTGAGTCGCCCGGCCAGCCGGTCCGGATCAACCCGCTCGGTGCCGACCGGATCGGGCCGGGCTGCGCTGCCGCCCGCCCGGCAACGCCCGCCGGTGCCCCGCGGCTAGGCTGCCGTCAGCTAGCCGCCGGGCGCCACGCAACACCAGGCACCAGACACCAGGGAGATGTCCGTGACCATCCGCGTAATTCACCTCGGCACCGGCAATGTTGGTCGCCTGGCGCTGGCCCAGCTGATCGCCGATGTCCGGTTTGAGCTGGCCGGAGTCTGGGTGTCCGCGAAGGATAAGGTCGGCAAAGACGCGGCAGCGCTGGCAGGACTGGATGGTTGCACGGGTGTCACCGCCACCAACGATCTTGGGGCCGTGCTGGACAGCAGACCCGATTGCGCGGTCTACTGCGCCATGGGTGACACCCGAACCCCCGACGCCATCGAGGATTGCCGGCGCATCCTGGCGGCCGGCATCAACGTCGTCGGCTCCGCACCGGTGGTGTTGCAGTTCCCGTGGCACCTGATTCCCGACAAGTACATCCAGGCTGTGGAAGACGCTGCCCGCCAAGGCAATTCGAGCCTCTTCATCACCGGCGTGGACCCCGGGTTTGCCAACGACCTCATCCCGCTGGCGCTCGCAGGAACCTGCCAGCGCGTCGAACAGGTGCGCTGCATGGAAATCGCCGACTACGCCACCTACGACGGCTCCACCGTCATGTTCGACGTCATGGGTTTCGGCAAGCCGCTCGACGAAATCCCGTTGCTGCTGCAACCGGGTGTCCTCGGCATCGCGTGGGGCACCGCGATCCGGCAGCTGGCCGCCGGCCTGGGCATCCAGGTCGAAACGATCACCGAAAGCTACGAACGCGAACCCGCACCGGAAGCCTTCGACATCGCCGCCGGGCACGTTGCCCAGGGCCACGTCGCGGCGCTGCGCTTCGAGATCCGCGGCATGGTGCAGGGACGGCCGGCCATCGTGATCGAACATGTCACCCGGCTGCGCGAGGACCTGCGTCCGGACTGGCCCCAGCCCGCACAACCGGGCGGCTCTTACCGAGTCGAAATCACCGGTGAGCCGTCCTACACCGTCGATGTGTGCCCCAGCAGCCGCAGAGGTGACCATAACCACGCCGCGATCGTGGCGGCGGCGGGCCGGATCGTCAACGCCATTCCCGCGGTGGTGGCGGCCCCGCCCGGGATCAGGACCACGTTGGATTTGCCGCTGGTGGGCGGGCCAGGGTGCCATGTCGGCTAGACCGGGCCGGCTGCAACAGGTTCTCACTTCTGCGACAGTCTCCGGTAGCCTGACCGGTCATGGGACGCGTGGACGGAAAAGTTGCACTGATCAGCGGCGGAGCGCGAGGTATGGGCGCATCTCACGCACGGCTGCTGGTGGCCGAGGGCGCCGAGGTGGTAGTCGGCGACATCCTCGACGACGACGGTAAAGCCCTGGCCGACGAGCTCGGCGCTGCCGCCCGTTACGTCCATCTCGACGTCACGCAGCCGGACCAGTGGAAATCCGCGGTGTGCACGGCAGTAGACGAATTCGGCAGGCTCAACGTCTTGGTCAACAACGCCGGCATCGTGAACCTCGGGCCGCTGAAGACGTTCGACCTGGCCAAATGGCAGCAAATCCTGGACGTCAACCTCACCGGCACACTGCTGGGTATGCAAGCCGTGATCGACCCAATGATCACCGCCGGCGGCGGGTCGATCATCAACGTCTCGTCGATCGAGGGGTTGCGCGGTGCGGCATGGGTGCATGGGTACGTGGCTTCCAAGTGGGCGGTCCGCGGACTGACCAAGTCGGCCGCGCTCGAGCTGGCGGCCAACAATATCCGGGTCAACTCGATTCATCCGGGTTTTATCCGAACTCCAATGACCAAACATCTTCCCGACGACATGGTCACCGTCCCGCTCGGGCGGCCCGGAGAGCCGATGGAGGTGTCGACGTTCGTGCTGTTTCTGGCCAGCGACGAGTCCTCCTACGCAACCGGCGCCGAATTCATCATGGACGGTGGCCTGGTGGCCGACGTACCGCATAAAGCGATGTAGCAATCACAGTGGTAACCCCGGATCGCACGCGGGCCGCTGGTGCCCGCGAAATAGACGAAACAGACGATGTGCGGGCCTATGTGGTGCCCGACGGTGACAGCTACGTACCCACCCGGATTGCGCAGGGCCCATGGGGCGCCACCATGGCCGGACACGTGATCGGCGGGATTTTGGGCTGGGCGGCCGAGCGCGCGGCCGGCGATCCGGAACTGCAGCCGGCCCGGCTGACCGTCGACCTGTTCCGCCCGACGAAGCTCGAGCCCATGCGCGTCACGGCCACTATCGCGCGCGACGGGCGTCGCATCCGGGTGGTCGACGCCACACTCACCCAGCACGGCACCGACGTCGCGCGGGCGAGCGCGGTGTTCGTGCGCCGTGGTTCCCAGCCTGATCAACACGTCTGGTCGATGCCGGTGACGATGCCCCCGATGCCGTCCGAACGTGATGCTGCGCCGGACAATTCGCCGTTCTTCCTCCGGGCCTACGGGTGGGGTTCGGATACCGGGCCCGCTCACGGCGTCACCCACAGGCTGACGCCGAAATACGCGTGGGTGCGGGAAACAAAGGTGCTCGTCGACGGCGAGCCGCTGACCCCGTTTACCCGGGCAGCAATGGCCGGCGACGTCACGAATCCGTTAACACACTGGGGCACAAAGGGTCTGCAGTTCATCAACGTCGACTACACACTGACGCTCAGCCGGCTACCCAGCGGTCCCGACATTGGGTTGGCTGCGCTAACCCATTACAGTCACGCCGGTGTCGCCGCCGGGGCGGCGATGTTGTTCGATCAGCACGGCCCGATCGGAAACGGCATGGCTACCGCGTTGGCCGACACAAGATTCCGTCCACCGCGCCGCTGACAGCTCGTCCGCACCGGAACTGCAGCGCGTCTGTGTGCGGCAGACCTCAGGGATGGCGTGCCGTCACCCCGCCGTCAACGACCAGGTGGGCTCCGGTAATGAACGACGCCCGCGGCGACATGAGAAACACGACCGCTTGCGCGACCTCACCAGGCTCCCCGATCCGTCCCAACGGTGCGGCTTGCTCGAATCCGGCGCGGACCTCAGCGATGTCGAGCGCGACCTGAAGCATCGGCGTGCGGATGAAACCCGGGCACACCGCGTTGACCCGGATACCGGCCGGACCCAGCTGTGCGGCCATCGACCGGGTCAGCCCGAGCAGACCGGACTTCGAGGCGCAATAGGCCGGTATGTGGGGATTAGCCGCCAGGCCTTCGATGCTGGCGATGCCGACGACGGCCGGGGAGCGGCCCGCGCGCGCGGAGTCCTGCAGGAGCGGCAGCAACAGTTGCACCAATAGCGCATGCGCGCGCAGGTTGACGTCGAGGATCGCGTCCCACGACTCGGCGGTGTAGGCGCCCACAGGTTCGGCGAGCACGCGACCAGCGGCGTGCACCAGGCCGTCGATCCCGTCGAGCGCGCGGTCGGCGGCTGCGACCGCATCGGGCAGGGCTGCGTCGTCACAGACATCGACCACGGCCGCGGGCATCCCCACAGCGGCCGCCACCTGCTCGACGGCGGGGGAGATGTCCCACAACGCCACCCGCCGGCCTTCGGCGACCAGCGCCTCTGCGCATGCCCGCCCGATGCCGGAGGCAGCTCCGGTAACGACTATCCCGCTCACCGCGATCCTCCTCAAACGTCACGGAAACCCGCAGACCATAACGCTGTTTCGATGAAAGCAGCCCCATGGAAGCGGCCTCTTGATCGATTACGGCACCAAAGGTATCGTATTGCTGCCCCGATTACGAAACTATGCGTCGCGTAATTGGCGAAAGGATCGGCTCGATGCGCAGCCCTTACGCCGGCCAGCCATTCACCACCTCGACAGACGACATCGCGGCGGCACTACAGGATGTCAGCGTTCCGACGCTGCTGCTGTCACTGGTGCATATCACCGGCGATCCCCGGTTTATCCGCGAGTTCAAACCCGTCGGGATCTTCCTCAACGAAGTCCAGGGGTTCATGTCAGAAGAGGAGAAACAGCGCGCCCGGGCGGCGGCGCTGCCGGTGATCACCGCATATCGCGACCGCGGCTGCCCGGAACCAACGCCATTGAGCCGCAGCCTGATCAAAGAGATGATGGACTGGGCTGCCTGCGAAACCGTGCCCGACGAGTACCTTCCGCTGCTCTTCGAAGAACTCGACTTCGACGGGGCCGACCCGCGCCGCCCGGAAGCGCTGGACCCGCAGACCACCGCAGAACTGCCGGTAGTCGTGATCGGGTGTGGAGAATCGGGCATCTTGGCCGGAATCCGTCTTCGGCAGGCCAACATTCCGTTCACCATCGTAGAAAAGAACGGCGGTCCGGGCGGGACCTGGTGGGAGAACAGCTATCCCGGCGCCCGCGTCGACGTCGCAAACCATTTTTACTGCTACAGTTTCGAACCCAGCAACGACTGGACACACTATTTCGCCGAACAACCCGAACTGCAGGCCTATTTCTCCCGCGTGTTGGACAAGCACGGGCTTAGCGAGCATGTGCTCTGGCACACCGAGGTTCTGGCAGCCGAGTGGGACGACGACGACGGCATGTGGCGTCTTGTGCTGCGCTCGCAGAACGGACGGACCACGACAGTGCAGGCCCGGGCCGTTATCACCGCGGTCGGCCAACTGAATCGGCCCAACATTCCCGAATTCGAGGGTGCCGGCACTTTCGCCGGCCCGTCATTTCACTCGGCAGCCTGGGATCATTCCGTGCAGCTCAGCGGCAAACACGTTGCGCTGATCGGAGCCGGCGCCAGCGGGTTTCAGATTGCGCCGGCGATCGCCGACGACGTCGCGCGGCTCATCATCTTCCAACGCACCGCCCAGTGGATGTTCCCCAACGCGATGTATCACGAACGTGTGGGCGACGGCGTGCGCTGGGCGATGAACCACCTGCCGTTCTACGGTCGCTGGTACCGGTTTCTGGTGATGTGGCCCGGCGCCGACAAAGGCCTGGACGCCGCGCGGGTCGATCCCGACTACCCCAACCAGGACTACGCCGTGAGCGAACTGAACGCCGCGGCCCGCTTGATGTTCACCGACTGGATCACCAACCAGGTCGGCGACGACCGGGAACTGCTGGCGAAGGTGCTGCCCGACTATCCGGCTACCGGGAAGCGCACGCTGCAAGACAATGGCAGCTGGCTGCGAACGCTGCGCCGCGACAACGTCGAGTTGGTGCGCACCCCGATCCAGCGGATCACCCCCCGCGGTGTGGTCACCGAGGATGGTGTGACCTACGCAGCCGACGTCATCGTGTACGCCACCGGATTCCGCCACACCGAGGTACTCTGGCCGATGACCATCACCGGCCGCGACGGCATCGACCTGCGCAGCATGTGGGGCCAGCGCCCGTACGCCTACCTTGGCATCACCGTGCCGGGATTCCCCAACTTTTTCATGCTCTACGGCCCGGGAGCCCATCTGGCCCACGGGGGCAGCCTGATCTTTAATTCTGAACTTCAGATGCGTTATATCAACAGCTGTCTGGCGCGAATCGCCGAGCAGAACCTGCACTCGTTGGAGCCGACTGCCGAGGCAGCCAGCGCCTGGCATCTACGGACACAACAGGAAATCACGAAGATGGTGTGGTCGCATCCGGCGGTCAAGCACTCGTATTTCAAAAACGCCGACGGTGAGATCCACACGGTCAGCCCATGGCGACTCAGCGAGTACTGGGCCGCGGTGCGTGAGCCGAAGTGGTCTCATTTCGTCGCGAGGCGAAAAGGCTGACATGCGGGCCGTAATCATCGATGCTCCCGGCAGCATCCGGGTTGACAGGCGGCCCGATCCGGGGCTGACCGGTCCGGACGGAGCCATCGTCGCGGTGAACGCCACCGGCATCTGCGGATCCGACCTGCATTTTTACGAAGGCGAATATCCGCTGACCCAGCCGGTGGCATTGGGTCACGAAGCCGTGGGCACCGTCGTCGAAACCGGGCCGCAGGTGCAGACGGTGCGCGTGGGTGAGGTGGTCATGGTGTCGTCGGTGGCCGGCTGCGGCGCCTGCCCCGGCTGCGCTACCCGCGACCCGGTCATGTGCCATGCCGGGCCGCAGATCTTCGGGTCCGGTGTGCTCGGCGGTGCGCAGGCCGACCTCCTCGCCGTGCCCGCCGCCGACTTTCAGCTGCGCACGATCCCCGAACAGATCACCACCGAGCAGGCGCTGTTGCTCACCGACAACCTGGCCACCGGCTGGGCAGCCGCGCGCCGAGCCGATATTCCGTTGGGCGGCACAGTGGCGGTGATCGGACTGGGCGCAGTGGGCCTGTGTGCTCTGCGCAGCGCGTTTGCCCAAGGCGCGGCAACGGTTTTCGGTGTCGACCCGGTGGCCGGCCGTCGCGAGCGGGCCGCCCGCGACGGCGTCATACCCGTCGAGGCGCCGGCAGCGGAGGCCATCGTGGCCGCGACCGGTGGCCGCGGCGCCGATGCGGTGATCGATGCGGTCGGCACCGATGCGTCCATGACTGACGCGCTGGCCGCGGTGCGGCCCGGCGGCACCGTTTCGGTGGTCGGTGTGCACAATCTGGAGCCGTTTCCGCTGCCCGCCCTGACCTGCCTGTTGCGCAGCATCACGCTGCGAATGACCACCGCGCCGGTGCAGCGTACCTGGCCCGAACTGATTCCGTTGCTGCAGTCGGGCCGACTCACCGTCGACGGCATCATCACCACGACACTGCCGCTCGACGAGGCGGCGCACGGCTACGCGGTAGCCGCTTCCCGGTCAGGTGACCAGGTCAAGATTGTGCTGACACCCGGGGGTTAGCGCCGCCGATCCTGCCCGGCGAACCCCGTCAGGCGCCGCACGGACCGGATCCGTCCGGCGCGGCGGGACACGGTGACCCGCAGCACCGGCCATCCCCGTCGGTCGGCGATGGCGGTGAGCCCCGAGCGGGGATTCACCGGCCGCGATATCCGACCAGCGACATCACGTCCAGCTTTTCGTCGCCGTCAGCGCGGAAAGAACGAGGGTGCAGCGCACCATGGTTGCCGGCACAGAACTGCTGCACCGCGGCGGCCTGCATCGCTCCCGAGGCGATGGGTTTGACGATCCCGCCCGTCAGCAACCCGTGATCGTCGAGCTCGAAGTGGTTCCACACCACCTGATCGATGTCTGGAAAGCGGGCGAGGCTCGGCGTGGATGGTCAGCGCTGACGAACTAAGCACCACGGTATGTCCGCGCAGCCGGTGCGCCTGCACGATTTCCCGCATATGCGGGTAGACCCGGCAAGCGCGTCAGACGACGAGAACGTCGGGTTCACCGTGTGGCCGTGATGTACTGGGAGTGCATGATGGCGTCGATTCGGACGTCGACGACGGCCGGGGTGCTGCCATAGCTGGCCTGTAACTCGGGGTTGGTGTGGACCGGATCGACCGCCCAGCCGCGATCTGAAAGCCACGCGGCGGGGTCGAAACTCGCATCGTCGGCGTAAGTCAGAGCGGAAAAGTCGACGTCACCGGACATGTTGACTCCCGGGTGTTCCGCTTCCAACTCAACGAGCCGTCGCTGGTCCATCCGCGAACCCAGGGCGCCTATCCCGATCTTGCTCCCAGAAGCCGAAAGCTCATCGAGGCGGGTAAACAGGGTCTTTTGGGCTGCGCCAGTCAAATACGGCAGCACTCCCTCCAGCGACCAGGCCGTCGGCTGGTGGGGGTCGAACCCAGCTTCCTGTAACGGTATCGACCACTCCTCCCGCAGGTCTGCCGCTACCTCTTTGCGGTGTGCTTTAGGCTGGGCGCCGTGCGCGGCGAGCACGCTAGCCTTAAACGCCAAAACTTTAGGTTGATCGACCTCGAAAACCGTTGTCCCGTCAGGCCAGTCAAGCCGATACGTGCGGCAGTCCAAGCCGGCGGCGATGATCACTGCCTGCCGGATTCCGCCAGCGGCGGCCGATCGGAAAAACTCGTCGAAAAACCGTGTTTGCACGGCGTAGAGGCGAGGAAACGCGGTGGCATCCTCTGACGTCGCGGGGTTGGTGAGCAACCCCATCAAGTACGGGTCGCCGGACGCGGTGATGAAATGCCTTGCGTAGTCGTCTCGGACAAGAGGCTGCGGGCACAGTGTGTGCACTGCGCGCCATCCGGCCACCAGCAAAGCGGTGTAGCCCACGCCGGTGACAATGTCCCACGTATCGTCATCGGAACGAGCCGACCCGTATTGGGGCTCTGTCATAGCGAACGCCTCTTTCACTACCTCGACGGACGAAACCGATACGACCCCACGGTAGTCGCGTGGTCGTCGGACCGTTGGTCGTGCAGCACGGTGCGGACCGCGACCGTCCCCTCGGTGTCGGTGATCGGCTCCCCATCGACACCGAACGGGCCGAGCCTGCCGCGCGCCACGAACATCACGTGCGATGAAACTCCCTAGAACCGATCGGGGCCGGCGAGACAGCGGCCGCTGTCGCCAAGACCTGTCTAAGACCTGTCTCCAAGACAAGCAACTGCGACCCGACGGGCAGCGCGCCGTCGGGGAGGCGACCTGCACCGCCAACTCCGGCAGCCGCCAGCGGCGGTCGGGGCGGCGGTGGCCACCGGAAACCTGCCACAGCGGCGGCAGCGGCCCGCCCGTGGGGTTGTGCGTGTCGCCACGCAGCGTGACGGTGTTGTCGCCCAGCTCAGCCGTGCCGGCGTCGGGGTCGTTGACAAGCTCACGGATGTCGCGAAGCATCGGCCCCCTTTTCCGTCATGGGCAACCTACCTCCGGCGGCAGGCAGGCGCGTGTTGGCATTTCGCTCGTCCGGGACGCCGGCCGCGACTAGCATGGCGCTCAGGCCGCGAAACGGTCGGGCAGCAATGAACGTCGTCACACTGATCCATGCTCAGCGGGCGCAGCGCTTCGCACGGTTCGTTAGTGCGGGGTGGGTGGCGATGTGCGCGCTGATGAGCGCACCGCTCCCGACCGCCTCCGCTCAACCGTGCCCGGATGTCGAGGTGGTATTCGCCCGCGGCACCGATGAGGCACCCGGTGTTGGCATGGTTGGACAGGCATTCATCGATGCGCTGCGCCCGCAAGTCGGCTCGAGATCAGTGGGTGTGTATCCGGTCAACTACGCCGCCACCTGGCCTGCCGGCAATGATTTCGCCGACCGTCTCGCGTTCGCCAAAACCGTCGTCGACGGGATCGGGGACGAGGGCGCTCATGTCGAGTCGATGGCCGCGAAGTGCCCCAACACCAAGATGGTGCTGGGCGGCTACTCTCAGGGCGCGGTCGTGAGCGGTTTTGTCACCTCACCCACCATCCCGAAAGAAGTACCGCCGGAGTACGTGTCCTACCTACCCAAGCCGATGCCGCCGGAGGTCGCCAACCACGTTGCCGCGGTGGTCCTGTTCGGGAAACCCTCGGATGAGTTCATGCGCGCGGTGGGCGCAGTACCGGTCACCATCGGCCCCCTGTATCAGCCCAAGACCCTGGAGTTGTGCGCTCCCGATGACACGATCTGCAATGGTGCTCCCGGCCTGCAACCCAGCGTCGCGCATATTCTCTACACGGTGAACGGCATGACGGGCCAGGGCGCGGATTTCGCCGCGAGTCACCTGTAACCAGCCGTTCACAGCTCCAGGAGCAGTGTCACCGGGCCGTCATTGACCAGCTGCACGTGCATGTGCGCGCCGAACACACCGGTCTCCACGTGAGCTCCCAGCTCACGCAGGGCTTCTGCGAACGCCGTCACCAGCGGCTCGGCCACCGCCCCGGGCGCGGCAGCGTTCCATGACGGCCTCCGGCCCTTTGCGGTGTCGGCGTAAAGAGTGAATTGGCTGACCACCAGGATCGGTGCGTTGACGGCGGCCGCAGATCGTTCGCCGTCGAGGATTCTTAGGTGCCACAGTTTTTCGGCAAGACGGCGGGCTGTATCGACGTCGTCGCCGTGGGTGACACCGACGAATGCGAGCAGCCCCTGGCCAGCGGGCTGGATGGTGCCGACCACCTGGCCGTCCACCGAGACAGTTGCCGATGAGACCCGTTGCACCAGAACCCGCACGAGCCCGATGCTGCCATCGAGCGCGCCGGTGTGACCAGTTTTGGCGCTTCAGTACGCTCGTTGTGTCACGGTGCGGGGAGGTGGGAAAGCTGTCGGTATTGGTCGCGTTTTCCGTCACGCCGCTGGGCGTGGGCGAGGGTGTCGGTGAGATCGTCGCCGACGCCGTGCGGGTGGTTCGGGAATCCGGTCTGCCCAACAAGACCTACGCGATGTTCACCGAAATCGAGGGCGACACCTGGGACGAGGTGATGGCGGTCGTGCAGCGCGCCGCCGAGGTCGTGGCAGCTCGTGCGCCCCGGGTCAGTGTCGTGGTCAAAGCCGATTGGCGACCGGCGGTGACCGACGCGATATCACACAAAATCGAGTCGGTGGAGCGCCATCTCGCCAACCCGGCACCTGACCGGTAGGCCGCTTAGTCCTGCACCGCCGCCCGAAACGCCCGCTCTGCTTCATCGCCGTGCACTGCGAACACCACCCGCTGCAGTGCGCGTGGCTCGTGCTCGCGCACAGCGCCGACCATCAACCGCGCCGCCTCGTCGAGCGGGAAACCACCGACCCCGGTGCCGAACGCCACCAGCGCCAGCGAGCGGCAGCCGAGCTCGTCGGCCTTGCGCAGAGTTGAGCGGGTGGCCTTGGCGATGATCTCGGCCGAGGTCGGGCCGCCAAGCTCCATCGTCGCCGCGTGGATCACGTAGCGTGCCGGCATGCGCCCGGCGGTGGTCTCGACCGCTTCGCCGAGACCGATGGGCGCTTTCTCGTTCGACTCGCGCTGCACCTCAGGGCCACCGGCGCGGGCGATCGCACCCGCCACCCCGCCGCCGTGGCGCAGTTGGGTGTTTGCCGCGTTGGCGATCGCGTCGACCTCGAGCTTGGTGACGTCGGCCTGCAGTACCTCTAACTCGATCATCGGCATATTGTCCTAGAAGGGCGGCGGAGGGTTGCGTTCGGCGGTGGGACGGCGTTGAGTGCGCGTTCGGCGTCGATGCGGCGTGCCCGGTCCTGCACCCGCGTCCGTCGGCGCACGAGCATCATGAACCCGTGGTCACCCGGGGGTTGAGTCACTGTTGCGGCACAAGGTAACCCCCCGGTGGGCAGGCACACGGTGGGAGACAGCAGGCGACTGCCCGGGCGAGTGGTGTACGCCTGCCCACTTGGGAAGTCCAGACCACTGTGCCGTCGGGCAACTGCTCGTCGCGCCAACCGTTCAGCCCTGTCCAACATGTTTTGCGCAAGTGGTAGCTGCGATTTCGAAAGAACTGTTGAGCCGTACTTGTCGGTACCCTTCAGTATCCTCGGCGGCGTGACCAAGGGTTTATCCAGCCCATCAGGCCCCTTACATCAGTAGTGCGGGAGGCCAACGTCCGCGAAAACGGCCGATTCCTCAGTCCTGCCCCTCAGGACGACTGCCCGTGCGGATCACGCCACCAAGCTCAGCGTTGTCACCGCGCCGCCGACCACTCCTGGGTAGCCGAGCGGCCGCCCGCACTCCTTGCCGGTCCGCGCACGGGTTACTCAAACCCCGGCTGCTACGCGCGAAGCAGGAAAGACTGCGATGAGGAACTGTCCCGTGAGCACTTCATTACTGATGAAGTGCTCGGAACCATCTCGGCTGACAAAAAGGTCGTCATGGTGGAGGGCGCAAACTGGCAGGGGCCCGATGCCAAGCAGAAAGTCACTGGGCTGAAATCGCTGTCATCGTGGATGCTGTGCCGTCGGCACAACACCGCCCTGTGGGCGTTGGACTCAATGGCGTCCCAGTTCTTTCGCTACTTCCGCGATGACGGCCTCGACGTAATGAGGTTCCACGGAAATGACTTCCAGCGCGACTTCACACTCGTCAGCGGCCGGTATCTCGAACTGTGGATGCTGAAGATGCTTTAGGGCGCGATCGAGGCTAAGGCGACGGTGGTAGAAGGATCGCTGGCCTACCGGTTCCGGCTCGGCGTAACCACCGAGACCCTGGCGGAGATACTGTGGCGCGGCGCCGACTGGCCAGCCCATTGGGGTATGTATGTGCTCACGGGCGACCAGAACGCGAATCATCCGGTGACGCAGAACTCCGTCCGGTTGAGACTGGCGAGCATGGGCAGTGAAGTCCTCGGCGGCTTCATCCAGATCGCCGGGGTCGAGTTCCTCATCTCCTTCGAGCTGCCTCCGGTCCCACGGATGTACCGGCCATGTGGCCTGACACCCAACGCGTCGGGTTTCCGAAGCGCAGCTGGAAGATGTTTGCATTCGCCTGGCCGGAGGTCGGCCACCCGATCATCAACATAGTCAGCGGCGTGCCACCGAACACGAACTTCTTGGTCCCACCCAATCCATACGCTGCGGGCCGCGCCGACCAGCCCTTGCCCGGATCGCTGCACATTACCAGCGGAGTGCAGCAGCAGCCGGACGCGTCAACGGGCGGGCCAGCTCAGTCGGCATAGTCATCCCGACCTACCATTGCGAGCTGTATGATGATGAATCACATTATTAGGCAACGTAATTGGGCTGCTCACCATCCAGAACGATTGGAAAGGGTTGCGTTTCAGCGTCTCCCCTTGCTGGAAAAGGAGGTGAGCAAGCATAGTCAAATGCAGTTTTTGTGGTCATCCAGGTGTGCATGCCGTCATCGTCCCGAAGGATCGGGCGCCGAAGGGGCGCCCGGACTGCCCGCGTTGTGTTGCAGAGCAGCGCGCCGATGATCGGTAAGGGCATCCGAATCGATCGGTGGTGTGGCTTCAACCGGCGTTCGCTGACGCCACCACCGATCGGCTCCGTCTGTACCCGCGAACCTCCTACGGCCGGAGTCACAGCATTGGAGTGCCTGCGATCGTGGGCGAAGTAATTGACTCCAAGGCAGTAATTCTCACCAGACGCCCACGATGTTGCCGCAAAAGCAGTGGCAGCGTGGGATCGGTGGCTTAAAGGACCTAGTGAGCTCCCCGCCGGGCTGCCGTAGACAATTCGTGGCGCATGATCTCGACGGCGACGACCGCCGGGTCGTCGGGATTAAGGCCTTTTTCCTACAGCGTCCACGCCGTTGCGCTGGCCGTCACGGTTCCGATTCGACAGCCACGGATGCCCCACTGAACGCACGTTGCGATTTTGACCACGCGCCGGCCGATCGAATCATTACGATCAAGTCGACACCGCCCGGCATGAGGTCGATTGGTGGTTCGGCATGCCCGAGCTCAATCCTGAACAAGAAGCGGCAGAGGTTGAAGAACCTACATGGCTTGCTGATGGACCGACACAGGCTGGGCCGACGGAGGCTGCAGAGCTACCGCCGGTCGGTTTTGCATGGTCGGCCGAGCCTGAGATGGAGCCTGAGCGCAGTGGGTGGTCAGCGGTCGCTCTCAAGCTCCTCGCGCCGGCTTTGGCCGTAATGCTGGGTGCCGCCGGTGCAACGGTGGCCTTGCTGTTCACGGGCCACCATGGAAACCTACCGGCTGGTCCGTTCAACACGCCAGGTCCGAGTGCAGCCGCGCCGCCCGCCGCGAGCCCACCTACGAGCGAATCGCCACCGGTTGTTGCTGTCCCACCGCTTGACGGGACCTACCGCCTCGACTTCGACGGTTCAAAGCTTACATATAACGGAGAACCCGACCCGATACCCAACGACTCGATCTGGATGGCATTTCGGTCGGCATGCACGGCGGCTGGCTGCGTCGCTACGGGCACCAAACTTGACCCGAAGAACCTTCAAGCCGCAAGTAGTTCCGACTATTATCTGCTTCTTCACTGGATCGACGGACGATGGGAGGGCGAGCACACCGGTCCATCGGAGTGCTCGACGGGTATTGATATGTCCGCCTTGAAGCAGCAGACGGAGTTCGACACGATTTCCCTAGTGCCGCAGTCCGACGGCACCTACCTGGGCACGTATTCGTGGACTATCCAGGACAATGAGTGCGGACAGCAAGGCAGCGTGCGGAACGAGCCGTTCGTCGCATGGCGGACAGGTCCCGCCCCGCCAGGCGTTGTTGCGGACCCGCCGACGCAGCCCAGCCTGCCACAGACGCCAACTTATATACAGCGTATACAGCCGACGACAGAGGCAGCGCCATCAATCACATTTGATCGCATGCGTGATTTCGTTACCGAGTTGTACGCCCTACTCCCAGCGCAACCAATGGCTGCGTGGGCTCAGTTTGATACCCATTTCCAAACAAAGAGTGGCCTTTCAGCATACTTAGAGTTCTGGGCCACAATACAATCCGTCACGGTGCTTTCCGTTAGTCCGCGAGACGGAACAAGCGTGGTAGTAAGGCTCAAATATGTCCGGAAAGACGGAAAATCCGATACGGAAGATCGTTGGCTGAGCGTAGTTTCGGTTAACGGTCAAATGCTCGTCGACGATTCCGAACGAATCGGTTAGCTCTGGTGAGCGCCTGTCGTGGCGCTTGAAGGTTTGTCAGTCTGCGAAGGGGAGGTCATCGAAAGCGAACTGCAGTCGCTGGCCGCCGTACGCTGGGTGTGCCGGGCGGGAAGAGTGGGACAGTACCTCCGGTAGGCGAACCGCTCGATGAAGAACGGCGCGACGAACTGACCAGTGTCAACCGGCTCGGCGGAAGGTTCGTATCCGTGTGATGGCGGTGCTTCTTTGCTCTCCGTGGCCATGTGAAAGTCCCCAGTTATGGGGCGCAAGGACAATCATCGGGGTCGTCGCCCGGCGGTGTGGTCACCAAGTGAATACCTGGTGATCGACTGGGCTGAGGCCGCGCCGGAGTTGTTCGTGTTCTGCGCGGTGCTGGCGTTCTCGCGGTGGCGGTTCGTGCGGTTCGCCGCCGATCGGAAAGTGTTGCCGACGCTGGCGATGATCGCTGAGGCACTGGCCGTGATCGGCCGGGTGCCGGCGAAAGTGCTGGCAGATCGGATGGGCTGTCTGAAGGGTGGGGTGGTCGCCAACGTGGTCGTCCCTCGCTGGTCGCCGGGTGTGTCCGTGGCCGGTCTCCGTCTCGATCGTCACGTTCTCGATCACCATGTTTCTGGTCACCGAGAGCCGGTCGCGCGCGGCCCTGGATCAGCACCCCAATTCGTTTTGGGCTAAAATTTCCACCCAGCTCGCGGCACTATCTGACATGGGCAGATCGCCCCTTATTCGTTCCACGACTGCGTCATCCGACATCCCTTGCGCTTCCCAGTCACAGACTTTATTACCTTCATTCACAAGTGATTCTGGCCCATATCGTTCGTAGACGTTGGGGATTTCTTGCTGCAGCCGCGCCAGGTAGCTGTCCTGATCGGCAGATGCTTTAATTGGTAGCGCACCAAGCAATCCAATGGCCGCTATCGCAACAGCAGCGCCGGTGAATACTGCCCGAAACATGCGAACCCCATGCATTGATATCCCTCTCAGTTGAGATGAGTGGCAGTTTACCAGGCGCGTCGGCACTTTCACAAATTTCTTGGAGGGCAGGAGCAGCCTCACTCAGGTGGTGGGCGGCCGGGGGGCTGGGTTCAGCGGCACATGGCCGTTTCGCAATCGCCGCGCGCCCTCACACGCTTAGAATATTGCGAATGCCGAAGCGCCCGGTCATGGTCGCGACGCTGGCCACCGCCAACGCCACCAGGCCGCCGCACACCAGACCGAACACCTGCACCACCGGCCAGTGACGTGGCGGACCGGGCTCGGCCAGCTCAAGCTCAGGCACCAACTGCTCAGGCTCGGGCTGCTGCTCCTCGGCGCTCCAGGCAAGATCGACAGCCATGGCAATCCCCTAATCGTCGCTACCGGCCGCGCCGTTACACTCGCCCGGCTCGTCCAGTTCTGGGATGCCGTGCGCGGCGCGATAGGCACGCACCTGCTCCATAACCTCGTCAACGATCTGGTCCTGGGGTTCACCCCTGATGTTGGACAACTGACTGGTGGGACTGCTGGTCCCCCAGGAAGGATGTCCGCATGTCGGGCAAGCGTCGCAAGTACACTCCCGAGTTTCGGGAGCAGGCTGCCCACCTGGTGATTGAGACCGGCCGCCTGGTGGCTCACGTGGTGCTGAGATTGGTGTGGGTGATCAAGTGCTGGGGCGTTGGGTGCGCCTGCAACGCCAGGCGGCTTCGGCTGTGATACTGGCGCAGTGTTAGATGCTGGTGAACGCGCGGAGTTGGAGCGTCTGCGTAAAGAGAACGCCGAATTACGTTTGGACCGTGATGATATCAGTCACCGATCACTTTGCCGTACTTGTCGAGCCGGGTATGGGAGCGCAAACCGGCATTACGTGGTGAGCGCAGGAAGAGCGAAACCGTTTTGGCGCTCCACGGTTTTCCGTTAAGGCCAAATGCGCCAGCATCGTTCAGCACTCTGCCGATATCGTTCAACTACGCATCCGCCAAAAGCATCCGATAGGCTTGCTGCATCAATGGCGCTGTGCGCTGGTCGATCTCGCGGATGGCGTCGTCATCCTTGGCTGCGCGAGTCTCGGGCAGCTAGCCGAAAGACCTGCGCCACTTCGGGAATCCGCGTTCGGCCCGCTGCCTGGCGGCGCGGCGCAGGCGCACCCGCATCATGGCGATTTCGTGCTCGCTGACGGCCCTCTTGATCTGCGCCATCATCACCCCGGTCGGTGAGTAGAGGTCGATCTCGCCTTGGTCGGTGGTGGCCAGCTTGATCTACCGACCGAGCCCCGGCGAAGAAACGGCGCAACGTCTCCAGCTCGTGCATCATCCCCACCCGCGGTCCTGGTCCCAGGCGGCGATGGCGTCTATCTTCCCGGCCGTGATGTCAGCGAGAAGGTCGTCCCACCGGGGCCGCTGCTTGCCATTGCTCGCCGACCGGTCGTTGTCTACGTAGAAGCCGACCGGCATCCATTCTTTGACCTCGTAGAGCGCGGTGGTGTCGGCGCGCTGGCGTTCAACGCCCGCCCGTTTGTCCTGGGGGTCGGAGCTTATGCGGCAGTAGCAACCCTGCTGTTTTGCGGTGGGTGTAGTAACCATGCGCTAAAGGGTACTTTCACAAACCGACAATATGTCCGGCATAAACATTTGCTGGCAAACCGTTTATCTACCCCCATGCGAGCCGCTTAACCCCCGTATCGCCGGCGGACCTAGATCAGGGTGATCGCGACGGGGACACTGAGCTGGTCAGTGGCACTGGCCAAGTGGCTGTCGGCGGTGATCAGGGCGGCAGAGCGTTCGGCGGCGACCGCGACATACAGGCCGTCGTAGATCGAGATGTTGTGCCGCCAGGCCCAGGCGGTGTGCAGGAGCAGTGCATCCGGAAGCACGTATTCGATGGCGAGTGCGGTGACGGTGTCAGCGACGGCCTCGGCGTCCTCGGGCTCCAATTGGTTGCGCCGTACGGCTTTGTGGAGGGTGCGTAGCACCTCGCCCGGCATGTGGGCCGGTGCAAGCCAGCCGTCGTCGTCGTTTAGGGCTGCGCGTGCCGCGTCGCCTTGGGACGTGTCGCTCGTAAGCGCCGATACCAGCACACCTGCGTCCACGATGATCACAGGCGGGAACTCACCCGTCGCGGTCGGCGCGGATGACCGCCGTCACTTCCTCGGCTGTCATGGTGAGGCTGCGATGACCAGCCAGCGCCTCTAAGAGCTGCCGGTTGCGTTGAGCCTGGTACTCCCGTTCCAACAGTGATCGCAGATACGTTTGGGTGGACTGACCGCGTGCCGCGGCGCGGGCGGCCAGCGCGTCGCGAACTTCTTCAGGGACATCTTTGATCTGAATCGCAACCGCCATAGCCGCAAACTATCGCATGCGCATGACATGCACATGCGATGCGTGCTTGTCGTCAGCGATCACCCAACTATCCCCGGACCCTTTTTAGGGTATTACCCATCCGAGTTCCCGTCGCGTATATCAAACAACACCCCAGGCCCTAATCAATGGCTTTTACAGCCATTTCGCCAAGACCTATGAGGCAATACGGCAAAGGCAGGTGACGTTACTCGCAAGTCAGTAAGCTACCCCTTCGCCACGTCTTCAACGGTCGATGGCACCGGGGTTTGATCGGGCACGATGTACAAGTTGTTGCTCTTATATTGTACACTGCCGTTATGGAGGTTGCGGTGAGTACGTTGCGGGCCGAGCTCGCGGACTGGATCGAGCGTGTCCGTGCCGGCGAGGAGGTCGTCGTGACCGACCGGGGAATCCCGGTCGTTCGGCTGGTGGCCGTGGACGCCGCGCCGCTGCTGGAGCAGCTGACCCGGCAGGGTGTGGTGAGCCGGCCGCGATCGGCGGGCCGGCCCACGGCCAGCGGGGCACCACGCGTGCGTGCTCGAGGGTCGGTCTCCGACCTGGTCAGCGAACAACGCCGCTGACCCGTGCCGATCGTCTACTTCGACAGCAGCGCGTTCATCAAACTCCTCGTTGAGGAGGATGACAGCGACATCGCCGCGGCGCTCTGGGATGGCTGCGACGCCGCGGTCTCTTCGCGGTTGGCCTACCCCGAGGTGCGCGCGGCGCTAGCGGCTGCCGGCCGTGCACGCCGCTTGGGCACCGACGAACAACTTCAGGCCCAGGTGATGTGGGAAGAGTACTGGGCAGCCACCCGTGCGGTGGAGCTGACTGAGAACATCGCTCACCACGCTGGACATTTAGCCACAGCGCACGCGCTGCGTGGCGCCGACGCGGTCCACCTTGCCAGTGTCCTCGCTATTGGGGTCGATGACGCCGTGTTCGCCGTGTGGGACCAGCGGCTACGCTCCGCAGCGCAGCAGGTCGCTGTAGGGCTGGCGCCGAGCCAGTAGCCAACCGGGCCAAAGCCAAAGAACCGCCAACGCGTCTTCTGGAGCATCCGGGCGATCAGGTTGGCTTCGCGAGCCAGGTGTTTCGACTGCGCCAATGCCTGCTCAGCGGCCATGGCCCGCAGCCGATCGTGCTTGGTGCGCACAGCGCGGCGCCAGCCGAGCCGAGTTGATGACCCGGGATGTTACATGTAACCTCGGTGCATGGCTAGCCCACGAGAGCGGGTGCAGGAACATCGTCGGCGGCTGCGCGCCCAGGGGCTTCGGCCTGTCCAGATGTGGGTACCTGATGTGCGGGCGCCGGAATTCGCCGCAGAGGCTCACCGCCAGTCGGCTGTTATCGCCGCCAGCGAGCATGAGGCCGACGATCAAGCTTTCGTCGATGCAATCTCTGTCGACTGGGCTGCCGAGGGCGAGCTCGCCGAGTGAGGCGAGGCGATATCCACGTCGCCGCTGCACGAGGTTTCTATACGGGCAAGCCGAGACCGGTCGTCATCGTTCAGGATGACCGATTTGATGCGACCGCCTCGGTCACGGTCTGTCCGCTGACAACCAACCTCGTCGAGGCGCCGCTGATCCGGATCGCTGTGGACCCGACGGTGGCAACCGGCATTGAGCAGCCAAGCCAGATCATGGTCGACAAGATCACCACCATGCCGCGGGCGAACGTGCATGAGCGCGTCGGCCGTCTCGCCGATAGCGACCTCATCCGACTCGATCGCGCACTGCTGGTGTTCCTCGGGCTTGCCGGATGAGCAGGAGACCAGGATTCGTGGTGTAGAACAACGTGGGGACAGAGGCCGAAAGGATTGCCCATCGCACCCGACGGCACCCACTTAGCTGCGACAATGCAGCCACTCGACCATGGCCCACGCACCCGACTCGACTCACCTCAAATGTCGCGAATAACACCAAACGACAGAACGATCTAACCTTGGTGACAAGTCGGGAATCTACCCCCTTCGCACTGCCGCGGTGTGCGGCCGGGGTGTCGCCGTCTTAGCGATCGATCGGGCCCGCGAGAGACCGCTGCAACTTCAGCAAAGCGCGTCTTCGAGGTATCAGGACATGTCCGCCTGCCTCCGTAGGCTGAGCAATCGTGGATTACAACCGGCGCACCCATGAGCGTCGCATTACCGAGTTTGTGACCACGCGGGAGGCGATGGAGTACCGGCTTAAGCTCGAAGCCGAGCGCACCGATAGGGACGTCGAGATCGCCGCACTTGTCAGCAAATCACTGGACACCTTAAAGCAAACCCACTCGCGCTACTTCAGCGGCAAGGAGTTAGCTGCTAGAGACTCCATGCGGATCTGACGTACCACGCTAGGTGCATCACCGGCAAACCAGCCGCACCTTGGTGACAAGTCGCTAACCTACCCCCTCCGCAGCGCGTCTAGGTGATGATTGATAGCCACTCGGTCCTACCGTCTGTTGCGGCGGCCGCAATTGCCGGATCAGATCGGCGGAGGTTCAATCCGTTCGACCGTCTTGACGCGGTCAATGGCCCGGTCGAAAGAGGCGATCTTGATGACCCCGGTGCTTTCCGCGCACGCGACGAGGTATGCCTCCGCGAAATCAATCCGGTCAGTCTCGTAGACCTCGATTGAACGCAAAAGAAGCGCCGGGTCCACGCAGACAATGGAGTCGAATGTGATGAGCGACCTCATCGCTTCGGCGACTTGTTCGCGTGGCGCCTCATAGAAGGACTCCAACACGTACACCGTCTTAGCGACGATGAGGTCGGTCAGTAGTAGCTCGCGCTCGGTCCCAAGGTAAGCAGTCGCCCGAGCCGCCATCTCAGGCGGATCGCCGGTGAGGTGACGGACGAGGACGTTGGTATCAATGATCGCGGTCAACGGCGGTCGGCGGTTCGAGCGGCTCTGGTGCGGCGGATCACCTCATCCCAGGCGACATTGCGTTTCGCCGCTGGTACGCGGACCGTTTCGGCAAGCGTGAGAAAGTTCGGCGTGCGGGCCAGCACCGCTCGACTGCCTTCCACCCGGAAGATCACCTCGTCGCCCTCCTTCAGGCCGAGCGCATCACGCACTGCCTTCGGGACCGTCACCTGACCCTTCGACGTCAGTTTGGCAGCAACGTCCATCTGAACTCCTTACTATTGACTAAAAGTAAGGATACGCCACGCCGCGGCGGCAACGGACGTCGACGATACTGGATGGAGTCGTCTCGTTGCGATGTGACACACCTTGGTGACAAGTCGCTTGTGCGGGGATATCGACACGGCGTGGCACGCAACATCCAGGCTGCAGCCAGCGTCAGGCTTCCGGGGGTGTCAGTCGGCGTGGCCGCCCGTGCATTCGCCCAACTCATGCCGGCCACCTCAGATATCTCAAACAACACCCCTCGACCCAATCATCTTCTCCACCAGCATGTTTCGCCAGAGACTGGCGCCAATACGGCAGAACGATCCTACCTTGGTCGGATGGGTCGGCCCGACGGGGTACGCAATTGGGTGATCGATATCGCACAACTCAGCAGGTCGATCGCAGTTGGGGAAGCGGCACGTGGATACCTCTGCCCAGACGCCATACTGTGGCTAATTACTTGTGCGACAGCGGCTTCCGCGGCCATCGCATCCTAGTTATCGCACGACCACCGCCCGCGCTCGGGCGCGCCGCCTTCGACACAGCGGCAAACCAGTCGGCGCGCCGACGCCGCGGCCTCCATGTTCACTTCACGCCCGCCGAGCCGCTGAAGCTGGTGGCGGACGATACGGTCGTGGTCGTCGAGCAGATCGCGCCACCGGTCATCGCCGAGTGCCGCGGCGCGCTCGGTGGAGCCGACGATGTCGGTGAACACGATGGTGGTGAGTACGCGTTCGGCGTCGAAACCGCCACGCACCCCGGTGATGAACTCCTCAATCTTGTTGAGCATCGGCGCGGTGTCGCCCACCCAGTACAGGGAATCCGCCCCAGGGAGTTCCCCATAGCGTGATCCCGCGATGCGCTCGGCGAGATACTGACCATTGCCGGCAGGGATGAACTTCGCGTTGCCGTGATGCACGATCAGCGTCGGCGCGGAGATACGGGTGAGGGTGTCGCGCACGTCGGACTCGATCACCACCTTGGTCGCGGCGCGGGCCATGCTCGGCGACGCGGCACGATTGCCGGCGAGATCCCACCACGCGCGAAACGCGTCATCGCGGGCGACGCTGGGCGCGACGATGCCCAGCATGTCGAAACCCTGGAATGCGCGACGACAAGCCCATACCGCGGAACCGGATCACCCGGCTGAACGTGGCCAGGCGCCGATGAAAGCGGTACATCGACGGCTCGGCGTCGATGGTGTCAATCGGGATGGACGGCCCCGGTAGCACGAGCAGATCACCCGGGCCGTCACCGAAGACCCGGTAAGCGATGTCCAGCCGGAGGTCTGGGTCGCCACACTTGGCGTAGCGAGTCCGCGGAACCTGCGCCACTGAAACAGGCTCGTTCATGTCAGCGCCGATATCCGCGCCGACGGGCGGTGCGTAGTCTCATCCCGGTGAGTGTGCGCGCGGGCATCGTGGTCACCGGAACCGAGGTCTTGAGCGGGCGGGTCCAGGACCGCAACGGTCCCTGGATCGCCGACCGGCTTTTTGAGCTGGGGGTCGAGCTGGCGCACCTGACGATCTGTGGTGACCGTGCGCGCGACATCGAGGCGCAGCTGCGTTTTCTCGCCGGCGAGGGGGTGAATCTAATCGTCACCAGCGGCGGTCTGGGTCCGACCGCTGACGATATGACCGTCGAGACGGTGGCCCGCTTCTGCGGGCGCCAGCTGGTGTTGGACACCACCCTCGAGGCCAAGATCGCGGCGATCCTGAGGTCTTTGATGCCCGACCGCGTCGACTTCGACGCGGTCCGTGCGGCCAACCGCAAGCAGGCCATGATCCCGGCAGGATCACAAGTGATCGACCCGGTGGGTACCGCGCCCGGTCTGGTGGTGCCGGGCAAGCCGACGCTGGTCGTGCTGCCGGGGCCGCCACGCGAGCTTCAGCCGATGTGGCCCACAGCGGTGCAGACACCCGCCGTGCAGCAGGCGATCGCGGGCCGCACGATCTACCGACAGGAGACCGTGCGGATGTTCGGGCTGCCCGAGTCCGGCCTGGCTGAGACGCTGCGCGAGGCGGACAAGCGCATCCCCGGTTTCCGGTTGCTCGAGATCACCACCTGCTTGCGCCGTGGCGAGATCGAAATGGTCACCCGCTACCAACCCGACGCCGCCGGGGTGTATCAGCAGCTGATCGAGTTGCTGCGCGAAAAACACCGCCAGCACATCTTTTCCGAGGACGGCTCGCGAGTGGACGATCAAGTCGCGTTACTGCTGGCAGGTCGCCGGGTAGCGACGGCGGAGTCCTGCACCGCGGGGCTGCTGGCGGCACGGCTGACCGAGCGGCCCGGTTCGTCCGCCTACCTCACAGGCGGGGTGGTGGCCTACGCTAACGAGGCGAAAGTGCAGTTACTGGATGTGGATTCGGCGCTGATCGAGGCGCACGGGGCGGTGTCCGAGCCGGTCGCGGAGGCAATGGCCGCGGGTGCGCTGCGGCGCTTCGACGCCGATACCGCGATCGCCATCACCGGAATCGCCGGTCCGGGCGGAGGGACAGCTGAAAAACCAGTAGGCACAGTGTGTTTCAGTGTGATGCTGGCGGGCGGGCACACGCTTACCCGCACCGTGCGCTTGCCAGGTGGCCGCGACGACATTCGTGAGCGCTCGACGACGGTGGCGATGCACCTGCTACGGCGTGCGCTCAGCGACACGCGGGAAACCTCGTAAGAGACTACGTGACACTTGCCCGCCCCGCAGATAGAATGGCTAATACATTGGCCGACTTGAGGTTTCGTCGAATCGAGCGCTAGCCGGTAACTGCGCCGAGCGCGGTATCACGCTCGACGGTGAGCCGAAAACCCGATGCCATCGGTGGCGTACAGGGTGCGCATATCGTGAGCGGGCACAACATGCTGTACCTCGCAGCCCACCGGGTATTTGCCGACCACCTGATAGGTCGCCGGGTCTATCTCCCAAACGTCGCCCGAGCGGTTATGCGGCACATACACCAGTGGCCGGTCCTCACCCACACCGGGAGCGAAGGTACCCACCCCCGCCGCGGCATAGATGTTGCGCCGCCCGGGCCGGCCCGGCGTCGTGGGCGTGACCCCCGGCGGCGCGTGCTCGGACGGTCGCGGAGCGGCCGGCGGCCGGGCGGGCGGCCGGTGCGCCGTGGTTGCGGTGCCCGACGGGCCCGGCCCCGCCGCACACCCTGCAACCACCAGAGCCAGGGATGCCAGGAAGGGCAGAACGCGGGAACTCACGGAGTACCTAGCCAGGGGTTCTGAGCAGTTGGCGAATACTGAGTGATAGTGAGCGTACGAATGTTCTAGTGAGTGTGCTGGTGGTGTGAATTTGACGGAGTGGGCGCGGGCTCAGGGCGTGCATCCGCAAACGGCGTACCGGTGGTTTCGGGAGGGGATGTTGCCGGTTCCGGCGGTGCGGGTGAATGAGCGCACGGTGTTGGTGTCACCGGATGCGCCCACAGGATCGGCATCGGCGGGCGCGTTCGGGTTATACGCGCGGGTGTCGTCTCATGATCAAAAGCCGGACTTGGACCGCCAGGTCGCGCGGCTGACCAGTTGGGCCGCCGAGGCGGGCGGGACGGTGGTGCGGGTGGAGGCCGAGGTCGGGTCCGGGATGAACGGGTCACGGGCGAAGGTACGCCGGCTGCTGGCCGATCCGAAGGTGACCGCCGTGGTGGTCGAGCACCGGGACCGGTTGGGGCGGATGAACACCGAGTTGGTGGAGGCGGCGCTCTCGGCGCATGGCCGCCGGCGCCGGTTCCGGCGGATCATCTCCGGTATGCCCACCGCGCGGCTGCGCGCACGCTTGCTGGCGATGGCCACCGAAGCCGGGATCGCCGTTATCGCCGTTGACCCCGCCTACACCTCGAAATGGGGTGCGCAGCACTGGCAGGAGCCCTTGACTGCCGCCCACCCACAGACCACCCGTCACCACGCCGCGAGCGTGGCGATCGGACGGCGCGCCCTTGGGCACCGGATCCGGCGACGAACGGCACCGCCCCGACCACGCCAGAGCGATGTGGCCGGGCATCGGACCGGCCAGGCCAGACCCGGCACCCGAAGACGCGAGGAAACCCGCCACCCCGCGGCTGGAACACGGACACGATCCGCGAAACCACCCGGGTCGAAGAACGCGGGCAACCAGGCGACCCAACACCGTTCGGGGCCGCCCACAGAGCAGAACTCACTTCCCCTCAGTGTCTAGGAACGGTCGTGACTGGTTCGGATACTGCCGCCGCTGTGCCGGGCTGGCAAGCCTGCCATCCGCAATGTGGTGCCGTTGACCGCGACATTCTTTAGGGTTTCGAGTGGCAGGTGTGAAACGTCAAGTGGGGTGAAGCATGCGAATCATCGACGCCGACGGACATGTCGCCGAGAACCCGTCGCTGGCAGTCGAAGCCATGAGGCGCTGGCCGCAGTTCGTCGCGGCGAGCGCGGACGGCAAGCCGAGGCTGGTCATCGAAGGCCGCAACTATCCCGAGGACCGCGGCCCCGGGGCCGGTTGTCCCCCCGAGCACGGGATCAGCAAGGCCGCTGATATCCACTGCCGATCGGCCGAGGGCGTCCTGAGTGACGCCGACCGCGATCATATCGACACCATGGTGCTATATCCCAGCCTCGGGCTTTGCGCGCCGACCTTGCAGAATCCCGAATTCGCCGCGGGGTTCGCGCGGCTGTACAACCAGTGGATCGCGGATTACTGCGCATCGTCGAACGGCCGGTTGCGTGGTGTCGCCGTGACCCCCATCGAACACGGCCAGGTCGCGATCGATGTCATGCGCGAGGCCAAGGAGCTTGGGCTGGTGGCCACCCTGGTCCCGCCGGCGCTCACGACCCGCAACCTCGATCACCCCGATCTCGACCCGTTTTACGCCGCGGCCGTCGAACTCGACATGCCATTGGGCATCCATGGCGCGCCGGGCATCCACCTGCCCAAGATCGGTGTCGACCGCTTCACCAACTACATTCAGGTGCACTGCATCAGCTTCCCGTTCGACCAGATGACGGCGATGACCGCGCTTGTCTCCGGCGGCGTGTTCGACCGGCATCCGCAGTTGCGTGTCGCGTTTCTGGAGGCCGGGGTGGGCTGGGTGCCGTTTTTCATCGACCGCCTGCACGAGCACTTCGAGAAACGCGGCGAATGGATCGAAAACGGCTGGCAGCGCGATCCGCAGGAGTACCTGCGTGCCGGCAACATCTGGGTAACCTGCGAGCCGGAGGAACCCATCCTGCCCGGTGTCATCGAGGTGCTCGGCGCCGACTTCATCATGTTCGCCAGCGACTACCCGCACTGGGACGGAGAGTGGCCGCAAAGCACCAGGGGTCTGCGTACCCGCGGCGATATCGGTGAGGAGGCGCGCGCGAAGATCGCCGGGCTCAACGCACAGCGCTTCTACGGGCTGAACTAGAAGCCCGCCCGCCACGCATATGACCGCACAGCATTCGATTCGCCCCTGACGCCAGCGCATGGTGGCAAAATCAGCCGGGTGGGGCCTTTTCTCGTCCGCGCCGCGTTGACCGGGTTCGCCCTGTGGGTTGTCACCCTTTTCGTCCACGGGCTCACATTTGTCGGCGGCCACACCACACTTCAGACGATCGGCATCATCTTCGTCGTGGCGGTGATCTTCGGTCTCGTCAACGCGTTTATCAAACCGATCGTGCAGATCCTGTCGATCCCTCTCTACATCCTCACGCTCGGCCTCTTCCATATCGTGGTAAACGCGTTGATGCTGTGGATCACCGCCTGGATCACCAGCCACACCACGCACTGGGGACTCCAGATCGACCACTTTTGGTGGACCGCAATCTGGGCTGCGATCGTCTTGTCGATCGTGAGCTGGGTGCTGTCGCTGGTGATTCGCGACATCAGCCGCGCCGGGCGTGTCTGATCGGACGGTACTGACGCTGTGTGCAGCTGCTGCCGGCAGGAACCGGCGCGCCCGCCGCCGCGGGCATTGGTGTCGCGACAACGCGTTGGCTGTCGCGGGTTTCGTTGTTGTGGCGTTGCCGGCCCCTAAGGGCTTCAGTCAAAGCCCGGGCGCTGAATTCAAAATTTCCTTCTACCCACGGTTACCAGATACCCTCAACCTTGCAGTTGCAGTCACGGCGCCCGGTTGGCGAGCCGCTTCAGCAGCCGGACACCACCACAGAATTGAGGGGCCATGGGCGAATTTGATCCGAATGACGGTGAATCACAAGTTATTGTCAGTCTCGCCGAGGCGGCGATGCACATGTACCGCGCCGCCATCGATTCTTTGCCTTTCCCTGAGGACAAGAAGTTCCAGAAGCGGGCAGAAGTAGTTCTCTCCGGTCTGCGTAAATTACGGGCGTCGTTGGCCGAGGCAGCAAGCCGGAGCCGATCCACACCCGCGGTCATCGTGGCGCTCAGCGAGGTGCGCCGCCGCTACGACGACCTGATGGCACGCGCGGCTGCCGCACCCCATGCGACGCTGGGGCAGCAGCTCTATAGCGCGCGCATCCGCGCCAAGTTATCGGCCCACGAGGTGGCCAACGGGGCGGGGCTTCGGCCCGATCTGCCAGATGAGCTCGAGGCCGGACAAACACCCACCGACGAAGAGGCGGCGAAGGTCAAAGAACTCATCTCCGCGCTCGGGGGAGTGGCCGCGCCGGCGGATGTCGAGCACACGCGCCCGGCGGACTCACACTTCAATGGCTGGGACGAATCGTTGGCAACGAACGGCGCAGACGACCAGGCCGACGCCGTCACCCACTGAACCGGTTTTTGGCGGAGTGGCGCCAACCTTTGTCGCCGGTTAGGTAAGCCGCCGCACGCGCCCGGCATAGCTGAGCACATGCTGGTAGGTCGCGAGGTTATCGCGCGAGATTTTTGCGTGCACTCGGCGTTCCAGCAGAAACCGCAGCACCGGGTTATAGGCGTGATAGGTCTCGTGGAATGTCAGTACCGTGGTGCCGTCGGGCTGCTCTTCCAGTTCGTAATAGCCCTCGGCGCGCGACCACAGCGGCTTGCCGATGGCCACGTACCGCGACAGTTTGTTGATTTTCGCCTCCGTCACGGTCTCCCACGACCGGCCCTTGCCCCCAGATAACAGATACCTGGGCACTGGAAAAACACACGTGCGCACCAACCCGGCACCGGCCTCGTCGCCCTCGTTGAGGATCTCCATGCGGCCCGTGGGCCACTCCAGGACCCGTGGGCGGGGAGCGTCCGGCGGCGCCGGCGGATGCAGTACCCGCCAAACTTTCCGCGCGGGCGCGTCAACATGGAACCGCACCGTATAGGACTGCATCAGTGTTCTCCCCAGGTGTCCCAGAAGGTGACAGTCTCCGCGGGGGGCCGCGAGGCAGGCCGGAAACCGGAGCCCACCGTGTACGCCACCGGAAAAAGCGCGGCTTGTGTCACTGTGGCCGGAATTCCCAGCAGTTCGGCCACTTCTGCTTCCCTGGCCAGATGCATCGTGGTCCACACCGATCCCAGCCCACGCGACCGAAGCGCCAGCAAAAAGCTCCACCCGGCGGGAATGATCGACGCCCAGGCTGACGCGGCAACCAGCCGGTCGCGTTCATCGATGCGCCGCTGCAGGCAGGGGATCACGTGGACGGGAACCGCGGCCAGGGTTTCGGTGAGGGCAAGGGCGCTGCGGTACACGCGCCGGGTCTGCGGATCGGGTTCGGTTGCCGCGGCATGCGTAAGATATTGCGCACCAATGCTGCGATAGATTTCGGCGACCGCGGCGCGCTTGCCCGCGTCGGTGATCACCAGCCAGCGCCAGTCCTGTGCATTGCTCGCAGTGGGCGCCTGCATCGCCAGGCGGATGCATTCCAGGATCACGTCACGACCGACGGGCCGGGTCAGGTCCAGGCGTTTGCGCACCGCCCGGGTGGTGCTGAGCACTTCGTCAACCGACCCGACGTCCATGGTTAAGCTCCCGCCGGTGCAAACCTTACCGGTGTGAGCAAACCAGATCCCGGCCATCGTTGTCCAGGTGCCGGACCGCTGACGCAGCGGTGCGAATAGTGCGCGAATATCGGCATTTCGCCGGTCAGCACTCGTCCGGGTGTGCCTGGCAGTATGGAGTTGTTCCGGGTAAGCGGTCGCGGTGTGTGGCCACCCAGTGATAGATCGCGTCTTCGATCCAGCGGACACCCGGAAAGCGGTACACAATCAGCGGCACCCGGATGCCCAGTGCGGCCGACAGCGCCGCATTGGCGGCTTCGGCGCCCGAGTACACGGCCCCGGAGGGGTCCAGCCATCGCGCCGATTCGAGTAGCCGCGACGGGGGAATGCCCAGTTGCTCGGCGACTCCGCGCGCTTGCAGCGGCTTGGTCTGCAGGTTGCCTGTACGGTTCAACCGTAACAGAAAATTCCTTGCGCGAGTGCATATTCCGCAGTCGCCGTCGAAGAACAAGGTACCAATCATCGCCGGGGCGTTCACGCGGTCCCTCCTTGGATCTCGTAGCTGGGTGTCACGCACAATCCCACCCGTGCGGTGCGGCTACACCGGGCCGCCTCCAAGGCCGCAGCCGGAAAGCGGAACGACACCCATCTTGGCCACAGGATGATCGGAGGCCGAATGTGATTTAGCTGCAAGGGTATTGATGGATCGCTGTGCTGCACTGCGGGCTGTTGACATCATGAGGTCAGTCCGTGACGCCGCCATCAGACCGGGAATCGTCGGCCGCCAAGTGGGCGGCATCATGAGCGCATCCCCAGGACAAGGTCACGCCGCTGCTGCCGTGACCATAGTTGTGGATACAGCGGGCACGACCGAGCGGCTCAGCCGCCACTCGTACCGCCGGGCGGTCGGGACGCAATCCGGTGATCGTCTCGATCACCTCCGCGTCGGCCAGCCGTGGCTCGATCCGGCGACAACGCTGGAGAATTCGCTCGGTGACCTCAGGATCCGCAGTGGTATCCCAGCGGCCGGGAATGCGGATGCCGCCGCAGACCACGCGCTGCGGATGGGGGAAATAGCAGATCCATTCCGGGGCCGCGGTGAGTTCTAAAAACAGACGCTCGAGCCCGGGATTGGTCAGTACGACATGCTGGCCGAACACCGGCCGCATCGTGTCATCACCGAGCAGAGCACGCGCGCCGAGACCGGCACAGTTGATCACTATCGGTGCGGCGTCGGCGGCCTCGGCCAGCGACCGTACCGGGTGCGTCTCGATTTCTCCGCCGGCGGCCGTCAAGCGCTCGCTGAGATAGCCGAGATAGCGCGGCATATCGACCAGCGGCATGGTGGCATGGAATCCGATTTCGAAGCCGTCCGGCAATTCGGTCGGGTCAGCTGGCCGCAGGTCGGGGACGAGCCGGGCCTGGGGCGGAAGCTCAACTGGATTGCGCGCGTCAGCCACCCCGAATAGCTCAGCTGCGCCGGACCGCCCACCGACGATCAGGGCCGACGCCATGCGCACCCCGGTGGAGGGATCGGCGGACAGTGTGCGGAATTCCCGCAACGACCGTTCGGTCCAGGCCAGTGTCTTAGCCACCGGTTCGCTGAATACCGGGCTCCACACCGCACCGGCCACCATCGAGGTCGTCGCCTGCGGTCTCGCGGCCGTCCACACCTGGACTGCCCAGCCCGCCTCAGCCAGGCACACACCAGTGGTCAACCCGCTGACACCGGCACCCACTACCACCGCTTGTTGGGCATCGCTGGCCACATCAGCACCGTAATCGACATCCACGATCAGCGGGCACTGGCCGCCTCGGCCACACGGCCTTGCCCCGGTCCACTCTTGTCAACGCCCTACCGCGCGATGATGGATGACCGTGCGGGAGTTCCCTCTCGGCCGTCGCGTGATCCTGGACGAGCTGGCGCAGGATCCGCATCCCATCCTGGCACGGCTGCGGGTGGCCGAGCCCGTGTCGTGGATCCCCGCCCGGGGCGGCTGGCTGATCACCCGCTATGACCTTGCAGTACACGTACTGCGGAATCCGGCAACCTTTACGGTCGATGACCGTCGGTTCTCCACCTCCCAGGTGATCGGCGCGAGCATGCTCTCGCTTGACGGGGCAGACCACGCCCGGCATCGTGCGCCGTTCGCGCATCCGTTCCATCCCACTCGGGTGCGGAACCGGTTCACAGCGCTCGTCGAGGCGACGACCGACCGGTTGATCGCCGCGATGCGACCGGGCGGCGGCGCCGATCTGCGCCGTGAATTCGCCGGTCCGCTAGCGGCCGATGTGATCACCCACGTGGTGGGGCTACGTGACGTCAGCGCTGAGTCGGTGCTGGCGTGGTATGACACGATCGCCGGGGCGGTGTCCGGGGTGACCGCCGGCGGGCCGGTCGCCGCGGCGGGCGCACAGGCCTTCAGCCACGTGCGCACCGCCGTCGTCCGCAGCCTCGACCGCTACGACAGGCCATCGCTGCTCACCCAGGCAGCGCAGGCGCGGCTGAGCCGCCCGGAGATCATCTCCAACGCGGCGGTGTTGCTGTTCGGCGGTATGGAGACCACCGAGGGCATGATCGCCAACGCCGCCCGGTATCTGCTGGGCGACCCCGACACGCTTACGCTGGTGCGTGATCGGGGGGATCTTGTACCGAACGCGATCGAAGAATCGATGCGGATGGAACCCGCGGCGGCGATCGTTGACCGATACGCCACCCGGGATGTCGAGCTCGCCGGTGTGCAGATTCAGCGCGGTGATCTAGTCAGCGTCTCGATCACCGCTGCCAACCGGGATCCGGCCGTGTTCACGAACCCAGACCGGTTCGATGTGCGGCGTCCCAATGCCAGGCTCCACCTGGCCTTCGCGTACGGGCCGCATTTCTGCCTCGGCGCCCAGCTCGCCAGGACCGAAACCGTGATCGCGATGAGCCGCCTTCTGGAACGCCTGCCCGGCCTGCGGCTCGACCCCGATTGTGCCTGTATGCCACAAGGTCTGGTCTTCCGCAAACCGCAGGCACTGCCTGTGCGCTGGACCGCGTGAGACGCCGATCAGCACCGAACGAAAAACTTTCACACCCTTACGGTCCGGGAACCTGCCCTGCACCAGACTGACGGCCGGCGCCGTTCAGGCCACCGATGATGGTCTGCAACTGGCCTTGCGCGGCCGACGGGGGCAGGGGCGGCGGGGCCTCCGCGGAATCTGTTTTCTGCCAAGGCTGGCAGCCGTCCGTTTTGAACGCTTTGTCGCTCGGCTCGATCTGCACGACTTGCGGCTTCTTGGTCATCGCGTTGTCAATGATTTCGTTGCCGTTCGAACCGCCGAGTCGCTTCCAGTAGCACGCACCTTTGCCGGCCGGCCCCGCGGAGCTGTACGTTCCCGGCGCGATATCGGTTCCTACCGCATACATGCCGTCGTGGTCGATGGTGGTCTTGGGGCCAGGGTTAGGCGACGGAGCGGGCGGGTGCGGGTCGGCGCCGGCGCCCCCGGCCGATGCTCCGCCGGCCAGGACAAGCGCCGCGGCGACCATCACCGCTTTCGTGCATACCATCGCCACGTTCATCGGAAACCCCATCGACAAGCAGCCTACCCGCTTCCTGCGCGGGTGTGACTCTCAGCCACCGGCCGCCGCACCCGGCACGATATCCAGCACGATATCCAGCGCAAGCAGCCAATCGGGCGCAGGCGGCGGGGCCCGGCGTTGGCATCTCATTGCCACGATATTGCTACGGTTATGCCGCGCGCTGACTTTTGCGCTCGCTATGCGTCCCGGTGCGCTGGTGATCCCAACCGCTTGACACGGACCATGAATTGGCAGCAGGACTCGTCTGCGAAAATCCTGCATTCGACGCGATCGTGTGGGTTTGGCAATTGGCTGGCGCCAGTGAACCGAACAGAATTCTCTGCCCATTCGGCGCTCCCACAACGGGGATTAGAGGACCTGGATTTTGCGGGGCAAGTATCGCCTCCGAGCGACACCTCTACGCTGTTTTCTTGATGAGCGGTAGCAACAGTTCACGGCGCCGGGAAATCATGTCGGCGAAATTGTGCAGTGCTTCGCGCGCCGAATGTGTTAACGGAAACACCGTCTCGTGGCCGGTACTACCGAGCACGTCGAGCACGTGCAGACTTGGGACCAGCGCCCATTCCACTCCAGCGGCCCGGCAGCTGTCGTCGAGCACGTACAACATCGAGATAGCGCTCGGATCGAAAGACGTCACACCGCTGAGATCGAGTACCACAGCGTTTTTCACCAGGGAGCACTGCCGGATATAGTCGGTGACCCGGTCGATATTGCCGGCATCGATGGTGCCTTCGATTGTCACGACAATCGCAAGATGGCGGCAGTGCGCCCGGATATGAGCCGCACCGCAATCAATGGCGGTGGTTCGGTATCGAGGGGTGAGGTTTGAAGCCGGTCTGGCGATGGTGGCACTCATACGCAACCTCACTCTGGTGGTGTCACAGCGGCCGACCCGTGTCGACCAATCTGCCATCCACGCTAACGCGCAAATCCTAAGGCGACCGGAAGCCGTCTCTAACTCTTTGCTAAGAAACGACTTTCGCGTGTTGATGGCGTGTCAGGCAATAGTGCCGTCGGCGTTTTGCGGCGTCGGGGCGCTGCGGATCCGGTACTGCGCAGCGCAAAGCCACGCAAAGCCGTTAGTGGCAGTCGGCTGGCTGTACCGCGGTCGCGGTGATCAGCAGTTTCACGATCGACCCGCATACACACACGATCCCGTGCCCACGGTGGCGGCTGGCCCGCTGTTAGTCTGCGAAGGGCGCCGGTTGCCACGGCGCGGAGCTGCGGAGCGCCCGGCCAGCCGAGCTGCGAGGCCAACAAAACAGCAGAATCCTGACGGAAAGAGTGTTTGTGCGTACCGCAGAGATCAAAGCCTTGACCGGACTCCGCATTATCGCCGCGGTATGGGTTGTGCTGTTTCACTACCGGCCGATGCTGGGCGACGCATCACCGGGTGTCCGCGATGCGCTTGCGCCGGTGCTGAACTGCGGCGCCCAAGGGGTTGATTTGTTCTTCATCCTCAGCGGGTTCGTGCTGACCTGGAATTACCTCGACCGGATGGGCCCGTCGTGGTCAGTGCGTGCCACACTGCATTTCCTGTGGCTACGGCTGGCCAGAGTGTGGCCGGTGTATCTGGTGACATTGCACCTCGCTGCCCTGTGGATCATATTCACACTGCACGTCGGCCACGTGCCGTCCCCCGACGCCAGCCAGCTCACCGCGGTGAGTTATGTACGCCAGATCCTGCTGGTGCAGCTGTGGTTTCAACCGTACTTCGACGGGTCCAGCTGGGACGGTCCGGCCTGGTCGATCAGCGCCGAATGGCTGGCCTACCTGCTTTTCGGCCTGCTGGTCGTGGTGATTTTCCGGATGCAGCAGGTTACCCGGGCACGCGGTCTGATGTGGCTGGCGTTCGCCGCCTCGCTGCCACCGGTGCTGTTGTTGTTGGCCAGCGGACAGTTCTACACCCCGTGGAGCTGGCTGCCGCGTATCGTCACGCAGTTCATCGCGGGTGCGCTGGCCTGCGCCGCGGTCCGCAGATTGCGGCTGACCAACCGCGCTCGCCGCGGCGCGGGATACGCTTCGCTGCTCTTGACGGTTGCGATTGTGGGCGCTCTGTACCTGCTTGATGCGCACCCCTTGCCTGGTGTTGTGGACAGCGGGGGGCTGGTCGACATGCTGTTCGTGCCGCTGGTGATGACACTGGCAACCGGGACAGGCAGTTTGCCCAGACTGCTGTCGACCCGGTTGATGGTCTATGGGGGTCAGATCTCGTTTTGCCTGTACATGGTTCACGAGCTGGTGCATACCGCCTGGGGATGGACCGTGCAGCAGTTTCAGCTCACCCTGCAAAGCTCACCATGGAAATGGAACGTCGTCGGCCTGCTGGTGATCGCGGTGGGTATGGCAATTCTGCTGTTCCATTTCGTTGAAGAACCTGCTCGCCGCTGGATTCGCAGAATGGCCAACATCAGCGCCTACCCGCCGCAAATCGGCTCACTGTCCGGGTTCTCCGAGTCGCCGGCAACCACGGTTGAGCCGGTCCAGGGGGCTCGGACGGGGCAAACCGAGCCGCTCTCGGTGCCCGCACTGTGATTGCCGGAGTGTCACGCGAAGCATGATGCGCCGCAGCGTCTATCGAATAATATGAGCTGTTCTGCCCGGCACGAGTCGTGAAAGCAGCGTTTTGACGGCCCATTTCGTCTGGCAGGTCATAGGCTGTCGGTGATCGCGCCGCGACCACGCGGTTGCAGGTTGGCGGTGGAGGTAGGTGTGAATCGTCTGACCACCTGGGTCATGTCATTGACCCTTCTGGTCAGCGCGGTCAACGCGCATCGGGTACCGGTGCGGCTCTGCACGTCACCCAACCTGGATTCCCCGCTGAATCACGTCGCCGTGATCGGTGACTCTTATACCAGCGGCACCGCGGAAGGCGGTATTGGCCCGAAGTCCTGGACGGCTCGCGCCTGGCAGATTCTCGCCCAGCACGGGGTGCACATCGCAGCAGGCGTGGCCTCGGAAGGCCGAGCCGGTTATGCGGTACGTGGTGACCACGGCGACCTTTTCCAAGACCTCGCCAGCAGGGCGATCCGGCCCGACGATGTGCTGGTGGTGTTCTTTGGCTCCCGCAACGACCAAGATGTCGATCCTGAGCTGCTGGCTCAAATCGCCCACGACACCTACGATCTGGCCCGCCGCACTGCGCCGTCGGCCAGGCTCCTGGTGATTGGGCCGCCGTGGCCGACCGACGATGTGCCCGAATCCATCCTGCAGGTCCGTGACGTGCTCAACACTCAAGCCCGGGGTGCCGGCGCCGCGTTCGTCGATCCGATTGGTGATCACTGGTTTGTCGGCAGGCCCGATCTCATCGGCGCGGACGGTGTGCACCCCAACGACACCGGGCATGCGTACCTAGCCGACAAAATCGCCCCGCTCATCGGCGCACAGTTATCCCGGCGACCCTGAGGACGGTGCGGCGGGTGCAGGGCGCCCGCCGATCTCACCGGCACCCGGTCATGCGTGACACCCCGCGAGCGTGGAGCTGCTCACGGGGTGTCCGCCCCGGATGATCGGTCGGCAACGGCGATGATCAGCGAAGGTCGAACCGGTCGAGGTTCATCACTTTGTCCCACGCCGCGACAAAGTCGCGTACGAACTTGTCCTGCGCGTCATCGGTACCGTAGACCTCGGCCAGACCGCGCAGGACCGAATTCGAACCGAACACCAAGTCGACAGCGGTCGCTGTCCACTTGAGCTGGCCGGTGGCGCGGTCGCGAATCTCGTAGACATTTTCCGCCGACTCGGAAACCTTCCACTCGTTATTCATGTCGAGCAGATTCACGAAGAAGTCGTTGGTCAACGTCTCGGGCCGGTCGGTGAACACGCCGTGTTTACTGTGACCGTAGTTGGCCCCCAACGCCCGCATGCCCCCGATGAGCACCGTCATCTCCGGAGCGCTCAAGTTCAACATGAACGCCCGGTCTACCAGCATGGTCTCCGGCGAGAGCTTCTCTCCGGCCTGCACATAGTTGCGGAACCCGTCGGCCTTGGGTTCGAGCACCTCAAACGACTCCACGTCGGTCTGCTCCTGGGAGGCGTCGGTGCGCCCGGGTGCGAACGGGACCGTGATATCGACTCCGGCCTTCTTGGCCGCCTGTTCGACCGCCGCGCACCCGCCGAGCACGATCAGGTCAGCCAGCGAAATCCTTTTCCCACCGGATTGGGAGTTGTTGAACTCCTGCTGAATCTTCTCGAGTACCGGCAATACCTTGGCCAGCTCAGCCGGGTTGTTGACCTCCCAATCCTTTTGCGGCGCAAGGCGGATCCTCGCCCCGTTCGCACCACCTCGCTTGTCTGTGCCGCGGAAGCTTGCCGCCGCAGCCCAAGCGGTGGAGACCAATTGCGAAATCGAGAGCCCCGATTGCAGCAGCTTGGCCTTCAGCGCGGCGATGTCAGCCTCCCCAACCAGTTCGTGGTCGACCGGGGGCACGGGATCCTGCCACAGCTGCGGCTCGGGAACCCACGGACCGAGGTAGCGGGAGACGGGCCCCATGTCGCGGTGCAGCAGCTTGTACCATGCCTTGGCGAACTCCGCCTCCAACTCCTCCGGGTGATCCAGCCAGCGACGGGTGATCTTTTCGTACGTGGGATCCACCCGTAGCGAGACATCGGTCACCAGCATTGTCGGGAGGCGTTTGACCGACGGGTCGAAAGGATCGGGCACAATCGGCTCGGCATCCTTCGCGACGTATTGCCAGCCACCCGCGGGGCTTTTCGTCAACTCCCATTCGTAGCCGTAGAGAGTCTCCAGGAAGCTGTTGTCCCACTGTGTGGGGGTGGGCGTCCATACCACCTCGAGGCCGCTGCAAATGGCGTCCCTGCCTTTGCCCGAACCGTAGGCGCTCTTCCAGCCCAGACCCTGCTGCTCGATCGGGGCACCCTCAGGCTCCGGGCCGACGAGGTCGGCCGGGCCGGCGCCGTGGGTCTTACCGACAGTGTGGCCGCCGACGATCAGCGCGGCCGTCTCGACGTCGTTCATCGCCATCCGGCGGAAGGTTTCCCGGATGTCGACGGCCGCGGCCAGCGGATCCGGTTTGCCATTGGGCCCTTCCGGGTTCACATAGATCAGCCCCATCTGAGTGGCGCCGAACGGTTTGTGAAGATCCCGTTCACCGCTGTAGCGCTGATCACCAAGCCAGGTGTCCTCGGGACCCCAGAAGATCTCGTCGGGCTCGTAGATGTCCTCCCGACCGAACCCGAATCCGAACGTCTTAAACCCCATCGACTCGTAGGCGACGTTGCCGGCGAAGATGATCAGGTCAGCCCAGGAGATCTTGCGGCCGTACTTTTTCTTGACCGGCCACAGCAGCCGACGGGCCTTATCGAGGATGCAGTTGTCGGGCCAGCTGTTCAGCGGGGCAAAGCGCTGCGCCCCTTCGCCGCCGCCGCCGCGGCCGTCGTGGATCCGGTAGGTGCCGGCGGCGTGCCAACTCATCCGGATGAAGAGCGGCCCGTAGTGGCCATAGTCGGCCGGCCACCAGTCCTGCGACGTCGTCATGACCTCGATGAGGTCACGTTTGAGCGCCTCGACATCGAGCTTTTTAAATTCCTCTTTGTAGCTGAAGCCCGCGCCCATCGGGTCGGGCCGCCCGTGTTTCTTGAGGATCGACAGGTCAGGCTGATTTGGCCACCAGTCCCGGTTGGTCATCGGCCGATGCACGGTGGGCTCGGGGGAGGAGATTACCGGGCTTTCACTGTCAGACACTGGAGAATTCCTTTCGGGGTAGGTAGGTGAATAGTTCACGCCTGAGAACACTCGGCGCACAGGCCCCAATAGATGACCTCCGCCTCGTCGAGCTCGAAGCCATAGTCGTCGGACGGGGTCAGACACGGTGCCGCGCCCACGGCGCAGTCGACATCTGCGATAACCCCGCAGGATCGGCAGACGACGTGATGGTGGTTGTCACCCACCCGGGATTCATAGCGAGCAACCAGGCCCGACGGCTGCATCCGCCGGATCAGACCCACCCGGGTAAGGGCATGCAGCACGTCATATACGGCCTGACGGGACACCTCGGGCAGGGCGTTACGCACGCTGCCGAAGATCGTTTCGGTGTCGGCGTGTGGATGCGCCTCCACCGCCTCCAACACTGTGACCCGCGGCCGGGTTACCCGGAGACCGGCCATACGCAGCCGCTCCGCGTAGCCCGGCATTGGGGACACAGAAACAATATTCGCACTTTTCTGGACTCAGTCAATACTTTTCCTCGTTTTAGTTGCTGCCGGCTTCCCGCGCTGCAAGCTTGAATTGGGCACAGCTTGGCGAGCCTAAAACACAGTCGCACAAGAAATTTCGATAATTCAGGAGACTCCGCAGTAATTGTCCAGCGCCCCGGGTAGTCGACGAATCAGCTACCTCAGACCAGGCGACGCAGGGACACGTCCAGAGCATCCCCGAGACCACTCAGCTGCGGAACACCCGGCCCGGCATCCCTTGCCGCCGCGGCATCTCACGGTGTCGCATCGGCAGCGCTCGATACCAATCTGCATGAATTCTCCTGCAACGCGCCCCCTGATATCCAACCGTTTTAGTTATGCACAGGTCGGGTATACGTCACGCGGACTTGCGACGAGAGTTGGGAGACCAATGAATTCCAAAGATAAGACACGGGCCGCACTATTCGGCGGTGCGGCCGTGCTGGTTTTAGCGGTCGGATGCGGTGGCGGCGGTAAGTCACCGAACACAACCACAACGACAACCCCGAAAACGACGACGACGACGATGACGACGACCCCCCCGTCCAGCGTGTCGCCTGCGCCGTCGCCGGGCGGCGGCGGACCCGGCGGCGGCTGGGGCACCATTCCGGGCGGCCCCGGCGGGGGAGGAGGCCCCGGCGGAGGCGGCGGCAGCATCCCCGGCGGACCCACCGGCGGCGGCGGACCCGGCGGCGGCTGGGGCACCATTCCGGGCGGCCCCGGCGGGGGAGGAGGCCCCGGCGGAGGCGGCGGCAGCATCCCCGGCGGACCCACCGGCGGCGGCGGACCCGGCGGCGGCTGGGGCACCATTCCGGGCGGCCCCGGCGGGGGAGGAGGCCCCGGCGGAGGGGGCGGGTGTATTCCCAGCGTAGGTTGCGCCGGATGGCCATGACCGGCTCGGCACCGCTGAGCTAGCCGCACCCGAGGGCCCACGATCGCTGCTTTGACGCCCGGAAACGATCGCGCACGCTAAGGTTCGGGCATCTCGACCGCAAGGGGACCGCCATGGCCAAACTCAGATTCGGGTACTTCATCGCCCCGTTTCACCGAGCGGGCACCAACCCGACACTCGCGCTGCAGCGCGACCTGGAATTCGTCGAATATATCGACAGGCTCGGCTTTGACGAAGTCTGGATCGGCGAGCATCACTCGGCGGGCAGCGAGATCATCAGTTCACCGGAGATTTTCATCGCCGCCGCCGCGCAGCGGACCCAACGGATCCGGCTGGGTACCGGGGTAATCTCACTCGCCTACCACAATCCGCTGTGGGTTGCCGACCGGCTAATGCTGCTTGACCACCTGACGCGGGGCCGTGTGATCGGCGGGGTGGGACCGGGCTCGCTGCCCACCGACTCCGCGATGATCGGCCTGAACCCGACCGACACGCGAGAGTTGCTGGAAACCAACCTCGACATCCTGGTCCGCCTGCTGGCCGGGGAGACCGTCACCGCGAAAACCAGGACGCACGAATTGTTCGACGCCCGGCTGCAGCTCGCCCCGTACTCCGAGGGAGGAATTCCCCTGGCGGTCGCCGCTGTCGCGTCGCCGACCGGGGCACGGCTGGCCGGCAAGCACGGGATCGGCCTGCTGTCCATCGGAGCGACGATGACCGTCGAAGGTTTCGACGCGCTGGCCTACCACTGGGGCATCGCCGAAGAGCGCGCCGCAGCCTTCGGCAAGCAAGTCGACCGTAAAGACTGGAGACTGGTCGGCCCTTTCCATATCGCCGAGAGCGACGAACAGGCCCGCGCCGACGTGAAATTCGGTATCGAGCCGTGGTTTCGCTACTTCCAGAAGGTGGCCGCGTTCCCGCAGATGACGATGCCGGGTGATCGCCTCGACGAGATGATCGACATCATCAACAATGCGGGAGCCGGGGTGATCGGCACACCGGAGCGGGCGCGGGCACAGATACAGCGGCTGTGGGAGCAGTCCGGCGGATTCGGGTGCATGTTGCAGATGGCCCACGAATGGGCAAACCCGGCAGCCACCAAACGCTCGGCTGAGCTGTTCGCCGCCGAGGTGCTGCCACACTTCCAGGGCCAGGCGCAACCCACGCTCGAGGCCGCCGCCCGCGCCAGCGACGTGCGCGACGAGCTCGCACGTACCCAACTGCAGGCCATCGACCAGATGACCAAGAAGTACCACAACGAAACCGGGCCCAGGTAAACATCACGACAACGGCCGTCGGCGTGGCCGCGGCGTCCGGACTGCACGCCCGTGCGGTCAGCACTGGTGAAATGAAACAGACTGTGGCAGTTTCGCATCGTGCCCGACTTGACAAACCGCCAGATTGTGCTGCGCCGCCGCCCCAAAGGACTGGTTCAACCTGCTGACACCGAACTGGTCAGCGCACCCGCACCGCAACCCGCCGAGGGCGAGGCGCTGGTACGTGTCACCTATGTCGGCATCGATGCCGCGGTCCGTACGTGGCTCAATGACCAGCCCAGCTACCTGCCGCCGGTGCAGCTAGGCGAGGTTATCCGAGCGGCCGGGATCGGCGAGGTGGTGGCCTCCCGTTGTCCTGCCTACACCGTCGGTGATGTGGTCACCACACTCTCGGGCTTCCAGGAGTACGTGATCGTCCGCGATGATGTGTTCACCACACCGATTCCCGGGGCACCCGATCAGCTCGCGGTGATGTCGGTGTACGGGCCGACCGGCGCCACCGCCTACTTCGGGATGACCGACATCGGCCGGCCGCAACCGGGGGAGACGGTGGTGGTGTCGGCCGCGGCGGGCGCCACCGGGTCGGTGGCCGGTCAGATCGCCAAGATCGCCGGAGCCCGGGTGGTGGGCATCGCCGGCGGGCCGCAGAAGTGTCGCGTTGTGGTCGACGACTTCGGGTTCGACGCGTGCATCGACTACAAGCAGGGTGACCTGGCGGCGGCGCTCAAGCAACACTGTCCCCGCGGGGTCGATGTCTACTTCGACAACGTCGGCGGGGCAGTTCTCGATGCGGTGCTGGGCCGGCTGGCGCCCAGGGCGCGAGTCGTGCTGTGCGGCGTCATTTCCAGCTACCTCACCGGTGAGCATCCCGGTCCAGCCAACTATGTCAATCTGTTAGCCAAGACCGCCCTCATGCAGGGCTTCAACGCGCTGGACCAGTGGGGCCGCTTCGATGAGGCCTTCGCAGCGCTGCGCGAATGGGAGCAGAAAGGCCTGCTTGTGCATCGCGAGACCATCCTGGAGGGCATCGAGTCGTGTGTCGATGCCCTCAACGGCTTGTTCACCGGGGCCAACATCGGCAAGATGCTGGTCAAGCTCGGCGAGCCCACCACATCCTGATGTGCACCCGTGGCGGCGGGCTGGCTTTGAGGGCGAAAGACCGCGCACCATGGTCCCGCTGGTGACGTCATCGAACTAAAGTGATCGCCTATGACGACGCCGGCAAACCTGTGGGGCGACGCGTGGGGACCGCGTCTGCACATGAATCAGGTGCTGACCCGCAGACGGGCGCGACGGATGAGCCGGCGCTTTGCTGATGTCGGTATTGGGATACCGGCGGCGCGCCTTCAGGCGATCGCGGCGGGCGCGCCGGTCGCCTCCGACGAACTGGTCGATGTTCATTTTGCGCTTGTCGCGACCGAGATAACGCGCCAGCAGCGCCTGGCGAAGTTGCAGCAGATGCGGCGCCGGGCTATCCGAGGGCTTTTACTGGCAGGCCTGGTGCTCGTCGCGTTGAACCTGCTGTTGTGCATGGCCTGCCTGTTCATCAGCCTGACCTTGCACGGCTCGCCGTTTTGACCTGGCGAGAAGATTGACCTGAGATGAGTTCGCGGGGGGTCGGTTCAGACGCTTCGCCCAGGGTGTCGGACCGCGGCGGATGGCTGTCCGGCGGTGTACTCCCCGATAGCGGGGATGTCCAAGCCCCGCGCAGCGCGGGTGAATGACGCCCACTGCGCTCCCTTTTCCGGTGAGCACCCGGGTGAACGTGTCCGTCGTGAGGAGGCCAGGAGAGTCGGATGTCTGACGCACGGGCTCACGGCATCAATCCACGGTTCCCGTGGAAACCCTCCGATGCTGATTTACAGGCTCAAAGCACACCGGTCTTTGCGGGGACAACCACGACGAACACCACGAACGATCCCGCCGCACCCACGGTGAGCACAACAGGTGACCACCGCCGAATCTTCGCGGACCACGGTGCGCCCACCCGGCGCCGGTCTACCGACTTGCCGAAGCCCATGTCATCAGCGGCCCTTACCAGACGCGCACATAGTCGATGAGCATCTCCGCCGGGTAGGTGCCCGGCCGGGGATCGCCCCCACCCGAGCCGGCCACCGCCAGGTTCAACACCGGGTAGAGCTGATAGCTGGGATTGTTGAACGGCCAGTCCGGCAACGAATTCGCCGGAACATCGAAATAGGGTGGCGCGCCGTCGACGTAGTCTTGCCAGAAGCGGATGCCGGCCGCATCCCATTGGCATCGCCAGGTGTGCCACCCGCTATCCATTGCGATCTGGTGGGTCGCCCATTCCGAACCGTTTGCTTTGGCGTGAACAGTGGTTGCCGACGGCCAATTGCCGTTGCCGTACCACTCGAACACGTCGATCTCGCCGCGCTCGTCGTTACCCAGCCACCACGCAGGCCAGCAACCGGCCGTCAGGCAATCGAGTTTGATCCTGGCTTCCCAGGTATGACCGATGCCACCCCGCCACGGGCTTTGAACCTTGCCGCTGTAGTAGGTGTTACCGTCTTTCGCGGCCCGCAGAACAAGGTTGGACTTGCCGTCAAGGAATACGTTTCGGCGGTCGTCGCGATATTGCCCGACGTTCTCGGGTCTTTCCCAAAATGTCGGATCCTTCATCGGCTCCCGGGCTCGCGCTACCGTCCATTTCGACGGATCGGGGGCCGCACCCGCCGGTCCGTCGAATTCGTCGTGGAAAAGGTAGCTCCCGGCGGCTGTGTTACCGGGCGGCGCCTCGGGCCCTGGACCGCGTCGGGCCGGCGTGTGGCGTCCGGATACCGAGGCCCCGGCCGGCTGGGCTGGCATCGCGGCGCCCAGCACACCGATGCCTGCCATCACCATCACACTGCGACGAGTCATCTCAGGCACAGCTGAACGATAGCCCAACAGACCATGGTGGACGCCAGCAGCGCAGGTCAGCCCCGCTGGCCCGGTATCCCCGGTATCGACGTGCTACCGGTCGATCTCACCGGAGATCCCCCGCTCGATTCGCTCTTGTGTCACCGTCGGCAACACGATCAGACCGTCGAGTTCATGGCGTGCACGGTGGTACGCGCGCTGGCGCTCATGCGGTGTCGCCGCGGGGTCCGCCGCCACGCGCAAAAGAGTCTGGGCGCGAGAGATCCGCTGCTGCGCGTCGTGCGGAAAGTCGTTGCGGCGCCGGCGGATGGCCTCCGCCTCAACGGCGTTGAATGCGGTCACGTACTCCTCGACGGCGGTGAGGTACCGGTCCGCGGCTTCGCGATCATCGAGCAGATCTTCGGCTTTGACGGGCCGCAAAAGATCCGCCCGCAACTTGGCCTTGTGAAAGTCCATGGTGAGCGGGTCGCGCAGATCGGTCATCAGCGGGAAATCCAGCAGTGCGGCGGGGTCGAGTTCATAGTCCAGCCAGCGCGCATCCGTCCTGCTGTGCTCTTCGATGACGCGCCGGATCAAGGCCCACCGCGCCGCGGGGTTGCCGCCGACGCCTCTGCGGGATCGTTCATCCGGGGCGCGGGCGTCGGCGGACTCGACATTACGCCGCGGATTAGCCGTGAACGCTTTGACGGCGGCAATGATCGCACCGGCCAGCGGCAGGATCACCAGCAAAAGCTCCGCCAGCCGGACTAGTGCACCCATGCCGCGAGGATGCCACCATAATCTGTCCGGCGCTGCTCGTCAGCGCAGGATCGGACGGCTGCGGCGAACCCGAATGGGTCACCGCGCCAATCGCACAGCCGCAGCGGGTTCACATCCACACGTACAGGCGGGGATTAGCCGGATCGCGGCGCGCACCCTCTCGCGCGAAAGAAACCACGGTGTCAGAACCGGCCAGTTTGACGTTAATCGCCGAGGAGTCCGCGGAGACAGCGGCGACGGTGCCGATGTGGTACCTGTGCTCGTCCTCCCACCTGATCATGACGGGACGACCGAGATGGTGTACGGAAAGCTCCTCCGGGGCGACCTCCGTGGGTTGCGCTGCTAACGCCGGTGGCCCGGCGGTGGGCTGGGCATGAGCGGGCGCAGCCTGTGCAGCGGCATCAGACCATGCGCGGTCGTCGCCGAAATACTCCACATCGTCGCTGCTGCGCTCGAACCGATTCAGCACAGACTGGGCCGGACGCACGGCCGGGGCATCATCGTCAACCCACAGTTTCCACCCCGGGGGAGGGGGCGGCCAGGACGGATCCGGTGACCATTGCGGCGGCGGCACCCAACCCTCGGGCGGCTTGGGCCAGTTCGGGGGAGGGTTGTAACGCATCAACAGTTACCTCTGGTAAATCGACGGTCCGCGTTACAGCAACCATATCTCCGCTCACCGGGCGCACCGGCGGATACGGGGCGATCGATTCGCGGCACGGGCACGGCGACTCAACCATCGTTGTGGACATCCGTCGAGCCGCTATCCCGAGCACCGCGACACCAGGGTGCTGGGCGCTGGAATCATCGCGGGTGTGACGCGAAAAAGTTGGACCCGGCGGTTATGGGCCGATGTCGTGCCCACCTACACGGCAATCCTGCATCACCCGTTTGTGGCCGGGCTGGCCGACGGCAGCCTTCATCCAGATGCGTTTGCCCACTACCTTGTCCAGGACACGTATTATCTGCCCGATTTCGCGCGTGCGCTCAGCGTCGTGGCCGGCAAGGCACCCGGCCACGCTGATATGGGCTTGCTCGTGCGGCACGCCGCCGCCACCGTCGACGTCGAGCTCACTCTGCACGAGTCCCTGCTGCCCGAACTCGACATCGACTACGCCGGTGCCGCGCCGGCCGGGCCGACGACCCGTGCCTACACCAGCTACCTGTTAGCCACCGCGTACGGCGGCAGCTTTGCCGACGGAGTGGCGGCAGTCCTGCCGTGCTACTGGATTTACGCCAAGGTGGGCGCCGAGCTGGGCCGGTGCGGCTCACCCGATCCGCGTTACCAGCGTTGGATCGACACCTATTCCGCTGACGACTATCAGACCATGGTCGCCGAGGTGCTGGACCTGGCTAACAACATCGGCGAAACCCTTTGTACGACTGAGGAAATCCGCGCCCGATCGCATTTCACCACGGCTGCCCGCTACGAGTGGATGTTTTGGGATGCCGCCTGGCGCCGCGAGACATGGCCGGTCTAGCACTGGGTGGGCAGCAGCCGTTTGGTTAACCAGTGACCACCGTCTCGGCGGGCGAGTTGCCGCGCGGCCAAAACTGATTGCTGGTTGCAGCTGAAAAATACAGACAGAAAATAACTTTCAGCGTTTTCACCCGAGTTGACAATAGTGGCCGACCGAGCCGGGGTCAGCGACCCCGCCACTCGGGTTTGCGTTTCTCGCGCCACGCCCGAATACCTTCGATCACATCACCGGTTGACCCGACGACCTTGCGCATCGTTTCACCGAACCGCACCGACTCGATCCAGCCCATGTCCGCGGTGCGCCAGGCCACCTCTTTGGTTGCGCGTTGGGCCAGAGGAGCGGCTTCGGTCAGGGTTTCCGCCCACGCCCGAGCCTCCGCCTGCAGCGCGTCGGGCTCGACAAGCTTCCACACCAGACCGATCTCTTTGGCCCGCTGCGCGCTCATCGGCTTCCCGGTCAATAACAGCTCCATCGCGTTGGCCCACCCGACCCGATGGGGGAGCCGGATGGCTCCAACGATGGTGGGCATCCCGAGCAACACCTCGGGGAAGGAGAAGCTGGCCTCGGTATCGGCGATCACGAAATCGCAGAACAGCACCCCGGTCAGCCCGTAGCCGATACAGGGACCGTGCACGGCAGCGATCGTCGGCTTGAAAAGTTCCATGCCGCTCTCGAAGGAGTTGATCGTCGGCTTCTCCCAAAAGGTGCCGCCGAAGGTGCCGACGGCGCCGTCGCCATCGTTAAGGTCGGCGCCGGCGCAGAAGACGCTACCGTTGGCCGTCAGAATCCCCACCCAGGCGTCTTCCTCATCACGGAACCGGTCCCAGGCCGCGTTCAGGTCGCGGCGCAGTGCTCCGTTGATGGCGTTGCGAGCCTCGGGACGGTTGAGGGTGATGGTGGCGATGTGCTGGGTCAGCTCATAGGTGACGAGGCTCATGGCTTGCACCTTAGTTTCGCTGCGTTATCGGCCTGGCCACGAGGTGCCGCCGGCGGACTGGGTGCAAGTGTGCGGGGTCCCCGAGTGAAGGCCGGCCCCGTAGTGTCAGATTGTGCGATGGATCGTTGACGCCATGAACGTGATCGGTTCTCGCCCGGACGGCTGGTGGAAGGACCGCCGACGTGCGATGGTCAGGCTGGTGGATCAGTTGGAGCGCTGGGCTTCGGCGGAAGGACACCACGTGACAGTGGTATTCGAGCAGCGGACGTCACCGCCGATTCACTCATCCGTTGTCGAGGTAGGACACGCCCCCAACGCAGGCCCAAACGCCGCCGACGACGAGATTGTCCGGCTGGTCCGCGCTGATGACCGACCGCAGGACATCAACGTCGTGACATCTGACATCACCTTGGCCGGCCGCGTCCGGCACGCGGGCGCATCCACCTATCCGGCGGCAAGCTTCCGCAATCTCATCGAACGGCTTCCCAACCCGAAACACGATTAGGCACACCACAAGCAAATCCGTTGCGGTGTAAGTCAATACCAGCAGGTGGCCGTTACCGGCAGCTGGGCGTTTTCATGCTCCTGCCACCACAGGTATTGGCGCATATGCGCGCGGGGACGTGGCGCCGCTGTGTACCGAGACGATCACAGGTCCATATCAATGTCGACGGCGCTCTGGCACAGCCAGCGGAATACCCAAATCATGGCACAGGGCGCGATAACTGATGAGCGCCGCGAGAGTCCCGCGCCCACAGGGTTCTTCCGCCGTCTCGGCGGGACCAGTATCAGGCAGGAGGTAGGCACGGCATGACGGCGGACTGGTTTCCCGCCCAGACCTCATTCGACCTGCATGGTGGTCGGATCCTCGACACCGCGCAGGGCATACTGATCGGCCTTCGCCGGTGCTCTTCGGAGACGGCTTTACACGAATTGCTCAGCGCCGCCAAACGACACCAAATGCCGGTGTTCACGATGGCGTGGGCGCTTGTTCACCTCGCAAGCGGTGCCGATGCCGACCGAAAGAGCATCCACAGTTTCGTCGGTGCACAGTCAGCGGCCCGTCACGAATGGGGTGAACTGCTCGCAGGGCCCGCGGTACCGGCCTGTTGACAGCAGCACAACACCAGCGCCCGGCCAATCACCGTGACAATGGCCGCTGATGTCTACTCCGATTCAGCCAGCATGGTGTAGATCTCGCGGCGGGCTTTTTTGAGAATAGCCACGACGCGTTGCTGTTGTTCACCGGTGGCCGCGTACACGGATTGCACCACCGCCCCGTATAGCTGGCCCAAGGCTGCGCGCAGGTTGACCTGATCTTGGTCGGCGTCTTCCGTGATCTCCTCCCATGGCGGGGTCTTGATCTTTTCAGCCGCGGCCCGACCTTCGTCGGTCAACTCGAAACGCCTTTTGTTGCCTTCAGTTTCGGAGCCCACGATCAGGCCCTCGTCTTCTAGCAACTGCAATGTCGGATACACCGATCCCGGACTGGGCCGCCACATGTCCCGGCTCCGTTCGGCGATCTCCTGGATCATCTCGTAACCGTGCATAGGGTGCTCCGCGAGCAGGGCCAGAATCGCCGCGCGCACATCACCGCGGCGGCCGCGCCGACCCGGGCCACCACGCCGGCGGCCGCGGCCCTCCCGGCCGAGACCTATCCCGAAACCAAAACCGGGGCCGGGCCCGAAACCAGCTCCGGGCCCAAGGCCAAAATCCGGCGCTGGTCCGTTCGCCTCGCGGTGATGCTCACGCCCATGTCCATGGGGATGCTCAGCGTCCCGGATTGCATGCGGCGGGGGTGGGGGTCCTTCAGCCGGCGGCGGTGGGTGGCCGGGGCCATGCTCATGCGGAGGTGGGGGCAGGTGGCCCCGGTGCTTTTTCGGCCCGGGCGCCTTTTTCCCGGGTACCTTCTTGCCGGGGGCTTTCTTGCCGGGACCTTTCTTTGGGCCGTGCTCATGCGGCGGCCCTGCCGGGCGACCCGGGCCATGTTTGGGGCCAGGAGCGAGTTTCGGTTCGCGGTGGCCTAATCCGGGACGGTGCTGAGGGTCGTCGCCGGGGGCGAAACCCGGGCCGAATCCGGGCTCCTCGCCGTAGTACGGTTCGAGGTCGGTTTCGTCGTCGTAGTCAGGCTCCTCCTCATCGTCGGGCTCCAGCACCGACTCCTCCTCGTAGTCGGGTTCCCAGTCGGCCTCGATCGGGTGTTTGTCTTGGTAGAGGTCGAGGTCTTCGCTGGGCTCTCCGTACTCGTGCGGCCGTGCCGTGGGACTCAAGGGTCGATGGTCGGCACCAGCTTCGAGCTCGACGGGAGTTTCGATATTTCTGTCCGCGGATTCCCCGCGGGTGAGGGGATCGGTGACCTGTGCGGCCTTGTCTTTGTCTTTCTTGGATCGCCCGTGCGGGTGGTCGCTGGATGTTTGGGGCTCAGTCATCGTTCAGCTCTCCGTTCCAGTGGCGCAGTTCCGATACCAAAAGATATATCGGAAGCTATCGAGATGCAACGGTTTGGGGTGAATTTCCGGCGGTCGGGTGCTCGGCTCAGTCACGGTCCCCGTTGGGGTCGGGCGCCAGATGGCTCCGGCCAGGCCGGTCGACCGGCGCCGTTACCCGCACGTGACGATTGGGGGGTGACTGGGCCAATACCCGCCAATCAGCCTCGTCCTGCGACGATGGGATGCCGACCGATCGGGAACTATCACGTGTTTCCGGCATCGCGATCAGGTAGAAGACGAAACCGGCGGCAGCGATAGCGCCCAGGGTCACGAATGCCACGTGGTAGCCGGCGGTGACCACGATCCAGCCAGCGGCGAAGTTCGAGAGCGAAGAGCCCACACCCCACGCGGTGGTGATCGCCGCCAGGCTGACGTTGTAACGCCCGGTTCCATGGGTAACGTCCTGAACGATCAGCGGAAATAAGACCCCGAAAATACCGGCGCCGACACCGTCGAGCAGCTGCACACCGACAAGCCAGTAGGAGTTGTCCGAGATCGCGTAGAGCAAGCCACGAACCGTTAACACCGCGAAACCCGTCAAAAAGATCGGCTTTCGTCCCCACCGATCGGCCTTAGCGCCCGCGATGTACGCCACCGGGACCATGACCGCCTGCGCGGCGACGATGCACACCGACATCAGCGCCGTGCCGATGCCTTTGTTGTGCAGCGCCAGCTCTTGGCCCACCAGCGGCAGCATGGCCGCGTTGGCGAAATGAAAGACCACCACAACGACGGCGAAAATCATCAATCTGCGGTTGTGCAGCAACACCGCGAACCGCGAGGGTTGTCTCGGCGGCCCAGCCGGGGTGAGGTCCATACCGCGTGCCATGTCGTGGTCGATCGCTTCCCGCGGGATCCGCAGGGTTGCCAGCACACTGATCACCGCCATCCCCGCCAGCACCCAAAACACCACCACGGGACCGGTGAAATAAGCCAGTCCACCGGCAGCAGCAGCGGTCGCCGCAGTTCCGGCATGTCGGAACGACTCGTTGCGGCCAACTCGCCGGGAGAAAAATCGGGGACCGACAATCCCGAGCGTGATCGCGGCCAATGCCGGCGCGAAAACCGAGCCCGCGATCCCCGTGGCCGCTTGCAGGAACGAGATCGAAGAAAAGCCGGGAAACAGCGGCATCGCCAAAGCGCTGGCACTGACCGCCGCTGCAGCGGCGATGATCAGCGCCCGCTTCGCGGTTGTGCGGTCGACCAAGGCGCCGACCGGCGTCTGCGCGATGATCGCCGCGATACCGCCGACCGCCATGACAAAGCCGATCGAGGCCTGGTCCCAATGGTGGGTCAGCAGCAGGTAGATCGACAGGTACGGACCTAGACCATCACGAACATCGGCCAATGAGAAACTGAGTAAGTCCAGGGCGTGTGATATTCGCCGTGGAAGCACGTCAGCGATGTCCGGCATCGCTGGATGCGGGTTGGTTCGGGCCCGTGTCGATTGGTGGGTAGCTCGTCATGGGACTCCCGGTCTGGATTGGTGTCGTTCGGCCCACGGTAGCCAGCGAAGATGAAATAGATCTGAAGACCCACGCCCGGGTTGTGCCGTCGGACCTGATCAGCCCACCGCTACACGTCGCGCAGACACGCATTCGGCGACGATTTCGGCCCGCCCGCTCACGCTGTGCCGGGGGATTGATCTTGCCAGCTGACGGTAGCTGGGATTCACCCAGCGCTGGCCTGGAGCAGTTGCGCCGATCAGCTGGTAAGCAGGATTACGACCACCAGGCCGGCTGCGGGAGCGAACAACGGCTCACCCGCCGACTGGCTGACGTGGGGCGACAGGCTCGGCCGGTCTGCAGAAAGGGACGGTGGATGAAAACTTTCACCGACGACGAGATGAACCAACAAATGATCAATGCGCGGCCGTATAGCCTCGTCATCCTCAAACCCGGGCCGAATTCCTCAGATGAATCGGCACCGTCGCTGATGTGGGAGCACGCGCGGCGCAACTTTGGCCTGCGCGATGCCGGTGTGCTCGCAGCGACTTTGGTCGTGCTCGATGACTCAGATCTTTGGGGCATCCGGGTGTTAACTGGCACGGTCGATGACACCGTTGCGCTGATGAACGAGGACCCGGCAGTGGCCGCCGGGATCTTCACCGTCGAAGTGCATCCGTGCCGCGGGTTCGTGGGAGGGGCGACCGAGGCCGATTGAGGACCAGGCAACGGGCGACCGGCAGCCCGTGTTGCGAGGTACGGGTACACCCGGTTGTCCGCCCCAACCACCTCGATTGAGGCGGACAACCAGGTGCCGTAGCGCGACGGCGTTAAAAACCCGGCGGGGGCGGCGGTCCGAACGGTGCCGGCGGGGGCGGCGGTCCGAACGGTGGGGGCGGGGGCGGCGGTCCGAACGGTTCCGGCGGTGGTGGCGGTCCGGGTTGCCACGGCCCCATCGGTCCAGGTGGTGGCGGTCCGGGTTGCCACGGCCCCATCGGTCCAGGCGGTGGCGGTCCGGGTTGCCACGGCCCCGGCGGCGGGTCCGCACTCGCTGCCGGGACACCAAAGCCCGCCATGGCCATCCCCACCACACCCGCGAGCAACGGGCCAGCAATGAGTTTCTTGCTCTTCACACTTCGCATACCACTCCTCATCGGGTTACTGCACACTCCTGATCGGGTTAGCAGGGATGGGTTGGTGGTCATGGTGACCGCAATCTGATCCTCGCCGAGACCTCTCGGCAGCCGATACCCATCGTTACCGGCAGCACTACCCCCTGGTCGATCGAATGCCCCTTATGGCACAAAAATCTACCCGCACGATCTCCCGTCTTGGCAATGACGTCCCCGGCGGGCCGTCAGGCCGACGCCGCGGCACCGGCGCCGGCCCGCATCATCGCGGCGATAGTGCAGATCCTGAACGGTGTAACAGCCCGGGGGAAACCTCCGGGGAAACCCCGGGGGAAACCTCAGGGGAAACCCCGGGGGAAACCTCAGGGGAAACCCCGGGGGAAACCTCAGGGGAAACCCCGGGGGAAACCTCAGGGGAAAGTAGCCTTCGGTGCTATGCCGGAGGTGGTCCGGGCGTTGTCGACGATGTTCGCGGTACCGCTGCTGGGGAGTGCCGCCATGGGTCCTGCAAGCGCGGCGCCCGCTGAGCCGGTGATCCCAGAACTCGGCACACGGTTGGTGGGCTGGGATACCTACCGCCGATTGGATCGGTTGCCGTATCTGAGCGCCGACACGCAAACCCTGCAGGTGTCAAGTTTCGATCGCAGCGGCGGAGATTTCGACGTGTCCACCGGTAATCGCAACGGTACCGGTGGCTGTCTGGCTTCCGGTGGTGCCGGTTGTGTGATCGCCGAGGATCGCGGTGCCGGCGAGGTTGATTCGATCTGGTTCACCCGCGACGGCGGCAATGTGCGTGCGTTGGGAACGATCCGCATTGAGCTAGATGGAAACCCAGTCGTAGACGCCCCGGTGCAAGCATTGGTCGACGGTGCGCTGGGTGCGCCATTCCGGTGGCCTCTGGTGGCCAACGCCGCGCAGTCGCCGGGGGGCGTGTACGTCAAGGTGCCGATGCCGTACCGGCAGTCGATGCGGATCAGTGTCACATCGAATGTGGAGTACTACCACATCGACTATCGCAAGTTCGCAACGGCCGACGGCGTGAGCACTTTCTCGCCCTCCGATCCCGCGCTCGACGTACTCGCCATGCTCGGCGCGGCGGGCACCATGGATCCCAAACCGGAAATGCCCGGACTCATCCATGACCGTCGGAGCGTCGACCTGGGCGCCCATACCGAGCTCACGGTCGCCGAACCGGCGGGACCGGGCATGATCTCGGCGCTGCGGCTGCAACTACCAGAATCGGCAGATCAGCTCCTGGCCGGCGTGCGGCTGCGCATCGAGTTCGACGGACGAACCATGGTCGACTCCCCAGTTGGGGAATTCTTCGGCGCCGGGCTGGGTGTCAGCACCGTGCGATCGCTGATGTTCGCCACCATCCCACAAGCCGGGGGACCGGTGTCGCTGGCGGAATGGTGGCCGATGCCCTTCGCCCGCTCTGCCCGCATCTGTCTCGTCAACACCACCGACGACCCCGTCCCCGGGCTCGACAGCGAGGTCGCGACCACACCCGACCCGCAATGGGCACCCGCGCTGGCCAGCGGCCGCGCCGGCTACTTCACCGCCCGCTCGCATGCCGGACCAACGATTCTCGGCCAGGACTGGTTGTTCGCCGACGAGCAGGGCCACGGCAAATTCGTCGGCGTCAGCCACACCATGCGTGGTTCCCGGATCACAACGTCGTTCAGCGCCGAAGCCCCGTACTTCCTGGAAGGTGCCGAGCGCGTGTACACGGACGGCTCCGCGTCGCCGCAGTGGTACGGCACCGGCACGGAGGACTTTTACGAGGGTGGCTGGTACTTCAACAACGGCAGCCGCTATAGCGCTCCGCTCACCGGCCAACCCGACCACCGCGTGGCCACGAACGGGTGCACAGACTACTGCGTTGCCGCCTACCGGCTGCTGCTTGCCGACGCCATCGACTACCACTCCGGCATCCGCTTCGGCATCGAACACGGCAAACGCAATCTGGTTCAACCGTATTACAGCTCAACCGCATTCCTCTACACGCAACCGAACGACACCATGACACGCAGCGACGACATCAACCCCGCCGATCCGGTCAGCCGGCTGCTGCACGGCTACACCGACGGTGCCGCCACCGAGCACATGCTGATCAGCGAGTACGAGGGGAGCGAGGACACCCGCCCCGTCATCGGGTTCGTGCGCTTCACCCGCGACACGATCACATTCCACGTCCTGATCGGCCCGGACAACCACGGCATCGTGCTGCGCCGCATGTCTGACCAGGGAGACGGCTATCAATCGGCAGATGTCGCCCTTGACGGCGCACCTGCCGGGAACTGGTTACAGCCACGCAGCAATACCTCCCACCGCTGGCTAGAGGACGCATACCTCGTGCCTGAGTCGCTCACCGCAGGCAAAGCCCTTGTCACGGTTACGCTGACACCTAGCCCCAGTACTGCACCCTGGACTGCTGGCCACTATCGCATTGACGCACTGACCTTGACGCACTGACCCACGCCGCTCCCGGGCGTCGCCGGCGGCCCTGACCTCGCTTGTGCCATGCGCACCCCCGAAAGGGATGACACCAGCACCGCCTGCACTGAGCCTCCACACCGTGCTTGCAATACGATATTAATAGATATATCGTTTCATATCGCAAGTGTGCTGCGGCTGCGGGAGGCGACCATGAGTGAAATACCATCGCCGGACGACCGCCGGGTCCACGGGGAGTCCGATGAGAAGGGCGTCAGACCCGAACCCGATGGGGAAGCCGGATACGGCCGCGCGCATCACCCCGGCCCCGGCCATGACCCTCGTCCCAGGCTCGCCCCGGGCTCCACGCCGGGCCCCGCTCGGCCACCCCGGGAGCACCGGCCCGCCCCAAAGAAAGCTCCTGGCAAAAAGGTGCCGGGGAAGAAGGTTCCCGGGCCGAAAAAACATCCCGGCCACCCTCCGCCGCCTCACGGCCATGGCCCCGCCGGCCCCGGGTGGGATGTTGACCTGCGGCCCAGCGCCGGCCTTGGTCTCGGGCCCGGCGCCGGTTTCGGATTCGACTTCGGCCCAGGCGCCCGCGGTACCCGGCGCGGGTCGGCCACCGGTCGCCGCGGGCGCCGTGGTGATGTTCGCGCGGCCATCTTGGCGCTGCTCAGCGAGCGCCCCATGCATGGCTACGAGATGATCCAGGAAATCGCCGCACGCACTCACGATTTGTGGCGGCCCAGCCCCGGCTCGATATACCCGACGCTGCAGCTGCTCGACGAGGAGGGACTGATCGTCGGTTCCGAAAGCCGGGGGAGCCAAAAGCTTTTCGAGTTGACCGACAAGGGGCGCGCCGCCGCCGCGACGATCAAAACCCCGCCATGGACGCAGATCGCCGAAGCGGTCGACTCCGCTCACGTGAACCTGCGGGAGCTGTTGGATGAGTTAATCGGCGCGGTGCGGGCCGTCTACGCGACCGCTCCGGACCAACTGCAGCGCGTCGTCACCATCCTCAAAAACGCCCGCCGCGACATTTACACCCTGCTCGCCGAATCCGACTAACAGGGCGCGGTGCTGAGCCCGGCTCCCCATCCTGCGGCTCGCCGGAAAGCCTCCCCACAAACCGGTTGGGCATGACAGCACTCCGGCCCGCCCCGGCACCGCCGCTGTCCTCAAGCATGCGAGAAAGGACCAGCCCAGTGGTAACACCAGACCGTTCAGCACCGGCGAGCCGGGCCCGCGATCGCGCCGCGCTGTTGGCGGTGAATTTCTTCATGGCTGACATGCACGCAGGTATCGGCCCGTTTTTGGGGGTGCTGCTGGCCGGCCGTGGCTGGGCCACCGGGGCCATCGGCACTGTCACCGCCATCGGCGGAATCGCCGGGCTGGTGGCAACCACCCCAGCGGGGGCGTTGATCGATGCCACCACCCGTAAACGGGCCACCGTCATCGTCGCCGGTGTCTTCACCGTCGCCGCCTCAGGCCTGATCCTGCTGTCACGGCAATTCTGGGTTGTTGCGGGCGCGCAGGCAGCCACCGCGATCGCCGGCGCGGTGCTCGGCCCCGCGGTGATCGGCATCACCCTTGGTGTGGTTCGCCAAGCCGGGTTCACCGCCCAAAACGGCCGTAATCAGGCCTACAACCACGCGGGCAACATGGCCGGCGCGGCGCTGTCCGGGTTGCTGGGCTGGCGCTATGGATTTGCCGCGGTGTTCTGGTTAGCTGCCCTGTTCGCACTGATCACCATCACCGCGGTGCTGATGATCCCGGCCCGCCGCATCGACCACCAAGCCGCGCGCGGCGCTATCACAACCGACCACCACCAGAATCGCCGCAGAGGACTGCAGGCGCTGGTCGAATCTCCTCCACTGCTGGCGCTAGCGGGCGCGGTCACCCTGTTTCACCTCGGCAACGCCGCGATGCTGCCACTGTATGGGCTGGCCGTCGTCGCCACCCACGCCAACCCGTTTATCACCGTGGCGAGCACCGTCGTGATCGCCCAAGCCGTGATGATCGGCGCTGCGCTGAGCGCCATGCGCATCGCTGAAACCCGTGGCTACTGGCTGGCCATCATGATCGCGTTCACCGCACTACCCATCCGCGGGCTCATTGCCGCCGGGATCATCACCACATGGGGCGTCATCCCCGTGCAAATCCTCGACGGTATTGGCGCGGGCATGCTCTCGGTAGCCGTCCCCGGGCTGGTGGCCCGGCTACTGGACGGCACCGGCCACATCAATGCCGGCCAGGGCGCGGTGCTGACCGCCCAAGGCATCGGCGCGGCGATAAGCCCCTTGTTAGGGGGATACCTCGCCCAAGAATTCGGCTACCGAACAACATTCACGGTGCTGGGCGCGCTGTCGGTGGGAGCACTGGTCATTTGGGTCAAGTACCGCTCGGTGCTGCAACCCGGTACCACTGCGCGCGCCGCTGAGATGACGAGCGCGGGTTGCGAACCCGGTGTGACGCATTCGCCGGCCGAGTAGTCGGGGACGACTGTGATGAGCGCGATCGGGGCCGAAACGTGGTCAGTTGCCGGGTTGCTGACGGTGTTGGCGTGGGCGGTGATTCGCCCCTTCGGCTGGTCCGAGGCCGTCATCGCCGTGCCCGTAGCCTCGATTCTGGTCACCGTTGGGGTGATCTCGCCGACCGACGCCTGCAGCGAGCTCACCGAGCTGGCACCGGTCATCGGATTTTTAGCCGCAGTGCTGGTGTTGGCCCGGCTGTGCGCCCACGAGGGCCTGTTCAGCTGGTGCGGAACCGCGATGGCGCGCATGGCGCGGGGCCAGCCGGACCGGCTGCTGACGTCGGTGTTCGTGGTGGCCTCGCTGGTGACCGCGGTGTTCAGCCTCGACGCCACCGTGGTGCTGCTAACCCCGGTCGTGTTCGCGACCGCTGCCCGCCTGGCAGCGCGGGCTCGTCCCCACGTTTATGCCTGTACCCATCTCTCCAACACCGGCTCGCTGTTGCTGCCCGTCTCCAACCTGACCAACTTGTTGGCCTTTCACGCCAGCGGGTTGAGTTTTCTCCGGTTCGCGAGTCTGATGGCGCTGCCCTGGCTCATCGCGATAATTACCGAATTCGCGGTGTTCCGCTATTTCTTCCGCCGGGATCTCGTCGCTGCACCGGCCCCGTCAGAGACCCCCGAGCCCAGCGCGCCGCCATGGTTTGCCCTCGCCACCTTGAGCGCCACCCTGGCCGGGTTCGCCATCACCTCAACACTCGGTGTGAACCCGGCGTGGGCGGCAGCGGCAGGAGCGCTGGTCATGACCGCACGCGCCATCCGGTGCCGGCGGCTGCGGCTAACCTCGATCATCGGTGCCGCTGACCCGCCGTTTTTGGCGTTTGTGCTGGCCCTGGCTCTCGTGGTCCACGCGGTCATCGACAACGGCCTCGATGACACGATTGACGGGTGGCTACCCCACACCGGCGGGCTGACCGGATTGCTCGGCATCGCCGCGGTGGCCGCAGTGGCCGCCAACCTGATCAGCAACCTGCCCGCGGTGCTGGTCTTGCTGCCCCTGACCGCCGCGGGCGGCCCCGCAGCAGTGCTCGCTGTGCTGATCGGGGTCAACATCGGCCCTAATCTCACCTACACCGGCTCACTTGCCACCATGTTGTGGCGACGTGTCCTGCACCAGCATGACCACGCCACCAGCCTGACCGAATTCACCCGACTTAGCGTGCTCACCACACCAGCGGCACTTCTCGCCGCGCTGGTGGCGTTATGGGCGTCGCTGCACCTGTTCGGAAGCTGATACCCCGGCAAGGAGGCGGCGCCACCAGAACAGCTGCGGCACAATCGGTGTCGACGGCCGGGTCGATGACGCGGATTGATGCACTCGCTGACAACGACGATTTACACCCGATAACCGGACATATCCGGATGTGTCGTCGCCGGCGGCCGCACGCTGACGGCGTCTCCCACGCGGATCGTGCCTGAGGTGAGCGCCCGACATGCCGAGCCCGCCCGCCGACGCAACGCCGTGGCGGCGCCAGAACCTATCGCGTCGTCGAGTAGCTTGCACGGGGCTGCCACACGCACAACCTCGAGCTCCACCTCACCGATCACAATCCTGGTGCCGGGTTGCGCGGGAATCTCGCCGGTGTCGACCGTGAGATTACGGCGGGTGGCGCCGCAGTCAAATGCGTACCCGAGCTCCTGCGCCGCACGGTCGAGCAGCTCCAGCGACTGAACTGTCACGTGCCGGTGCCGGCTGCCGTGATAGCGGTCTCCGACCAGCCCTTTCCCCGCTTCGGCGACAACGGCTTCGAGCGAGCGCATCGGCAATCGCCGGGCCGGCGCGATATGAATCGCCACGACTCGCACGCACGAAGTCTACGGCCTGGACCCGCTGGGGCTATGCCCGCGGACGTGGTGTCGCAGCCGGCTTCGCCGCGTGACGTCAGGGAGGGGCTGGATCGCGGCCAAACATTTCATGATGGTTTCGGTTGCGCAAAGTTACTGCAGCTTGCCCGCAGCGGCACGCTCATAGCGCCGGTTCGGTTTTACCGTTGGTTGCTATGACCGGCCTGAACACATGCGTGAAGCATTGGCGGATAGTGCTTCACGTCACCGTCTGGGCGTCGATCGTTGCCGTCCTCGGGCTCGCCGCCACGCCCGTAGCGCACGCGGCTGCCGCGACGGCGACCTTGTCGGTGACATCGACATGGAAAACCGGTTTCATCGCACGGTTTGTCGTCACAAACCTGAGCACCGCGCCGCTGACAGATTGGAAGCTTGAATTCGACTTGCCGCCAGGAGAATCCGTCTCGCACACGTGGAACAGCACCATCACGCAATATGGCACGCACTATGTCGTCACCCCGGCAAATTGGAATCGCATCGTCGCACCCGGTGGTTCCGCCACGGGCGGTCTCCGAGGTGTGCTCAGCGGTACCTACTCGCCACCGAGGAATTGCGTGCTCAACGGGCAATATCCCTGCACCTAGGGACAACTGCGCACTCAGGCCCGATGCCTCCGACGGCGCGCCCGGGCCCACAGGTCAGGGCCACTCGAAACGTCCCCGATTCACCTGATGAACCCGAAGTACTGCGCCGATGACTTCGCCGGTCGACCGCACGGCCCGGCAGAGTGCCCACCCGCTCATTTGGACCGGCCGCGCTTGCTACAGCAAGTCAGCGCACCGATCTCGCGCGTCGCCGCACTGGGCACACAACACTCATCGAGCGGGGATGATGACGTTTCAGGGATTGAAAGCTCGCTTGCTGCCTCCGTTTTGATCGTCGGACCTGGTCGTCCCACGCCAACCGATCGTCACGATGTTTGTCCATTCCGGATTTAGTTGTCATGCGCGAGCTTGGTGTATGCCAACATTTTTCGGACTTGTTCGAGCCATAGCGTCCAAGTCAAGATGACATTTCCGTGCGATCCCGATCCACACGGCTATGCCGACGGCGGGAAGCGCCAATGGGCCCCAGTCCGTTCCGGCGCGACCTCGTGCACGTCTGCCCAATACTGGCGATTAGCGGCGAAGCGAATGAGCCCTCGTAGCCGCGCGCATAGGTGCCACGAATGACCAGCAGCGCCGCGGGAGGGTCGTCAACTGAAGCCTGCTACTTCTTCGTGACACTGCCGCCACCAGGCGGTGGCGGAGGTGGGGGCGGTGGTGGGGGTGGGGGTGCACGGTGCGGTGAGGGCTGACGCCCGCCTTTTTTCTCGAAGCCGTCTCCGGAGACGGCTTTAGTCGGCATCGTGGCTCGCTGCTTTGGTGACACCCGCTGGTCCTGGCGGTGGCGGACCTGGCTCTGATTTCCGGGTTGGCGATGGGCTCGCGGTGTTCCTGCCCGGACGATAACCGCCCCCTCGCGGCGGCATCCAGCCGTCATTAGCCGACGTTCTCGTGTCTGAGTCGCTCACTGCGGCTCACCTCCTGCTTCGCTCCTACCAGTATCCGCCTGCTCGTCCTGCGGTGCCGGTCTATCCCGCGAGGTGTCCTGTGGCCTGAGAAATTCAATAACCGGTGCATCATCGCACTTGATCCACTGGCCCGCACTTCCCGCGATCGGCTTTTCGAACTTGCCTTGCTCGTCGAGGCGCCAAGCCGTTTCGACGAAGATCTCGCGAGACTGCGGAAAGTTGGTGTAGAACGAGTCCTCGCCGGCGTAACCACCCACCCAATTGCCGTCCTTACTGAGGACGCGTACGTATCCTGGACCGACACGGTTCACCGCGAAATCCCATGCGGTCGGCGTGGGGTTGTAGACCCGAAAGACCTGCTTCCACGACACGTTCGGATAGAGCCGGCGGGTGTTGCGGGCGTGTTGTGCTACCGCTACACCCGCCGGGATTAGGAACACGAGCGCGAACAACAGCAGCGCTGTGGAGCGAGGATGGTCAAGGTAGGACCTCGGATGACTGATCGCCGATGTGAGTATTTGACCGAGGGCGATGAGGTAGATCAGGGCGAACAGGCCTGATGTGGTCAGCGCACGCAGGACGCGCACGCCCAAGTCGCCATCTTCGGGAGTGGGCCCCCGCAGGCGCGATCGAACGATCTGGTGGACGAATCCGGGAATCACGATCACCAGGACGGTCAGAGCCTGCTGCCATCCAGTTACGAGCATGCGATCACGATAGGACTTTCCACCGACAGGTCTGAGTCGCTGAGCGACGCGCGCGTGGTCGAAGCGGTCACAAATGCCAGCTTGAATAACACGCCCCTGCGATTTCGTAAGGTGCCAGATCAACTGCGAAAAGCGCCAACCCCACTGAGACTGGATTTGAGACGACTGGATTTGAGACCGTGCGGACGCGCATGGGCAAGGCGGCTCAGCATGCGGCTTTCGACTGTCGTCGAGCCAGCACGAAATGGCACCGGACACCTCGCCGAAGGCCGTTGTCATTCGCGTCCGTCCCGTCCTGTGGACTTCGTTATTCGCTGTGGAACTTGCTGGGGTAAGCCGTCGTCCTTAACGCCACTTCACCTCAGCTTTAGCTTAAGTACGCTCAATAACGCTTGCGTGCCTTTAAGGGTGGGCGCGAACAACACGATGGGGGTCGCGATGGCCGGCAGTGTCTGCCGATGGGTTACCGGTGTGGGCGTGGCCGGGGGCGGGGTGGTGGGCACCAAGGGGCCTATCTGGCCATCGGCGTGCGACGGGCTGCCCGGCTTGCCTGATGCGATCCGCTCGATCTTCCCCGACACCGTGATCCAAACCTGTGTGGTGCATGTTATTCGCAATGCGGGTTCACACTGTTCAGCGCCATCCTGGACGACGTCAACGCCAAAGGTGGCCCGGGCGCCGCGTTCACACCGATCCCGGCCTGAGCCATCGGAGAGACAGAAGTAGCGCGGTGCACATCAATCGTTGGCAGCTCGCTGTAGGGCTCGGCACGGTACTGATAGCCAGCCTCCTCGCTCCCACGGCCGCAGGCGACGACAAGGTAATGCTGGGTGGCGGCGCCGGGATCGTGCTCAACGGTGACCCGTGCACGCTGGCCACCATCGGCTACGACCGTGCCGGTGAACTGGTCGGTTTCACCTCGGCGCACTGCGGGGGTGTCGGGGCCGCGGTCGCCGCCGAGGGCGCGGCCGGCACCGTGGGCGGCGTGGTGGCCGTCGACGATCAACTGGATTACGCGGTGATCAAGTTCGACCCGGCCAAGGTGACCCCGATACACGACTTCGACGGTTTCGCGATCAACGGCATCGACCCGAACCCCGGTCTCGGACAATGGACCTGCAAACTAAGCCGCGCCACCGGACAAAGCTGCTTTTCGCTCAGATTCTGGGCCCTCGACCCGTCCATCTATACCGCGAAAGCGCCCTGGCAACCGGGCGATGACGGGGCGCCGGCCACCGTCAACGATCTACTGATCGGCATGTTCCGCGACGGCTCCGTGACGTTAGCGCTTGTGCCCCCGACGCGACCCGAGATTCTAAAAATCACCGTACTCCTGGACGACGTCAACGCCAAAGGCGGCCCGGGCGCCGGGTTCACACCGATCCCGGCCTGAGGACGGTTATCGGGATCAGCCGGAGAAACCGAGGTCTTCGTGCCACGCCAGCCAGGCTGGCAGCTAGCTCAAACGAGACGAGGATCCGATCACTCCCATTTCTCTAAATTCGGGCAAAATCTGCGTGCTGGCTCGGCTCGGTGTTGCCGCGTCATCCAGCGTGTTCATCCGCAATCGGGTGGTCGTCGTGGTGGACCGCGGCCGGTCGGATTGCGTAGTCATCCCAGCTATCATCGATCACGAGGTCTGGTAGGTCGATGAATCGGAGCAGGTTGTAATGGGTGCCGCGGGCCGGCGCGCCCACAGCCGGGACTCGCGTCGTAACTCGGTGAGCCGTCGCGCGACAGCCCAAATCCGTTCGGTTACGCGCCAAGACTCACAATCATCCCATATAGGCAGGATTCCCGTGACTTCGTGCGCGATTCGGGCACGACGCTCACGCGCTCCCAGCGCAGGATCGGTGACATATTCCAAAAAGCTGCGATTCGTGAGTAGCCTCGCGAACTTCACCTGTTCGGGGTAGACCAGCGCGCCGGCGGTGTCGATGCCGATACATTGTCGGCGCCTTTCCATTTCCTCGTCGCCGATGAATACCGAATTAGCGCATCCACGGGGCGAGCTCCATCGCGAACGAGTCGAACAGAACGCCTCGGCGGGCCAGGTGATTGCGGAACTGCCGCTCAGCCGTCAAAGCGGGAATATAGTCATGCAGGCCGATCTGGGGTGCTTCCAGCCAGCGCTTGTGGCGCAGGCAGACCATTCCCACGCCTGGCATTCGGCCCATGGCCCGATAGCCCTGCGTGCAGGCCAGCCACAGTTGTCGATCACTGACGACGCTGCCGGCAATCGAGGCCGGCGTGCTGAACGTGGTCTGGTGGAGGGAACCGAGTTGCCGCCAAACTTCGAGGCGCTCCGGTGACAGGCATGTTTTCGGCCGCCGGATACCACGCTGACGGATGCCGTGTTCAATGTCGGCGATATTGCTGTGGTTACGTGTGCCGTGGCGCTGGCAGTAGGAGATCACACCCCAGAATGCTCTCGATACCCGACACCAGTTCTTCCCATGCCTGGCGTTGCGCCTGCGATCCGGAACCGTAGGGGCGCATCTCGTGAACGGTCATGCGGCCCTTGATCTGTCGACCCATGTGACCGGAGAACAGGACACTTTGCAGGAGGTCAATCCCGGCGTAGAGGAACGCCGCGTTGAGGCGCTCGGAAAACACTTTGAGCGCCGACGCGGCCTCGCTGCCGGCTTGATGATTGGTCGTCAGGCCAGGATTATCTGGAAAAGTGCCAGCCAACTAAATCTGGAACAGACAATGTTGACTCCCAACGGCCGCCTGCGCGAGAGGAGATATGTCAGAGCGCAACCTGACATAATGTTGCTTATCGGTACAGAACCACGCCGGGTTACAGAGGAAAGACCTGGTGCCCCTTGATAATTGAAGGTGATTCGACACGTCGGGCGCGGCCTGCACGCGGTGCGGGTCGCCGGCCCAGCACCGCTTGCCGAGTCCGGCGTTGGGTGCGGAGCTGATCCTGACACCCGTCCGCACTCCCAGGCCTGCACACCCGCAATACGTCACTGTGACGAATTGTGCCGGCCCCGCTTTCCCGACTGTAGTCAGGTGGTCGACCGCTTAGCCGCGGCCTTGTCGCCGCACGGGTCGGGTACGCCGTCGAGTGGCGCTGTGGACGCGGCGCAGCGCGTAAGCCGTGACTCCTGCGCCCAGCACCCCAGTCGCGGATACCACCGACGACGGCGGTAGCGCGAACGCCAGGACCGCGCAACCAAGAAGGCCGATGACCGGGATTCCGCGGGGCGGGCGGTTTTCCGCGCGGCGCAATGTCAGCGCCGAGGCGTTGGCGATGGCGTAATAGAGCAACACCGCGAAGGAGGAGAACCCGATCGCGCTGCGCACATCGGCGCAGGCTGCGAGGACTGTGACCACTACGCCGATGAGCAGTTCGGCTCGGTACGGCACATGGAATTTGGGATGCACAGCCGATAACCCGTGTGGCAGGTGGTGGTCTCGCGCCATCGCGAGGGTGGTGCGGGAGACACCCAGCAGGAGGGCTAAGAGCGAACCGAGCGCGGCGATCGCTGCGCCGGCTTGGACGACGGGCACCAGCCAGCCCGCTCCGGCGGCGCGTACCACGTCCGACAACGGGGCCACGGCGGCGGCGAGCCGATCTGGCCCCAACACGGTCAGCGCCGTCGCCGCGACGGCGGCGTAAACCGTCAGGGCGATGCCCAAGGCGAGCAGGATCGCACGGGGAATCGTCCGGGTGGGGTCACGGACTTCCTCGCCCAGGGTGGCAATCCGCGCATACCCCGCGAACGCGAAGAACAAGAGGCCGGCGGCCTGCAGCACCCCGCCAGCCGTGGCACCAGCCACGTCGAAGACGTGGAGCCGGCCCAGCCTGCTGGTAGGGGAACTCAATGCCGCGATCACCACGGCTGTCAGCACGGCCAGTACCGCCACGACGATCACTCTGGTCAGCCGGGCCGACTTCTGCACTCCCGTGTAGTTGACCGCGGTCAACGCGACCACGGACGCGGCGGCGATCAGGTGGGCGGCGGCTGGCCACACGTATACCCCAATGGTGAGTGCCATGGCCGCACATGAGCCGATTTTGCCCACCACAAATCCCCACCCAGCCAGATAGCCCCAGAAATCACCCAGCCGTTTCCGCCCGTACAGGTACGTGCCACCGGAGGCGGGATAGCGCGCGGCCAGGCACGCTGATGATATGGCGTTGCAGTACGCCACCACCGCCGCGATCGCCAGCCCGATCAGCAGACCGGGCCCCGCGGCCCGGGCGGCGGGACCGACTGCGACGAAAATTCCGGCCCCGATCATCGAGCCCAACCCGATCACCACCGCATCGGTGGTGCCGAGCCGGCGTGGCAGCCGCGGGTGCGCGCCAGGGATCGCTGCTGCGCCCGGGGAGATCTTGTCGCCTCGGTCGGTTAACTCCGCGGCTGTCCCTGCCGCGTGGATTGGTTTGAACCGCACGCAGTGCAGATTAGGTAGCCGCGCGGCGCGGCGTAGGAACTGAGTCATGGATCTATCTTCATCGTGCCGAAACCGGGTTGATTCCGCGTGACCGGGATCCGGCAGGAGGCGCGGCTAAGACGCGGCGCGCACCTGTCGCCATCGGCGGTGAAAAGCGCTGGTCCCCCAGTGTGCTTAGGGTCGCGCGGGAACCGGGATCCGAGCAAAGTCCTCGGCGATGACCAGATCCCCGCTGAACACCTCGGCTGCCTGCGCCGCATACCGATTGGTATCGGGGTACCGCTGCGAAAAGTGGGTCAGCACCAACCGGCGCACGCCGCACTCCGCCGCCACTGTCGCTGCCTGCTGCGCAGTCAAATGCCCGTAGCGGGCTGCCAGTTCGGAGTCCTCGCTGAGGAAGGTCGCCTCTATCACCAAAAGATCGGCGCCGTCGGCTAGTGCGTAGACGGCGTCGCAGAGCCGGGTGTCCATAATGAACGCGAACCGCTGGCCCCGCCGCGGCTGGCTGACTTCCTCGAGCCGGACCCGCCGCCCGCCGGCGCGAATAGACCCGGCGCGCTGCAGTTCGCCCACGGCGGGGCCCTCGATGCCGAAGCGGGCCAGGAGTTCTGGTACCAGCCGCCGCCCGTCAGGCTCGACCAGCCGATAGCCGAATGCATCGATGGAGTGGTCCAGCCGGCGCGCCTCGAGCACACCGAACGAGGCCATCGCCACCGCGCCGTCCCCGCTGACCGGCACCTCACGCAGGTCCGCCACCTCGTGGAAAACACAGGCGTACCGCAGCCGGGTAAATAATTGCCGGCCCGAAGCCGGAAAATATGCCCACACCGGATGCGCCACCCCATCCACTGACAACCGCTGCACCAGACCCGGCACGCCCAGGCAATGGTCACCGTGGAAATGGGTAATGCATAAGCGATGGACACCGTTGACCGATACGCCGGCCAGGAGCATTTGCCGCTGCGTGCCCTCGCCTGGATCGAAGAGCAGACCCTGGCCGTCCCAGCGCAGCAGGTACCCGTTGTGATTGCGGTGTCGTGTGGGTAGCTGACTGGCGCTGCCGAGCACGATCAACTCACGGGTCGACACAGTCTGAGACTACGGCCACCTGTCTGTGCTCCTCGGCCGCTGCTCGCCCACGGCTCAGGCGCTGACGGTAAGCGCGCCGTCGCTCGTGAGCCGGACACGAGTTCCGAACGGTCGGCTCACCTGCTCGAGGGTGGATCGCAACCATTCGGCCTCATCGCGGGTTGCGCGCTCGAGGCGCATTCGTCTCGCCCGCATCGGGACCATGAGCAATGCGGCGGCGTCGCCATCAGTCCGGGCGAAGTACAGCAGGCGCAGCTCAGGCCGGAAAGATCCATGCGTTCGGATACCTTCGTAATCATCGATCAGGTCCCCACAGCCGTACACGATGAGCTTGCCCCGGTAGATTTCGACCGGCCGCGGATGGTGCGACGAATGCCCGTGCACCACATCGATTCCGGCGTCGATTAGCCGGTGGGCGAAACGTCTCTGAGCTGGTTCGACGCCATAGCCCCAATTGGAGCCCCAGTGCACCGACACGATCGCGATATCCCCGGGCTGTTTGAGCGCCATGACGCGGCCGGTGATCTCGTCGGCGGCCTGATCCGACAGGTCGGCCAGCAGGGCCACTCCCGGCCGATTGATACCCGCCGCCCAGCTGTGCGGAATCCCGCTGGACTCCGTTCCACGCGCGGCAATGACGACACGCCGACCATGGGGAAGGCCGACAACCGCAGGACACTCGGCCTCCTCGACCGTCAGGCCCGCGCCGACGCCGCGTAATCCGGCTTCGTCAAGGGCCCGTAAGGTGTCGGCCAGGCCACGGATCCCGAAATCCATGACGTGGTTATTGGCAAGTGCGACCGCATCCGGTCGGATTACCGTCAGACAGGCGATGTTGTCGGGGTGCATCCGGTAATGAACAGTTTTACCGGGCGCGAATTCACCGTCGGCGGTGATGCTGGTTTCCAGATTGATCAGCCGCACGTCGGGTGCGACCTCATCGAGTAACGCCGCCGCTTCCCCCCACGGCCACGCGAAGTCGACGGGGACCGCGATGGGGCCATTGGTTTGCTCGGCAAGAGCCACATAGGTGCGGGCATCGGTCACCACAGGCTCGTGCAACTCGGGACTGCCCCGATGCGGCAGTATCTGATCCAGCCCCCGGCCGGTCATCACATCCCCGCAGAGAAATACCGTGTGAGTGGTCTCGGCGGCTCTCATGCCTTGCTCTCGTTCCTCGACCTCCGAGCCAACTCGGCGCGCGGCGGCTCCGTGTTGCTACCCGCCTGGATGTCAGGATGGGGGCGGGGTCGACCCGTGACGGGGATCGGCCGGCGTCTGCGACGGGGGAAAACGACGCCGCAGCGTCTCCAGCAGCCGGCGCGCCTCCCCGATCCGGGCACGGAGCTGCGCGAGTTCCTCGGCGTGCCGGTGATCGGCAGCGCCGCGCGGGGATGGTTTCATCCTGCGGTCGACACATTGCCTGGCCAGGTGCTCCAATTGCGCGATCTCAGCGCGCAACATCGCTTCGAAATGCCTTGCCTGGGCAACGTCGGCGGCGTTGAGCGGCTGCTCTGTCAGGTGGTCTAAGCGGGAAACCCGGGGATCCCGAAGCGTCTCCTGCGAAGAGGGCACACTTTTGCCGGCCCCAGCTCGTACCGCACGCCCTTGCTTACCGGCGCCACCGCGCGGCAATGCGATGGGCCCTGAGTCGGCGGACTGAATCATCCGAAACTCCCCCACCACGTCTTCCCGGTTCCCCGTCCGCCCGGTCGCTGCAACCGGGCCGACCCACACTGAGGCTGCATCGCCAGAGCTCCCATGCCTGCGGCCCAAAACATACCGCAGCGCTGAGTGCTGCGACCGAAACATGCCGGTTGGGCCCTTGCGTGAGTGAGCTTAGCGGCACCGGCGGCATTGTGCCGGATTAAGTGATGCGGTACCCGACGCCACCGGGGTTTCGGGCTCGGCAAATCGTGGCCGCACGGGAATTGTCGAGTCAATGCGCAGGACAGCGAACCGGATTGGCCGCAGAGCCCGCCGGAACGGCGGGTTCGTCATCCGACAGCTGAGGGTGAAACCGACTCCGCAACGCCGCAAGGAGCCGGTTCACTTCCTCCATGCGCACGATCAGCTCCACGAGGTTGTTGGGTAGCTGGCCGGCGGCGTTCGCCGCGGACAAACGCGGAGTCATGACTGTCGCCATGTGCCGCAGTTCAGCCATTTCGGCTCGCAGCAGACCTTCGAAGACACCAGCTTGGGCCGCGTCCCCCGGGTGTATCGGACACGTCGTCGTGGTCGCCGGCTGCAGCCGACGACGTGCGGAGGTTCTGGGTAGCCGACGCGGTTCCCGTCGCTGGTTATCCCGGCCCCGGCGAGCGTACTCGATTACGCGGGACGGCATCGCCGCGGGTCCTGATCTGGCGGGTCGCATCATGGGAGGACCTCCCGACACGTCGGCGTGCTGCTGGCGGTATCAAGGAAGTATCCGCGTTGTGAACCGGGCGCAACGCTCAGGCGAAATCTGTTAACCCGATGGTCATCTGTAGCACCTGTTGTTCACCGAATGGCTTTTCAGTGTTCGGCTGATAGACAACAGGGCAGCCTGCCTACCGGATCCGCCGGCCGTCACGCCCGAAGAAATGCACGTGTCCGAGCTGCGGGTTAAGGCGCAGCCGGCTGCCCCGTTGCGGGGGGTTGTGTCCGTCGGCCCGGGCGACGATGGGGCGGTCAAGTGCGGGGCCCGGCCCGGTGATGCGGCCGTAGAGGTACGCGTCAGCACCGAGTTCCTCTACCACGTCGACCTCCATCTCCACGCCGAGGCTGCCCAGTTCGAAGTGTTCGGGCCGGATCCCGATGACGACTTCGCCGGTAGTGTCGGTGACCTCGCGAGGCACTGGAATCCGCCAGTCTCCCAGCGCTACTGAGCTGTTGGCGATCGGAAGGGTAAAAAGGTTCATCGCCGGAGAGCCGATGAACTCCGCGACGAATACATTAGCGGGGGTTCGGTAAAGCTCTCGCGGTGTTGCGTACTGTTGCAGCACACCGTCGCGCAGCACCGCGACGCGGTCCCCCATAGTCATTGCCTCGACTTGGTCATGGGTGACGTAGACGGTGGTGGTGCCCAGCCGGCGTTGCAGAGCGGCGATCTGAGCGCGGGTTTGCACCCGCAACTTGGCATCGAGATTCGACAGCGGCTCGTCCATCAGGAAAACCTGCGGGCGACGGACAATAGCGCGGCCCATCGCCACCCGCTGGCGCTGCCCACCGGAGAGATCCTTGGGTTTGCGATCCAGGAATGGTTGCAGGTCAAGCAATCGCGCTGCATCAAGCACCCGCTCACGGATCTCCGCTTTCGGTGTCTTGGCTACCTTCAAAGCGAACCCCATGTTCTGCGCCACCGTCATGTGCGGGTAAAGCGCGTAGTTCTGAAATACCATCGCCACATCACGGTCTTTGGGGTCAACATTGGTGACATCACGTTCACCGATACGGATACGTCCGGAGTCCAGAGTTTCCAATCCCGCCACCATCCGCAGTGACGTCGTCTTGCCGCATCCGGAAGGACCCACCAGCACGACGAATTCGCCGTCGCCGATTGTCAAGTCCAGGTGGTCCACCGCAGGCCGCTTTGCGCCGGGGTATTGCCGCGTCGCCTCTTCGAAACTTACCGACGCCATGCTGTCGGAATCTCCACTCTCTTCAGGAGCTAACCACCGAGTCCGGTGACAGCGATACCACGGATGAAGGCCCGTTGCGCGACTGCGTACACGACGACCAGCGGCAGCAGGATGAGCATCGACGCGGCCATCAGGACCGGCCACCTGGCAACGTATTCACCTTGCAGCCGCACCAGTCCGAGAGTAAGCGTGGCCAGGCTCTTACGCTCAATCATCAGCAGTGGCCACAGAAAGTCGTTCCACACGTTGACCCAGGTGAGCACCGCAAGCACCATGACCGCTGGCTGCGCATGGGGCAACAGGATCCGCCAGTAAATCTGCCACGGTGAGCAGCCGTCGAGGATCGCCGCCTCTTCGAGCTCGGCCGGCAGGGTCCGGAAGAATTGGCGCATAAGATAAGTGCCGAACGCGCTGCCGAACAATCCCGGCACAATCATCGCCCACGGGGTGTCCACCCACCCCGCGATCCGCATGAGGATGAACTGCGGGATCACCGTCACGGTCAGTGGCACCATCAAGGTGCCCAGGTACACGATGAACAACACATCGCGGCCACGAAATTGCAGGCGCGCGAAGGCATATCCGGCCAAGGAACAGAAGAACACCTGGCCGGCCGTGACGCATCCCGCATACACGACGGTGTTGAGGAACATCCGCCAGAAAGGCATCAGGGTGAACACTTCGGTGTAGTTCGACCATCGCGGATGAGCGGGAAACAGCCTCGGTTCGGTTACTTCTCCCTCTTTCTTCAGCGAGCCCGACACCGCCCACAGGATCGGGAATAACGCGCACCACGCGATGGCGGTCAGCCCGAGATAAAGCGCTGCGGCACGAACGATCCCGAATTTGGTCACTCGTTCAACCAAGCCCACGATCGGCCTCCCAAGCGCTCCGGCGCGCCAGCCGCAGCTGCAACACGGTCAAGACGAGCAAAATGGCGAACATCACCCACGCCAGCGCGGATGCGTATCCGAACTCCAAGAAGGCGAACGCGTTCTGGAACAGCATGATACCTAACACGTAGGTCCCGGTCTCCGGACCGCCGTTGCGCCCGGTCAGCACATACACCAAATCAAAAGCCTGGAACGCGTGAATGATCGAGATCACCACCACGAACGACAGAGCGCCCCGGATCAGCGGCACGGTGATGAAGACGAACCGCCGGATCTCCCCGGCGCCATCGATTTTTGCTGCCTCGTAAAGACTCTCCGGAACCCCTTGCATCGCAGCCAGCAAGACCACGGTGGCGAACGGCACGCTTCGCCACACACTGACCAGGCACAACGACACCATGGCCCATTTCGGGTCGATCAGCCACGGGATCGGGCGGATCCCGATCCAACCCAGCATGATGTTGAGCAGCCCGTTATCGGTGTTGAACACGAACTGCCACACGACCGCCATGACCACCGACGACACCGCCAGCGGCAAAAACACGATGGTTCGGAAAATGCCGATACCTTTGACTTTCCGGTTCAGTACCCCGGCGACCACCAGGCTGATCACCACGGTCGGCACGATCGTCCCGATGGTGAACACCACCGTGTTACGCATCGCGATGGGGAAAAGCGGGTCAGCGGTAAAGAGGTTGTGGAAGTTCGCCAGGCCAACAAACCTCGCGGGTCTGAACAGGTCCCATTCCTGGAAACTCATATAGAGCGAAAATCCCAGCGGGAACAGCATGAACACCGCCACCGCGGCCAGGTTGGGTGCGATGAACAGATAACCAGCCCGGGCCCGTCGTTGCGACGGTCGCTCGGCGGCGTGGATCGGCTGATCAACGGTGCTCATGGACTGCGCAATACCTCGTCGGCTTGGTGCGTCAGTCCGTCGGCCAACGATGTCGCCGGCCGCGTGCCACGCAGAACGGGTCCGAAGTTACGATCCATCAGCGCGTTGATCTTTTCCCACGCCGGGGTGATCGGCAGCCCTTCGGAATGGGCGGGCCCGCCGGTCAGCACCGCGAGGTTGGCGATGCGGCGGTGCGCCTCGGCAAAGCCGGCCGATTCGATCGCAGAGCGCAGCACCGGCACAAAAAGCCCGGATCCGCCGATCAAGGCCTGCCCGACGGGTCCGGTGACGAACTTCACGAACTCCCAGGCCTGCTGCTTGCGTCGGCTGCTGGCTGCGATGGCCAGCCCCGTGGTGCCGATATTGGAGCGCGCGGCCCGGCACTTGGGGCCGGTCGGCAAAATGGTGAGGTCGAAATCCAGACCCTCTGCCCGGTCAAAGGTCTGATATCGCCAGTGCCCGGCAAGCGCCATCGCCGCCCGGCCCGACGAGAACAGGTCCATGGTCGACATCGACTGTGTTTCGGATGCGGTGGGCGCGACTTTGTATCGGGTCGCCAAGTCGGCGTAGAACTGAACACCCTCGAGAAACGCCGCGTTGTCGAAATTGAGATGAGTGGGGTTTAGCCGCGGGGTGGACCACGGCACCCCGTTGTTCATGCCGAACAGCCCCGCCGAGTAACAAGCGACCCAGGTGTCGACGAACCCCCACTGACTGACCCGTCCGGACCGGTCGCGCTTGGTGAGAGCGCGGGCGGCATCGAGGAATTCACCGAAGCTCCACGGCTGCTGCCACCGGCTGGGCGGTGGATCCACCCCGGCCTCGGCGAACAGCTGCTTGTTGTAGAACAAGAAGTTCCCCGACCACTGCTCCGGGAACGCATACTGGCCACCGTTGAACGTGAAGGTCTCATACAGCGGGGGAATGCTGTCGGCTTTGAGTTCGGCCGCGAAACCGGGATCGCGGGCTAGCAGGGTATCGAGGTCCAAGAGCACCCCCCGGTCAGCCAATTCGGCGTAGCTGAATTCCCACGCCATCAGCACGTCCGGGCATCTGCCCCCGGCACAAAACGTCGACATCTGCTGGAAGGGATCCGGCCCGGACAACACCGCCCGCACCTTGATCCCAGGGTGGCGGCGCTCGAACGCGTCGATGATCCGCAGCCTAACGTCGGCCTCTTCCGGATTTGCCGCGAAGAAAAATGTCAGTGCATCGTCGCCGGCGCCGCATCCAGCAGACCACGTCGCCAGCGACGCCGCGCCGAGCACACCGGCACCGCGCAGCAGCGTCCGCCGTCCGAACGGTTTGTCGAGCATGACGCTGTCAATCTTGGTTCAATCGTGGCCGGTATTCACAGTGGGTGTGGCGTCGCCTTTGCTGGCCCGCGCAGCAGCCGCTGCGCATGGGGCACTCAGCACGAGACTGTCGCGACGAGCTTACCGATCCGGCGCCGCCGCGCGGCGCGACGGCGAGTGCCGGCGGCCCACGGGCGAGCGTCGCCGCCCGCCGGCTACCCGGGGCCCTGGGCGGCGTCGTCGACGTTGGTGCTCGCCCGTGGGCCGCCGGCCAGCCAGTGCAGTGTCGCGGATAGCTCGCACACCGAGACCCCTATTCGGCGGCATTCTTCGATGCCCCGGTCGTCCAGTCCCGACACGGCGTCGGAAACCACGAGAATCCGAAAATCACGCTCGGATGCCTCATAGATCGACGCGCGGGGACAGTTGGGGAAGTTGCATCCCCCGAAGACAACTGTGTCACAGCTATTTTCACGTAAGTACGATTCGAGCTTGGTCTGGTAGAAGGCGCCCCAGCGGGGCTTGTACATCACGTGCTCGCGTGGGCCGATCTGCTGGAAACCACCGGCCAGCAGCAACTGATGGTCCAGCGTGACCGCGTTGGGCAATAACTCCGGTGCGATCTGTGAGCCCGCACTGCCCGGCGCGAGCATGCGCGCTCCCCGCTCGATCGCCTCGCGGCGCACCAGCTCCACATTCGAGCCGTCCGGCCGGTACAGGCGCACGACGTGCACGATTGGCGAACCGCGTGCGCGGAACGCCTGTGCCAATCTGGCCATCGCCGGAATGGCTTCGCGCGTTCCCTCGACTGGGAGCGCACCATCCTCGGCGTAGGTATCACGTTGGACATCGATGAGAACCAGTGCGGCTGAACCGGACCGCGGCCGGGTATACCGGTGTGTTGCTGCCGCCTGCGGCAATGGGTCGACCGCCGCGGGCAGACCGGGATCCCGTGGCGCCATCACCCGGTGTCGACCAATGCGATGCCGGCGCTGCGCATCTGCTCGAGCGCGGCTGCCGTGGATTTCGGTGTCACACCGGCCGTCAGACCCAGCAGCACCCGGGTGACAAACCCTGCGCGCGCGGCGTCCTCGGCCGTTGCGCGCACACAGTGGTCGGTAGCGAGGCCGACCACGTCGACCTCGTCGACCCCGCGTTGGCGCAGCCACTCGAGTAGCGGGGTGCCCTGCGCATCGACGCCCTCGAACCCGCTGTAGCCGGCGCTGTAGGCGCCTTTTTTGAAGACCGCTTCGATCGGGCGGGTATCAAGATCGGGGTGAAATTCCGCGCCCCGGGTTCCGGCGACGCAGTGCGGCGGCCAGGACGTCGAGTAGTCCGGGGTCTCGGAGAAGTGGTCACCCGGATCTCTGTGGTAGTCCTGCGTGGCCACGACATGCTGATAGCCCGGCGCGGCGGCTAAATAGCTGTTGATGGCGCGCACCACCGCGGAACCGCCGGGCACCGGCAACGCGCCGCCCTCACAGAAGTCGTTTTGGGCGTCGACGATGATCAACGCGCGCATACGGCCACCGTATCGCCGTGGGCCGGCGCGGGTAGCCCGTCAGGCGACCCGGCGTCGCGTCCTGGTGTCGAGTGACCACAGATGCGTGCAGCTCGGGCACTGCAGATGCACGACGGTGGCGTGGTTGGAGATCAGGTACTGCCAGTGGGCCGGGCAATTGCGACCCTGCAGGCAGTCCTGACACCCCACACCGTGGTCGCAATTCGGGCAGGCTACCCAGGCCCGCCGGCTCCTGTCGGCATCCGGGTCAATCGGCAGCATGGCCCGCCACCCGATCCGGCAGCACGCCGGCCCTGACCAGCTCGTCGTAATAGCGCTGCTGCTCGGCGTCGAGGTTGGAATACAGCATCGCGTACGCCTGCTCTTCCTCGGCTAGCGCCCGAATCGGATCCCAGCCCTCCCCGATTGCCTCCAGCACAGCGCTGCGCCGACGGACCTCGTCGAGCGTCAGGTCGTAGGCGAATTCCAGATTTGGCAGGTTAATCGGCACGGGTGGCTCCACGGCGCAGCGACAGCAAGTAATAGCAAGTAACGAGGTCAAACTCGCCTAAAATAGATTGACTATGCAATGACGCGCGTCACAGCATGAGGTTGATTTAGCTCACACACCGCCGGGTGAGGTTCCCTTGCCACGCCTCGCTGAAGACCACCCGGCGCGTTGCATCACGTAGCTTGTCAAATTATAGTCCAGACACGTGTCCAGACATCTCTGTGCCGATCTTCGTGCTGGTTCCACGACGATGTCTGCCCGCGATGCCGATGCGGAACGGTCCTGAGCATGCGGATCGCTCTGCTCTCCTACCGCAGCAAGACGCACTGTGGCGGGCAAGGGGTCTACGTCCGTCATCTCAGTCAGGGGTTGGTCGAACTCGGCCATCACGTCGAAGTGTTCTCCGGTCAGCCCTATCCCGAAGGTATCGACCCGCGGGTCGTGCTGAACAAGGTGCCCAGCCTCGACCTTTATCGCGAGCCTGACCCCTTTCGCATTCCGCA